>NZ_JAUBQX010000001.1:0-361661 GCF_036701505.1 Microcoleus sp. Pol11C2
GCTGCCTATCTTTTTTTACCACAAGTTGGCTCAATCCTTACTAACTATGGGTTTGGGGCGGGTCGTCACCCCCCCAGACAATTAGCAGCAGCATTATTAGACATTCTCGCCTACCTGCACCAGCGACAGCCCCCGGTGATTCACCGCGACATTAAACCCAGCAATATTTTACTCAAAAATCGATCGGGCAACAGCGTCGGCGAAGTCTACCTAGTGGATTTCGGTGCAGTTCAAACCCTAGCAACCCAACAAGGAAAAACAGTCACCGTTGTCGGAACTTACGGCTATATGCCGCCAGAACAATTTGGCGGGAGGGCGGTTCCCGCTTCCGACTTGTACGGCTTGGGAGCAACATTAATCGCCTTAATTACCAAGCAGCATCCTGCCGACTTGCCGCAGAAAGATTTGCAGATCGAATTCGAGCAAATCACCAAATTAAGTCCTGGTTTTACCAATTGGCTCAAGTGGATGACGCATCCGAGTTTAGAATGCCGTCCCGCCTCAGTTCAAATAGCAAAAGAAGTTCTAGAAAAACCGCAGCAAATAAATAAACAGCAAATAAATAAATATTCTCTGCCATTGAGCCAGGTAAAAACCCTGAACACCTTTAGCTTGTTCAAGAATGTGATCTGGCGCAGCACTTGGACAGGACTTCTATCTGTAGGATCTTGTGCAGCAATTTACGGCACCTTTCTTTTTCCGGTAGTGGCGACAATTTTCGGAGGATTTATCGGTCTTTTTCTCGGCTTGCTGCTGGGGTTGGGGAACGGAATAATCGTAGGAATTGTGACTCGCTTGTGGTTTTTTCCCCTAACTAATCCCAAACTTCACCGACAGGTTTTAACTGCAGTTAGTATCGTACTCTGTACCTCGACAAGCATCGTCTATTTTCGGACAATGGATTGGAATAAGCTAAACGATTGGAGTGTGGAGATTATTTTCGTGCTTGCACCGTCGCTAATTGCAGGACTGTCAATGGGGGCAAGTAGCAAATCTATTGCCCGGTGGTATCAAAAAGAAAGTGGACTGTAATCTAAAATTTACAGTTATGGACGCACTCCGACTCGTAGAAACCGGGTTTTTACGAAAAGACGCATTACAAGCGCCAGAATCGGTAAAAAACTCGGTTTCTGAACCCCGACGTTCCCCTCAAATTCAAATTAACGTAAAAAAATATGACCGCCAAAATATTAGCAGAACGCTACGAAGTGCAGCGACAACTAGGAAAACAAACTGGTCGCCAAACGCTGCTGGCTAGCGACTCACAAACTCAAGAATTAGTTGTCATCAAACAGCTATTCCTCGGCAGCGATTTTGAATGGCAAGACCTTAAGCTATTTGAACGGGAAGCGGAAACTTTAAAAGCACTTTCTCACTCAGCAATTCCGCGCTACCTCGACTACCTGGAAATTGACGAACCCCACAGTAAAAGCTTTGCCCTGGTACAGACTTATGTAGAGGGAAAAACTTTGCAAGAGCATTTGCGATCGGGGCGTACTTTTAGCGAAAGCGAGGTGAAAGAATTAGCTAAATCGCTGTTAGCAATTTTGAATTATTTGCATCAGCAAGATCCGCCTGTTATTCACCGTGACATTAAACCCAGTAATATTTTACTGCACAGCAGATCGGGTAACTCGGTCGGACAAGTTTATTTAGTTGATTTCGGTTCGGTACAAAACCAAGCTGTAAAATTTGGCGGCACAATTACAGTAGTAGGAACTTACGGATATATGGCACCGGAACAATTTGGCGGGCGCTCGGTTCCGTCTTCTGACCTCTACGGTTTAGGTGCAACTTTAATTTATTTGGTAACAGGTTTGCATCCCACTGAACTGTCGCAACAGGATTTGAAAATTCAATTTGCAGATCGGGTACCACAGCTCAATCCTAATTTAATAGATTGGCTGGAATGGATGACTGAACCGAGTTTGTCGAAACGGTTATCTTCGGCTGGGAAAGCATTAGTATCGCTCCAAAATCCCCGCCTTATCAAAAAAAGTCCTATGGTGGTGCTGCAGCCACAAGGCAGCGATATTAAACTTACCAAAAATTCGGAGTTTATAGAAATTGTAATTCCGCCACAAGGCATCGGTTTTGGTTTAATTGCCACGCTTTCGGCTCTGGTATCAGCGAGTTTTGTCTCATTGATAGCAAGGGATTTGTTGAGTGATACTTTCAAAATAGATCGGGAAATTTTTATAAAAATATCAGGAATTTTGTTATGTATGGTAGGAGTAAAGTTTATATTTGCACTATTTCGGGAAAGGCGCTTCAGAATCGATCGGCAGCAAATCTCCCATACAAGCAATCTGCTGGGGTTGAGATGGAATCATTCCAAGCCAGCTCCAAGGAAGGAGATTTACCAGTTGGAAATTCAACAACGTGAATATAGAAACAGCGGTATTGGTGTAAAAGTTATAAAAGTTATGATTTTGGCTTTTTCAATCCCTAGAGAGTTATATCAAACGGCATCATTACTTATGCAGGAGGGCCACTCGGAAGTGAAATTAGGGAAAGTCTATCAGATGATAGTTCAAGCCGGCAAGCACAAATATCAGTTAGGAGTGAAGCAAGAACTAAGTGAATCAGAAATCGAGTGGTTAGCAACAGAACTAAGCCAGTGGTTGAGATTGAAAATTCAAAGAACTTTGACAGACGGTCAAAAGAAGAGATCGATGTGAAAATATCTCCCTCGCCCAAACCAAGCATTCCCCTCTCAAGCTGTGGGATGGGCGTCCCGCCCGTCCCCTCTCTCTTGTGTGGGATGGGCGTCTCGCCCGAAAGCGTGTATTCTCCCAGCCGGCGACACACTCCCTCGCTTTGTGTCAATCTCATGCAACCGTCGGCCCCGATCGCCCGTAAAATGCTATCAAAGGGATTTGGCAAGTAGCACTCATCCCAATCATCTGTTAACTTGGAGATATTGTTGTGGACTTATCGCTAATTCCGGCACAGCCGAAACCAGGACTGCTCAACGTCCTCATCGAAATTACCGCCGGTAGCAAAAACAAGTACGAATTTGATAAAGACTTACAAGCCTTTGCTCTCGATCGGGTGCTTTCTTCCTCAGTCCAATATCCGTGCGACTACGGCTTCATACCCAATACCTTAGCCGATGATGGCGACCCCCTCGACGGCATGGTAATGATGGATGAGCCCACATTTCCAGGGTGCATAATCGCAGCCCGTCCCATCGGAATGCTGGAAATGATCGACGGAGGCGACAGGGACGAAAAACTCCTGTGCGTTCCCGACAAAGACCCCCGCTATGCTCACTATAAGTCCCTCAAAGACGTAGCCCCCCACCGCTTGGACGAAATAGCCGAATTTTTTAGAACCTACAAAAATTTGGAGAAAAAAGTCACGGAAATTCTGGGTTGGCAAGATGTCGATCAAGTCATGCCCTTAGTGGAAAAGTGCATCGCAGCCGATCGCAAATAAGCCCCTAACCCCCACTCCTCGACTGCACCCCCACTAAAAACTCAGGAGGCCCAACTTAAGGCGATCGGTGCAGGTCTAAGGATGCAGTCGAGGAACGGGTGGTGGGTAGAATGTCAAATCAGTCGTGAATGTCGAGTCACCGGAACGGCATTCCTCAAAACCCCGCCCCGGCCCCAATCTTGAAAAAAATACTACTCCTAGAGTTAAGATGAAGCGCAAATTCTCCCCCTGGGGAAGGTGTTCTACGTTTGAGGAAATTTTACCCGAACACTCTGGTTCGGCGCTATCTTAATCTCAGAACACCGAACACGCCGGGCAGCCCACAGGATGCAAAAAATAATCTCTCAAGGGTTACATCTCCTACACCAACAGGTACGGTTTAGGATTCTAACAGCCCAAGTGTTGGGCAGTCGGATGGTTTCCCGATAAAGCGCTTGATTATAGTACAGATTGCTAAAAACTAAAAACTAAAATCTAAAATCTAAGATTTCAACTCCCAAATTCCTGCCCCCAAAGCTAAAAAAAATGCCTGATTCCCCACCCTCTCTACCCAATCCACAGCCTTCCGATCACAAAGCCACAATGGAAAATAGTCCTTTGACCGAGTTTGTCGTTCAGTTTTGGGGCGTGCGGGGCAGCATAGCCACCCCTGGCACCAAAACACTTCGCTACGGAGGTAACACCTCCTGTGTAGAAATGCGCTTGGGCAAAAAACGCCTGATCTTTGACGGCGGTACGGGCCTGCGAGTTCTCGGCCTCAACCTGCTGCGGCAAATGCCGGTTGAAGCCCATATGTTTTTTAGTCATACTCACTGGGATCACATTCAAGGGTTTCCGTTTTTTACTCCCGCCTTTATCCCTGGGAACTGCTTTCACATTTACGGTGCGATCGCCCCCAACGGCACTACCATCAAACACCGTCTTGCCGACCAAATGCTGCACCCCAATTTTCCCGTCCCCATCCAAGTGATGCAGTCAGACCTCAAATTCAACGATTTGACGCCTGGGGATATTCTCGAACTCGACGATGTGAAAATAGAAACCGCACTGCTCAACCATCCTAATACGGCGATCGGATATCGAGTCACCTGGGAGGGACACACGGCCGTCTACTGCACCGATACAGAACATTTTCCCGATCGCCTGGACGACAACGTGTTACACCTAGCTCGCAACGCCGACGTGCTGATTTACGACGCCAACTATACCAACGAAGAGTATTACAACTTCAAAACCCCGAAAGTCGGCTGGGGACACTCGACTTGGCAAGCAGGAGTAGAAGTAGCGAAAGCTGCTGGAGTCAAAAAAATCGTGATGTTTCACCACGATCCGGGCCACGACGACAATTTTCTCGATCGAGTCGAAGCAGAGGTGCAGGAAGTTTTCGCCAATAGCTGCTTAGCCCGCGAAGGCATGAGCATACCAGTGATTTAACCAAAAATAAATTCAGAATTATGAAACAGGAAAAACCCCGCAAACGTCGCAGAGTAGGCTTGCGGGGGCTTTACTCAACCTTGCTAGTGTTGATAATTATCTGCTGTACCTGTGGCGGATGGGTTGCAGCTCAGACTGCCTACTCTCGCACTTCCGCGCGACTTGCTCAGGTGTCTTCGATCGAGGATATTGGAACTGTCGATCGCATTCCCGAACGCTATCAACTCGGACAGCAACTGTACCTAGAAAACTGCGGCACCTGTCACATCGCTTTACCGCCGCAAGTATTACCTACAGAAACTTGGCGCCGCTTGCTGCAAGATCCCCAACACTACGGACAAACTATCAAACTGCTAGTAGACCCGCCCCGCCTGCTAGTCTGGAACTACCTGCAAACTTTTTCCCGTCCCCAAGCAAAAGACGAAGAACTTGCCTACCGAGTCGCCAGTTCTCGCTATTTCAAAGCACTGCACCCCAAAGTAAAACTGCCACAACCCGCAAATATCAGCAGTTGCGTTACTTGTCACCCTGGCGTGTCTCAATACAATTTCCGCAAGCTTACCGCCGAGTGGGAAAACTCTCCATAACGAAAATTAAGTTCGTAATTATATCCGAGTGCGAGCGAGAAGATCGCACTAACCAGAAAAGGGCGATGGCATTCTGAACTAGAGACTTATCCAAAGTCTGGGTGCGATCTTTCAATTTATGCTGACTGGGCATCGCACCTTACAAATAACCTCTGGCTTTACCAGAAAGAATTGGTTTAAACCCGGAACCATAAGCGGGAGAAATTAAAAGAAGACTATTCATTACACCAATCCTCTTCCTTCCAGGTAGAGGTCGCTATCTTGCTGTCAACTGTCAACTGTCAACTGTCAACTGTCAACTGTCAACTGTCAACTGAAGCTCATCAATAACTCTGACGGCTAACGGTGAAGTTGTGCGACTGCCGATAACGTCTGTTGCAAAACCCACCAAACTTGCGAGTGGGTTCCCAGCGAGTGGTTAGCTGCTGCTTGAGTGGCATACAAGTAAAAAATCTGTGCCTTTAGCTACTTTTTGAGCAATTGTTATGATATCTTAACTTTACCGGAGGCTAGTTCAGACAATTTAAGAAGCCTGGTTATCAAGTAACCTAATTTATGATTGACAGTAAAAAAATTCGACTGAAATGGGAAAGTTATTGGTTTAAAACCTTTGGGAGATGGCGCTCGTGTGCATTGACCTGCCCAGTAGACAGACCTCATCCTCGGCATATTTTTTGGAGTTGGATTGGCAGTTTTTTGGCAATTACTGCAACGTCCTATCTTGCTGTAAAAACTAATTCTCCTTTACTAATGGCTCCGTTTGGTGCTACAAGCGTTCTGATCTTTGGTGTCCCTGACAGCCCTTTGGCTCAACCCCGGAATGTCATTGGGGGCAATTTCTTAGCTGCTCTCACCAGTTTAATGATTCTGCATTTTCTCGGTTCTTCTCCCTGGGCGATGGGAATGGCTGTTTCTACTGCGATCGGAATTATGCAGATTACGCGAACTCTACATCCGCCTTCGGGAGCAGTTGCCTTAGTCGTCATGATGACCAAACCAGACTGGAAATTTTTGCTAACACCTGCTTTTGAGGGCTCAATAATTTTGGTCTTGTGCGCCGTCATCTTTAATAATTTAGCCGCAGAAAGGACGTATCCCCAGCACTGGTTATAGCATTATCTCTAATTCTCTCATCCTTCCCTCGGGAGCACTACCCAAAATCGGGGTGTTCCCTCGATTCTGACTTCCATCGGACTTCTTTCTTCCATCCGTTACATCCCGATCGCGTGCTTGGTTTCCGAACTTCCTTCTGCTAGATCAATCAAAAAAAACGGACGGATCGGGGGAAGGTCGAGAGCCCTTTTGAAAGCGTTCCCAGGACTCCTTTAACTGAGCCGGGGCTGGATATTCGCGATCGTAAACTACCAGGACATTCGTCAAATTCCGTCCCGGCGGCAATAAAATCTCCCCTTGATGAGCCAAACCCACCGAAGCGCCCCCGTCCAAATTCATCGCTTCAAAACAGCCGATCCTCTGCATAACCTTAGCTTCTGCTTCCAAAGACAAACTATCAAGAAAAGTCACCAAAAATAACTTATCTCTCGAAGCCGGAAAGCCGATCGCCGTTCTCGAACCCACGCCCAAAACATGAGAATCTTTAAAACCTTCCGATAAAGGAGACAGCCAAACTTTCCCCCCTTTAACCAATCTCGGCCCGCAAGTCAGAGAAAACCAATGTTGACTCCAATCCGGCTTACCTTCAGTTCTAGCCGTCACCATTTCCAATTGATTTCCCGCTTTAATCCCCAAAGTCGTGCCGTAATTTTCCCATCGGCTGTATTTCAGAAACTTACCCGCCGCCACCATATTTCCCAGCACAGATTTCTGCTCATCTTTACCAAAAAAAGTCCCGTTAGCAAGAACAGCAGCCCGGTAACGCGCCACCATATTTTCAAAAGGTTCATCGCCCCGCGTGACTTTAGAAGTATTTGCAAAATCTGCATTATTAGCTAACCCAATTGTGATATAAATTTCTGGGTCTGCGAGGTCAATAGTTGTGAGATAAAAACTTGCGCCATCTACATTTTGACTGCTGACCTGTACAGGTTTTGCTTGCTTAGCAGAACGTTTGATAAATTGAGGTTGAGACGGCTGTGCAGCAGGAGAACTTTCTGGCGATTTTACAATGGGATTACTCGGCAGAGGTTGATTGGTTTTTGCCGATTTTACAACCGGATTGTTAGGGAGAGGTTGAGCAGTTTGATTGGATTGTATACTTGATAAAAAAGCGAGTGACTTTTGCCACAGTTGACCCATTAGACTCAAGAAACTATCTCGGTTTTGGGCGCTCGCAAAATAGTCAGCCGCAACCCGCGCCAAAGCTATGCCCGTTAAAAATAAAAAAGTGCGCCGCAGCATCGGGCGACAACCTTCAGACTGTTTGCGTTTAGACATAAAAAAATCTCAGCTAGGATAGCGAACACTTTCCTCTGGCTGTGACTACAATAGGCGATCGCCTGAATTCTGAAACTACCAGTAGCAAGGTGCGCCTACCGCACCTTACCACTAATTCAAAACTCCAACTATTTCCCTAGCCGGTATTCCGCATCCCCGCAGCAATACCATTAATCGTCAGCAGAGCTCCCCGCAACAATTCACCCTTGCTGTAACGCGAGTGAATCACCCCCGGAACCCCGCCACTACCGTGCTGCCGCAAACGTTTCAGCAGCGAAACCTGCAACAAACCCAAAGGCACAATCGTCGCATTTCGCAACTGCACCGATCGCTGCAGCGACGGATCTTCGTCTAACAAACGTTGATGTCCGGTAATAGTTAAAACCAAACCCCGAATCAAGTGAAATTCGGCAGCAATTTGCTCGAATAAAGTCTGAAAACGCTCCTTGTCAGCCGGCAAAGCTAACTCCTGCACGTAGTGTTCTGCAATCTGCAAATCTACCTTAGATAAAGTCATTTCCACCTTAGAAATTACCATTCTAAAAAATGGCCATTTCAAGTAGAAATACTGCAAAAGTTTCATGTGTTCTTCCGGTTCCTCCAGCAAAAACTCTTGCAAAGCTGTGCCGACACCGTACCAAGAAGGCAGCAAAAAGCGGCTTTGAGTCCAGCTAAACACCCACGGAATGGCTCGCAAACCGCTGATGTCTTTTTTGCCACCGCGCCGGGCCGGGCGAGAACTAATTTGCAACTGGCTGATTTCTTGAATCGGGGTAACTTGGTGGAAGAAATCGACTAAATCCGCTTGTTCGTAGATTAAATGGCGGTAGTGCGATCGCGATCTCGCCGATAACTCCTCCATGATCTCATTCCAAGGGTCAATGCCATCAAAACCAGTGTGCAGCAAACTAGCTTGAATTACCGCGGCCGCCACAGTTTCCAAATTGTAAAGCGCCAACTCCGGCAAAGAATATTTAGAAGCCAAAACCTCGCCTTGTTCGGTAATCTTAATTCGCCCGCTAATACTCTTTCCAGGCTGAGCCAAAATTGCCTTGTAAGCAGGCCCGCCGCCGCGCCCTACAGAACCGCCTCTGCCGTGAAAAATCCGCAACTCTACATTGTATTTTTCCGCAACCATTTGCAAAGCCTTTTGAGCTTTGTGGATTTCCCAATTGCTGCTAAGGAAACCCGAATCTTTATTGCTGTCCGAATAGCCCAGCATCACCTCTTGCAATTTGAGAGTTTCGATTGGACATTGGATATTTTCTTCGCTTTTTTCAGCGATTTCCTGCGCGTAGCCTCCTGTTAGCAAAGCTCGATAAAGCGGCAAATCAAATAACTGCTGCATTACTTCCGGCGCTTTTTTCAAATCTTCCACAGTTTCAAACAGGGGAACTACTTGAATGCTGCTAATTCCTGTCGCCGGATCGTAAAGTCCTGCTTCTTTTGCTAACAGCAAAACCGCCAGCAAATCGCTGACATCGTGGCTCATGCTAATGACGTAAGTTTCGCAAATTTCCTGGCCAAACTCCTGCTGCATTTGCCGCAATATTCGGAAGGTATTGATCGTCTCGCAAGTTTTGGGAGAAAAGGGCAATTCTGCTGGAATTAAAGGGCGGCGAGTTTGCAGTTCCGTTGCCAGCCAAATAATTCGATCGCCTTCCGACATTTGATTGTAAGGCTTGGGCAAAATTTGCAAGTATTCAGCAATTTCGCTCAAAGCGTCGGAGTGTACTGTTGACTCTTGGCGGATATCTAGGTAAGCCAAATTAAATCCGTAAATTTCTACTTGGCAGAGCAGATTTTCCAAGTCCCGACAGCTCAAACCTGTTTCCACTAAATTGTGCTCGATGAGCTGCAACTCGGCTAAAAACTCAGTACCCGATCGATAAAGCCCCGACATTCCCGGAGGTTCTGACAAAGCTTCGCGTTCCCGCTGCAACTCGTCTCCTTTGTAGAGCCGCCAATTGCGATCGCGCGTATTTTCCAGTCGCTGCTGCACGTAGGCCAGCTTCAACCGATAAGGTTCTTGCCGATAGCGGATTGCCCACTGCTCGTAAACCTCCGGAAATTCCGATCGGTCGCGATCGAGAGATTCCAGCAATTCCGGCAGCACGTCGCTCCAGTGCAGCGACAAACTCAAAAGTTCGTTCAGCCGCTTCACCGCGGCGATGTACTTTTCTAGCACCAAGTGGCGCTGATAGCAAGCAGTTTGCCAAGTAACTTTCGGAGTCACAGAAGGGTTGCCGTCCCTGTCCGATCCCACCCAAGAACCGAACTTGCAAAAATTGTAACTTGGCGGTTTCAAATAAGGATAAGAAGCGTGCAGAGCTTGCTTTAAGCGCTGGTAGAGTTCGGGAATAGCATCAAACAGCACTTCCTCAAAGTAGTGCAGAGTGTACTCCACCTCGTCAAGCACAGTCGGCTTGAACTGGTGCAGTTCGTCAGTGCGCCACCAGAGGCGAATTTCTTCCATCAGTTGCTCTTGGAGAGCCGCCGCTGCCCAACAAGACACCGGGTAGGGGCTTTGAGGGTCGGCTCCGAGCACCTGAAATTTCTCGTCAACTTGGTCTAGCTGTTGGAGAATCTTCGCCATTCGCCGCTGCTTGGTGCGGATCGTGTGGCGGACAATTTCCGTCGGGTGAGCGGTAAATACCAAGCGGATGTCCAACTGATCGATCAAGCGCTGAATTTGCTGGCTCGGCACGTTCAAGCGCAGCAGCATCGGGAACAGTTGGTGAAAAGTGCCGGCATCTCGGGCGATCGTCTCGCTGCTGTCTGCATTGCTCAAAGCTGTTTGGGTGGGGCTTGGGCCTTCCCTGTGCCGGGGGCGATCGGGGGCATCCGTTGCTTGTCCTGGCAGCTTAGAAAACATCCGCCCACCAGCATCGTTGCTGCTAGAGTAAGCTAGCTGTTGGTCTCGCTGTTCGTAGTGCTGTTCGACAATGTTGATCAACTGAAAATACAGTGCAAAAGCCCGAGCGGCGCGGATGGCGGCGTTGAGGTCGAGCTTTTCGATTAGCTGTACGACATTCGACTCGCGAAAGTGAGTGGCTTGTCCCTCAGCGGAATTGACCGATCGCATCTGTTGGAGCAAATCCACCAATTCCTGCCCGCACTCCTGTCGCAGCACCGATTCCCACAAGTCCTCTACTACTTTGAGGCGATTGCGCAGAAACAGGTCTGATTTTGAGTAAGCGGGAGAATGGGAAATAGATGTTGCATCAATAGCCTGTTCTGAAGACTGGAGGACTGAACTCATCGGGCTGTTCCTCAATAGCTGCGGGTGTCAAGAAAATTGTATGGTTTAGTTTCGCCTAAAACACTTTTGTTTGCAGTCAAATTTGAGACAACTTATTGCAACGTAGAAAGTAGAAGGCACTTATGTACAAAGTATAAGGAAAGATTAATTCTTAGGCCACAGATTGTACCTATTGTCAAGCTTTCATATCAGTTGACTTGCGATTTTAGATTTTAGACGCTCAGCCTGAGAGGTCCGGCGAGCGGTCAGTTGAGTCGCGCTCAGTCGAACAATTTTAGATTTACTCCAAAGAGGAATCTGGGAAGTTGAACTAGGGTGGAAAATTTTTATCTCTCCACGACAGGAGTCGGGGGCTGGTATCCGTTTTTAGGCGGGGTCAAAAAATTAAACTTCTAGCAGCAGCATCCCTCCTTGGGCTTTCTAGTCGTGTGATTGAGGAAAGTTGAGCACGGGGAGGCGCGAGCCCCGAAAAACTTCTTCGCTTTCAACGCCGATCGACGCAACAAACTCAGCAGCAGCTTTAGCCACCACCAACCCGCCTAGCATGGGTAAGGCGACCAAGCTCAATAAAATGTCTGAGGGAACTGGCAACTTTGGACTGTTAGGTGTTTGAGTTTTGAGCAAGTCTTGGTTTTCCGACGGCATAAATTTCTCCTGTGTCAATCCGTAATCCTCAGTTTACAAGGCAAATAATCATCTTGACCGCTGCTTTCTGACTAATGACTTCTAAGCTCAAATCGGGTGACATCGGAATGATATCCTGCAAGCGATCGTCCCCGCGCAGCCAAGTCTATAAATATCTTCTCGCGAGATATTAAGCTCGCACTCGGAAAAAACACTTTGTATAAAATCGGGATACTCCCCGAATGCTATCGCTCGTGCGACTCTCTCCGCGTAGCCCAAGGAAACCACAGCACTACAGTCGAAAAATAATAGACATTTCCAGAAAAGCCAGTCTTGAACAGGCAGGATGCCTGTTCCACAAGAATTATGAGAGAGGTCTAATTATTATTCGGATGCAAACGGAAACGATATGACTAATGACGAATAACTTGTTGCTTGGCTTAATTTGGGCCTATCTGTGCCAAAATGTCGAGGTATTATCAAAAAAATATTCCCCAATGGCTCAAAGCCGAGGGGATACAAGGCAAGACACTAAGTCCAGCATGGCTTAAACCAGACAAAACGGTTAGGCTCGGCAAATCAAATAATTGTCTGTAAAATCTGTAACTGTGCTATTTCTAGAAAACAAAACCAGCTTTGGCAAAATTTAGAGTTTCATGTTGAATGCGAACGGGAGCATATTGGCAGACAATCGATCGAGCGCGTCGCAGTGGGCGCAAGAAGCTTTAGGGCTTCCCGAAGTTCAAGTACAAGCGCGCTTGCGGGGAAATCACCTGCACATTTTGTGCGAAGCAGCGCAGTGCCCGTCTCAAGAATTGGTGACGGCGAGATTTACCAACGCGCTCGAACACACTGATTTAACGCGACTGCTGCCCGATCGAGCTAAAATTTACCAGTTGTTTCTGTGCGGCCGCAAAATCGGTTCCCGACAAAATGACTGGACAGTCCGGCTCGATTGCAGCAGTCCCAAGCGACAGCAACAGCCACAGCAACCGGAACCAAAAGTTGCCGAAGTGCCGCCGCCAGCGAGTTCCCCCGAGGAAGCGCCAACAAGCTCTAAAAGAGGCGGATTTTTCGGCAAATTTAAGAATGACAACCAGAAACTCAAACAGACACCAAAACCGATAGAAACAGCAGCCCACCCGCCGCAAGTACGGGAAGAACTGGATTTTGACGCCGAAAGTCTGCCCATCGCCTCCCGCATTCAATACCCAGAAGCTTTTGAAACTTCCCCCGTGACGATCGACACTTCGGCTGCTGCGACGCGGGAAGCTTTTAGTTCCGCCGTTCCCCCGCAGCAGAAAGCGAACCGTGGCGCGGTGGCTTTGATTCAATCCCCCGAAGCCGACTCAGGCGAGGGCGATCGCGATGGAACATTGACGGTTTCGCCGGAAACGTTGGCGCGCCGCGGGTATCCAGATGCGATCGCCAGCTATCTCAGCGAAATCCTCGGGCCAATGGGAGTTTCGGTGAAAGTCAGCATTCGCGAAAAAGAACTCAAAACCAGCCGGGAAACCCTGCCGGTGAATTCACCGGAAAATATCAAACCCAAGGAACGCCGACTGCTAGTGCTGTGCGAGTCAGCTTACAGCCCAGACCCCTCATTGCTGGCCGAACCCATCGCCGGCAGGCTACGGAAACTGCAACTAGAGGATTTCCGCGAAGCCGTGATCGCCAGCCAAGTCAGCGGCGAAGCGAAGCCTGACTGGCTGTTGCGGGTGGATTTGACTTCGCCGGACAAAATTCTCAAGGAATGGGCCAGGTGGGGAGACGTACAGTCGATCGCCAAACTGCTAAATCAACACTTGGCTGCATCAAGAGTCGAAGTGCGGGCTACCCTCAAAGAAGCAACCCTCCACCTTTTTTGCAGCAAAACTGCCAAAAAAGGACAAAAGCCTAAACGCCAAGAATACCCCGACAAGCAGCAAACCACCGACGCGATCGCCCCTTTGTTAGCCTCCTTCGCGCCCCAAGGCATCCGCGCAGCTACTATCTACGGCGTAGAACCAGCCAAGGACTCTCAAGCGGCGCCGGAGTCCCCGGTGTGGATAGACTGGGTAGACTTGCCTGCCGCCCATCACCCCGACTTGGCGGCAAACGCTAGAACGCTGGCGATCGAGGGCGACCAATTGGCTTTGACTTTTTTATTGAACAGGTTGCTCAACCCCAATCTCAGACGCAAGCTGGAAACAGGAGGGATTCGGGCTGTCGTGCTGCAAAAAGCCAACGTGCTGCACGTCATGACAGAAGCTCTGACTTGCCCTTCTCAGTCGAAGGTAGGCCCACCGGTGGCGAAATTTTTGCGGCACTTACAAATTCCGGGAGTGGCAGGGGTGCGAGTCTACGGACGGCGCGCCGGTCAGAAACTGCCCCTGTGGCGCTACGCAATCGACCTCAGAACGGCTGTTGACGAGGAATCAGCAGCGGCACCCGCATCGGCTCCCTCCCAAGTGGCTGTGTTGGAAAAGGAACCGGTGCCGGACTTTGCGCCGGTGGAGGATGGGAGTTTTTCGGGTTTGGGCGACAATTTGGTGTTCGATGCTCCAATGCCCAACTCCTGGCGGCCCCGCTTCAAAATCAGACTCCCCGGATACAATCTGGGCGAGCAATTAGTTCAAGCTGCGGTGCAACCCCTTGTCGCTTCGGGTTTGTTTGTTCCCAACGATGGTTTATCAACGAATACTGCTGCGCCGGGGGGCGTGAGAGCCGATCGCGCGGCGGGTATGGCTTTGATTTGGGCGATCGCTGGCTGTCTGCTGACTTTCAATACCGATTGGCTGCTCGGTCTATTTCTGCAATCTGCGACGGTCAGTCAAGCTCCTAGCAGCTCCGAAGTTTGCAGCGGCCCAAATTGTCAAAATTCAGCTCCCAAGGCTTTGGGCGACGTTACAGCCCGACTTCCGAACGAAACCGCTAACCCCGTTCCCCCTTCTGGGGAGGTGAATTTGCCTCAAATTCCCTTGCAGCCGTCGCCGGAAGCGAACCAGCAAGAGGTTTTTAATGGCTCTGGGTTTACGAAACCGGGAAATACTAGCGTTCCTGTAGCTGATGTTTCTGCTCCTCCGGTGTTCCCAACTTTGAGGAGCGAGCAGCTTGACGATCAGATAGCGCGCTATCAAGAGTACATCCACCTGCACAAAAAACCGCCGGATATTTTAATTGTCGGTAGTTCCAGGGCGCTGCGGGGAATCGACCCGGCGGTTTTGGAAACCGCTTTGGCAGCTTCGGGCTACCCGGGGCTGAGGGCTTATAATTTTGGGGTAAATGGAGCTACTCTCCAGGTTGTAGATTCGATCATCCGTCGGATTTTGCCACCACAACAACTGCCGAAATTGCTGGTGTTGGCGGACGGGGCGCGGGCTCTCAACAGCGGGCGGCCGGATTTGACTTTTAGTGCGATCGCTTCTTCGGAAGGTTACAGGCAATTGAGCCGGGGTAGTTTTCTGATCCGCACCAATCAATTAGAATCCGAAACATCGAACGAAAGCGCCAACAATCCGGTGGCGACTGCGACTGAATTGGTAAACAATTTGGGACAAGCTCAAGCTAATGTTCAGCAATTGGTGAGTCAAAAGTTGGTGGAGGGTTCTGCAACTTACAAAAAGCGCGATCAACTTAAAGGGTTTTTACGCTCGCTCGCCAATCCATCAGCCCCTGCTGCAACCGAGATCGCCCAAACGCCAGCCCTGGGTGAACAAACAACGGAAAATGCCCAGCCAACTGCTGCGAGTAAACCCGTCAGCGAGTTTCAACCAAATGGCTTTTTGCCGATCGATATACGCTTCAATCCCGAGACTTACTTTCAGAAGCACCCGAAAGTATCTGGTTATTATGACTCCGACTATCAAAATTTTAAATTGGTAGGCGAACAAGCTCTAGCACTCAAAAATTTGATCGAATTTACCAAGGTTCGCAACATCAATTTTGTGTTTGTGAATATGCCTCTGACGGAAGATTATTTAGACCCGGTGCGGACTGGTTACGAACAAGAATTCCGGCAATATATGCAAGAATTAGCAGCCCAAAGCGGACTAATTTTCCTAGATAAGAGTTTATTGTGGCCCCAGGCGCGGGAATCTTTTTCCGACCCCAGCCACCTCAACCGTTACGGGGCTGTTGCCGTTTCTAAGCGGTTGGCTCAAGATCCCATGATTCCCTGGCCCGCGAAACAGTAGTTTTGACTTTTGAGTTTTGAGTTATTTTAGAAGTTAAAGGAACCTAGCGTGCCGAGTGGGCCGCTGCTCTTTCAAAACTATTCTTTCCGGCGGCTAAATACTGAAAATGAAAAGATTGATATTTCCTGAAAATAGCAAAAATACACAGATAAAAAATCATAGAAAAAATCTGCCTGTGATATTTTTTATATTATCTTTAGCATTTTTCTGTTTCAGTTTGTATAAAGGTTTCTTTTTACCTTTAGCTTTATCATCGGGGCCGCCCAGTAACGAACAAAGTAGCGAACAGCCAACTCTGGCACCCTTTGAAGAGGTTGTCAAAGACGCGCAAAAGTTAGAGGGATTATTTACTCTTTACCGCAATCAAGCAACTGATAAAGTATATCTGGAAATTACACCGCAACAATTCAACAAAAAGTTCCTGTGCTTTGTGACATTGGCATCGGGTTTGGGGGAAGCGGGCATTTTGAGCGGAATGCCGATCGGCGATTTCTTGTTTCAACTGCGGCGCGTCCAAAATAACGTGCAGTTTGTGATACCAAATATAAATTTTCGCACAAGTCAGGGCGACCCGCAAGCAGGTTCGGTAGCACGGGGATTTAGTGAGTCGATTCTCTATTCTTTGCCTCTCAAAAGCATTCATCCGCAAAGACAAACTCTGCTAATCGATTTAGGAGATTTGCTGATGAGCGAAAAACGCGATTTACCTGGGGTAAAAGCGATTTTGCCGATGCTTTTGGGCGCTTCTTACTCGATAGATGCAGACAAGTCTTCTTTTAAAGATGTTAAAGCGTTTCCGCTGAATGTGGAAATTGCTTCTGTCTATGGTTTTTCTAGCGATAATGACAGTGAGCTTAACTATTTACCTTCGGTTCCTGACAGTCGGGCTTTTAACCTCCGCATTCACTACAGTTTCTCGGAAGTGCCGCTAAATAACGGCTATCGGCCCAGACTTGCGGACGAGCGAGTGGGCTATTTTCTTACAGCATATAAGGACTTTTCTGACAAGAGCAGCCGGGAGCCTTTTGTGCGCTATATCAATCGCTGGCACTTGCAAAAGCAAATCCCGACAGCCCCGATTTCGCCTCCGGTGCAGCCGATCGTCTTTTGGATTGAAAATAATGTGCCTACCGAATACCGAAACGCAATTCGTGAGGGCGTTTTGGAGTGGAATAAAGCTTTTGAAAAGGCAGGTTTTACTGAGGCAATTCAGGTCAAACAAATGCCGGAAAATGCTAAATGGGACCCGGCTGACGTTCGCTACAATACTATCCGCTGGTCGAGTTCTTTTGAGCCTCAGTTTGCCGGCATCGGGCCGTCTCGTACTAACCCACTGACGGGGGAAATTTTGGATGCTGACATTCTGTTGGATGCTAATGTTGTTCGGGAAATCAAACAGGGTTATCGGTCTTTGGTGGAACAAAATAGATCGCTATCTAAGAGTTTTCAAGGGCGAAACGGTTCTAATACTAATCCCTGTCAGTTCGGGATGTATTCTCGCTATTTAAAGGTTCTAGAAAATGGGGATTTAGGAAAAAGCAGCGGGGAAAATACTCAAGGTGGAATAGCTGATGATTTGCCGACTTTGGTAGAAAGATACCAAGAGCAAAAGCGCTCGCCTTTATCGCGGTTGATTTCGAGTTCGGATATGTGTTTTGGGTTGGAATCGAGCCGCCAGTTTGCGATGGGGGCAATGTCGATGGATCTGTTGGAAAATGCAGCGCCTAGCAGTGGGACAATTGACAATTATGTGAATGAATATATCAGATATTTGACGGCGCACGAAGTCGGTCACACTCTTGGTTTGAGGCACAATTTTCACGGGAGTACGATGCTGCAACCGGAGGATTTGAACAATACTCAAGTAACTCGCACGCAAGGTTTGGTAGCGTCGGTGATGGATTATGTGCCGATTAATTTGGCACCGCAGGGAACTGTGCAGGGCGACTATTTTCCAACGATTGTAGGGGCTTATGACGATTGGGCGATCGAGTACGGTTACAAGGTGATTGGCGGCCCAAACCCGAACAGCGACTTACCAGCGCTGCAACAAATTGCCAGCCGCGGGGCCCAAGCGCAATTAGCTTACGCGCCGGATGAGGATTCTGTTGATATTCTCGATCCCGCGGCAAACACCTTTGATCTCAGCGCCAATATGCTGAGGTACTCGCAATGGCAATTGGATAATGCGAGGGCGATGTGGAAGCGTTTAGAAAAGCGAATTCCGGTTGGGGAAAACGGTTATAACGAACTGCGGGTGATGTTTGATTCGGTGTTCGGGTATTATGTCAACCAGGTGATGAATGCTACTTTGTATGTAGGGGGACAGTCGTTTAATCGGATTCGCCCTGGAGATACTAATGCGAAGTTGCCGTTTGTGCCGATCGAACTTTCTCAGCAGCGAGAAGCTTTAGCAACATTAGAAAAGTACATTTTTGCGCCGGATGCGTTTAGTTTTGCGCCGGAGTTGCTCAACAAATTGGCGCCTTCGCGCTGGGAACACTGGGGGAGTCCGGCTTTGGTGTTTCCTCTAGATTACCCGATCGGCGATCGAATTACTTTTTTGCAGCGGTTTGTGTTGCGAGTTTTGCTATCTCCGCCACGCTTGGCGAGGCTGCGGGATGCGGAGTTAAAATCCGCACCGGAAACTGCTTTGAGGCTGCCGGAAGTGTTGGATACTGTGCAAAAGGATATCTGGCAAGAGGTTTTGCAGCCGGAAAAGAAGATGCAAATTTCAACTTTTCGGCGTTCTTTGCAGCGGGAACATTTGGCGATTTTGATCGGAATGGTGCTGCGCAAAACCAGTGTTCCAGAGGATGCGCGGAGTTTGGCTTGGTATGAGTTGCGGCAGTTGCGGGAGGGTTTGAGCAAGAGTATTCGGAATTTGGATCGGAATGCGGATGCTTATACGCGGGCTCATTTGGAGGAAACGCGCGATCGAATTTCTAAGGTTTTGAATTCGCAGATTCAGTCGAATTAATTTGGGGGTTCAGAAACCGGGTTTTTGAGGAAGATATTTCGTTGCCGCCCGCAGATTTGGTAAAAAACCCGGTTTCTTAGAATCTGAGTCAACTTAAAATAATTAAGTTACGAATCATTGTGAGGTGGATGTAGAGCAATAGAATGCAGGACTCCTCGAAGATTGACTACTCCTTCTCGGTTGAGTTGCAGCCGATCGATGGTAGCGCGTCCAGTTGGTGTTAAGCCCAACATTTGAGTCGAATCGCTGCTCCAAGTAAAGTGTTCGCTCCAGTTATCCCGTCGAGGATGATAAAGTGGGACGGAGCCACCTGTAACGGGGTCGATCGCCTCACTATGACTGTATTTGAAATTTTTGCACCCTTGACAAGCGATCGCCAGATTATCCAAATCACTGGTGCCACCTTTGGAGCGAGGGATAATGGGTTCAATGGAGAAGGGTCTGGAGAGAATTTAGCTTGACAGAGACAATACTCGCAGCAACCATTGGCGCGTTGTTTAATGAATTGTCGTTGCTGCTGTGTGAGGCGGGATTCAGGCATAATCAACGATCTCGGGATGAGGATTGATGCCGAGGGTTTGCATGAGCTCCGTCAGAGGTTGGTTGCGGAAGGTTGCGAGTTGAATTAAGGCTTGAATGCGGGCAACATTGAGTTGTTCAAGGCGATCGCTCATTTGGATCAGTTGCTTGTGTTCTTCCGGAGTCAGGGTTTCGGCATGACGCTTGGCGATGAGGGCATGGTATTCTTCCCAGGTTTGTGCACTAAAGCCGATGTTAATTTGTTGCAGCAAGTCGGCTTCAGTAGGTTGGGTGGTTGGAAGTCTAGGCTGGAGGCGTTCTTGCAGGGTGTTGAGGATGTAGCGATCGGGTTCAACGCCCTGTCGAGATGCTTCAGTGCGGATCTGGTGTTCGAGTTCGGGAGAGAGGTTGAGGGTGATGGTGGTCATGGTTATCTTGGCAGCAACATCTATTCATCATTTTAGCGATCGGGCTTTCACCTTATCTCCAACTTCATCGCCTGGGACTTCTCGATTTTACTGCCCGCCTCCTGGTTTGCAATCTACGAAACCTAATGCTTCTGTGTCGAGAAAACTGGCGATCGCCATTTCGATCGGATCTTCAATTTTCGCAGCACGCGCAATTAGAGCAGCTTTAATTCGTTATGGCAAACGTCCCAAAATAACTTCGGCATCAGGAGAAAGTTGTTCTTGAAGTTTAGCTTGCATGACATTCACCTTTGGGTTGGAATTTGATAGATACATTCAAGCCACTACCCAACTCAGATTTAGCGGTCTAACGTTGCCAATCACCCGCCGCAAATTACCTCAGACTGCCACCGACAGGATCTCGACGGTCGGGTGCATTGGCGTTGTTCGAGTGCGCGCATCTCTTGCCGTATTTTGATGCTACCGCAAAAAAGCGCGTAACTTTTCAAGTTCATCACCCTGTAAACACTTAGCAAAAGAACGGTGGGTCCGAGCATTTGGATGGGGGAGAAAAGCAAAAAATCTTTCACGATTCCCTATCTCAACGAACTCGGATATTGAATTTGCTGTAGAGATATTGAATTGGCTTTGAATCACTTGCTTTGCGCGTGCCCCCAGTACCACTATCACTTTTGCTCTTGCTAGTTCTAAAACTCTCAACAAGTAGGCTTCCACACATTGCTCCTGTGCTTCTTCTACACCAGTTTCGGCACGAGACTTACAATGCACTATCTCGGTAAGCGCATAATCAATGCCTGGACTAACGTTCCGTTGAAGTAGCTCAATCGCACGTTGTCTAACCGCTGCCCAAAATTGAGTAGAGCGACTATATTTCCCGTCTTTTAGCAAGGATTTTGTACCATCAACGATCCAGTGCTTACGTCCTCCTCCAAAACGGTAATTGAAATAATCGTGTACTTCGCTACATGACCAATCCCAAGTTGGGTAATCTTCATCAGAGCCAATTGATGGATTTGAACTCAGGAAGAGGATGGGTGCTTGCTCTATCTGTCCACTCCAAGGTTCAGGCACTTGAAATTTTTCTAACCCAATTGCATTTTGAGAGTCAACAATTGTACGACATGGATTTTCAACAGAAAGATCTTCTTGACACTCTCGTGCATGGGGACAATGAACAATTTCACTTAGCAGAGTTTTTTCAGACATTCCCAAAATATATCAACTGATTACGAGTTTACGAAAATCTAGCAGTCGAACTTATAATTGTATCGCAGTTGCGGTACAATACCCAATAGAAGAGAAAAATACCGCAGATCGCTGATGTATTTCACCAAAGGTAGCCAGTAATCCACACATCAATTGCTGGCGATCGATGAAAATTCAACCACATTGTCATGCGGCTAAAACAGGACGATCGAGCTTGCGGACTGCATACAGAAGCGTAGCTTTAATATAGTCAATTTCCAAGTCTGGAAATTCTTCGATAAACTTAAAAATTTGCTCACCCGCAGCCAGGAACTCTAGGATATCGATGACTCGAATCCGCATTCCCCGGATGCAGGGACGACCGCCACATTGTCTTGGGTTCACTGTGATTCTGTCAAACAGATAAGCAACGGATGCTGGCATTGCTTAAAATTGTTTAAAATCTTTGTCTTTAGCTTACTTCATTTATCGCCCGAAACTCACGCCGCGATCTAATTCTGCGATCGCTCTGCTGTAATAGAGATCAGTCCATTCAAACTTCGAGAGTTTATGACCGCAGCAGTATCTATTGACATTGGTACGCTCATTACACGCACTCCCGGACTGCCTGGTGGATGTCCTCACATCGTCGGTAAAGGCGTTACCGTTCGCCGGATTGTAACCTGGTACAAGCAAGGATTGAATGCTGAAGAGATTTGCGATCGCATCCGACATCTCACCCTCGCCGAAGTTTACGCCGCACTCACCTACTATCATGCCAACACCCAAGAACTTGAAACTTATTTGCTTCATCAAGCAGCACAAGCCAAGCGTCTTGAAGCTTTGCACAGCAACTTTGGTAAATCTGAAATGCTAAGATAATAAATAATACGCCGCCCAGAGAAAAATCTTCTAGATAAGGACTATCCTCAAACTGGGAAAGAGAAACTGATTTTTACCGGATAAATTTAGGGGGTGTAGGAGGAATCGCGGCAATGAAGTAAAGTTTTATAACAAAATTCCACACTTGTGTTTCTTGAGTAAACCGTAAAGTTCGAGCTCTTGAAACTGCCCTCGGTGAAAAACACGCTGTTTGTGGCTACCTTCCTGCATCATTCCCAGCTTTTGTAGCACCTTAGCCGAGGCTATATTCCGCCTGAGACAAGTTGCATAAATGCGATCGAGCTTTAATGTTTCAAATATTCAAGACTGATTTAGTGTAATTGATTCGTTTTTTTTCTCAAAAATTATGTCTGCTAACACTGCAAAAAATCATTACTTCCGATTGGCATTGTTCTGGGCGTTTCTGGGTAGTTTGGGAAGCTTGGCGGTGTTCCCTTATGCGCTGTCTCTGAATCCGGCACTAAGTCAATTGCCTACACCACTACCTGTTTTGGCGATCGCCTCCGCCCTGCAAACCGGAATTTTTCTAATTCTCTTTTGTTGGATTGGGCTCCGCCTCGGTAAGTCGATCGGACTCGATACCCCCCTCATTCGTGCGCTGGTATATCGACAGCCTTTCGGGCCAATATCTAAATCTGCCCTTAACACGGCGCTAATTGTAGGCTGCGTAGGTGGAATCGTCCTGATTGGATTGAGTTTAGCTTTTCAAGCTTGGATGCCGCCCACGGTAACTCCAACAACCCTCGAAATTGACCTCTGGAAACGCCTCTTAGCTTCTTTCTACGGAGGCATCACCGAAGAACTCTTGCTGCGACTGTTCGGTATGACATTGATGGCGTGGCTACTTTGGAAGATTTTTGAGCGAGACAAACCGCAACCCTCTACATTGATTTTTTGGCTGGCAATTGTGGCGGCGGCGATTCTGTTTGGTGTGGGTCATTTGCCGGCCGCTGCCAATCTCTGGGGACTAACCCCGATCGTCATTTTCCGAACGATTTTGCTCAATGCCCTCTTAGGGATTCCCTTTGGTTTTCTTTACTGGCGTTGGGGATTAGAATACGCTATGTTATCTCATTTTGTGGCAGATTTGGTACTGCATGGAATTGGAGGAAGTTAGCAGGATATGCAAACAATGCAATGGTACAACGAACCTTTACAATGGCATGAGGATAACGATGTTATCCATATTACCGCCGGCGCAAAGACTGACTTTTGGCGGCAAACTCATTACGGATTCATTCGCGATAACGGCAACTTTTACTACCGTCAAGTTTCAGGCGACTTTACAGCCGAAGTCAAAATTACTGGTTGCTATCAATCGCTCTACGATCAAGCAGGATTGATGATTCGAGAGAGCGAAAATATCTGGCTCAAGTGCGGCATTGAGTTTGTTGAGGGAGTGCAAAACGTGAGTGCGGTTGTGACACGAAACTATTCCGATTGGTCTGTTATTCCACTTGAAGTGCCACCAGTTTCCATGTGGCTGCGGGTAAAGCGCCGAGCTGAAACGGTGGAAGTGCAATACTCTTTGGATGGGTTAGACTATTCAATGATGCGACTGGCATATCTAACTGAGTCACCAATCGTTCAAGTTGGGTTAATGTGTGCGGCTCCCCAAGGTGAAGGCTTTGCAGTCGAATTTGAAGGGTTTAAGCATATATAAGCTGATCTAATGTGGATGGTAAAAAAAAACGATTTCTGCGCCCCTCCATACATAAAAATAAAATTAGGGGTGAGTGCTTTTCACTTACCCCGGCCATTCACTTTTTGGGCGCTTTTGAACCTACTTAATACAAATTGTAGCACTAAATCGGCACAAAAACGATGCTATTTATCCTAAAAATACCTGTCGATGTGGAGGGTCAAAATCGCCAATACTCCCAGCAAATGACCTGCGCTCATGCAAGCCAGAAATGCCGGTACGCTTACATTGTTGAACAAAGAGGGGAAGGGTAAAGGCATTTTCGGCCCGACGTGGGGATACCAAATTCGGCGGCTGAGAACTAGCAATGCTAAGATATTGCAAACAAACATCACTATTGGTTTTTGCCAATTTCCTGATGCTGTGTCAGCTAGAGTCGATTCTACTACTGCCAGTAAATTTGAGTTAATCATCGTTGATGCTCCTATTTTTCATAAATTATCAGAAATGCTCGATGAGATTTCTTGCCAAAAATACAGCAGGGGCGATCGCCTTTACGCAATAAATATCTGTTGCTATTAATATTCACCGCGCCAGCGACAGCGCCCCCACCCCTAATCATCGAATTACAGCAAGAAGTCTTTTAATGCCATTCAAAAGTAACGAAAGATACAAAGGGACAAAACCATACTCGCTGCCATTTGTAACTTTTAGCCTGTCTGGCAGTGGTGGCATTTACTCACGCTGCCAGACAGGAAATACCGCTACTCATTACTGAGCAATGTAGGTAGGCAGAAAGTGAAGTATGTCACGGAGAACGCTATATCCAGCGGCATCCCAAAGCAAATAAGCTAAGAAACCGATCATCGCTAAGCGACCGTTCCAAAGTTCTGCTTGCGGGTTGAAGCCAAACAAAAAGGCATTCCGATCTTTGCCGTTGTAAGCATTAGCTGTAGGAGGCAAGTTAGTAGGACGAGTTTCCATGTTTTTACATTCCTTAACAATGTTTCGCTTCTCATGGTAGCGGCCTAATTTCTGCTTTGCTATCTGCCTGTAGGCTCAAGATAAACACAAGTCTAAAGGAGGATTTTGAAACCGAAAATAAAGTGTTAAGTTTTGTTGAGGGAGATTTTTTAAGCGATCGCCTGTATCTGTAGATACTAAATACAACTGCACGTTGATATGCCCGCTGTGAAAGGCTCCATCGCCCCGTAGCGACAGACAAGGGCGCTGGTGACTCGACAATACTGAATCCGCGAGATCCTAGACGCAAGAAAATTTAGTAAATTTCAACTCAAAAGCCGAACACATAGCGCGCGAGTTAATTAAAATAGGAGATAAACAGAGCGATCGGGAGAAACAGTTATCGAAACCATCTACGGCAATCTTCAAGGTTTAAAGTCCAGCCAGCTCAAGCAACTCGAAAAGCTTTACCACCAGCGACTACCGGGCGATCGCATCACCACTGCAGAATTCGCCCAGCGCGTCGCGGCCATCAGCACGGAAATAGACAAACCAATCTGCACCTACATCAATCGTCGCGGACAAGTAATTCGCGTCGGGGTGGGTTCACCCCGGCAAACGCAGATTGCGCCCCTAGAATTGCCCCGCTACGGGGGAGGTCGCCTCAGCGGCATTCGCTGTATCGCCACCCACCTAAAGCCAGAAACCCCAAGCGAAGCAGCCCTCACAGCAATGGCAATTCAGCGCCTGGATGCCCTGGTTTGGCTGACACTGAGCGGCGGAGGATTTCAGCGTCGCGGTGGCGGTGCGACTGGTTACATCCAAGAAACTTATCTCGCTCACCTGATACCCCAGGGAGATCAGCCAAATTTTGAGTTCTCTGTTTTGAGCGCTCAGTTAGAACCAGATGCAACTGATGAAATAGAAGAGCCTTCAATTCCAAAGTCACTAATTCAAACTCCACACTTTCCCTGGAAAATATCAGAACCGCTGAATTTGGACGAGCTCGCCGACCAAGACTTTCTGGATCTGGTGGAAGGACTCGAAGCAGAGTTTCAAGCAGAGTTTGTCGCTAAGCAGGTCGATGCAGACCAAGACAAAGTGCTGTTGGTAGGTGTAATGACTCAGCACATGACTCAGTTGGAGTTTGAGGACG
The DNA here is from genome assembly GCF_036701505.1 of Microcoleus sp. Pol11C2. Classification (NCBI taxonomy): domain Bacteria; kingdom Bacillati; phylum Cyanobacteriota; class Cyanophyceae; order Oscillatoriales; family Microcoleaceae; genus Microcoleus; species Microcoleus sp. Pol11C2. The sequence goes on from NZ_JAUBQX010000001.1 coordinate 25,694, forward strand.
GACTCGCAGAAATCACGCGGCTGGTTGAAAGCGCTGGGGGTCAGGTGCTACAAACAGTGCGCCAAAAACGATCGCGCCCTCATCCGCAAACAGTGGTCGGCGAAGGCAAAGTTCAGGAAATTTCACTCACGGCTCAGACGATTAGCGCTAACCTCGTGGTATTCGATCGCGACCTGGCCCCCGCACAAATACGGAACTTGGAAACTCAGATAGGTATCCGCGTAGTCGATCGAACAGAAGTAATTCTCGACATCTTTGCCCAAAGAGCTCGAACGAGCGAGGGTAAATTGCAAGTCGAACTCGCTCAGCTAGAGTACGCGCTGCCCAGGCTCACAGGTCGCGGTCAGGCAATGTCGAGACAGGGTGGCGGCATCGGTACCAGAGGCCCTGGGGAAACCAAGCTAGAAACCGAACGGCGGACGATCGCCAAACGCATTTCTCGATTGCAGCAAGAAGTAAATCAACTACTGGCGCACCGCTTCCGGCTGCGGCAGAACCGCCATCATCACGATGTACCCTCAGTGGCGATCGTTGGCTACACCAACGCCGGTAAATCGACTCTGCTCAACCTGCTCACGAATTCCGAGGTCTATGCAGCCGACCAGTTATTTGCCACCCTCGACCCCACAACTCGACGGTTGACCATTCCCGGCACTGTCACCAGGGAACCCCTGTCGCTCGTCCTCACAGATACAGTGGGCTTTATTCGTGAACTGCCTCCCGCCTTGATCGACGCTTTTCGGGCTACCCTCGAAGAAGTCACTGACGCCGATGCTTTGCTGCATCTCGTCGATCTCTCCCATCCCGCGTGGCAGAGCCAAATTCGATCGGTCATGAATATTTTGACAGATATGCCCGTAACTCCCGGCCCAGCCCTTGTAGTCTTTAACAAAATTGATGCCGTAGATGGAGAGAGTCTCGCCCTCGCCCGAGAAGAATTTCCTCAAGCAGTATTTATTTCGGCCGCCAAAGGTCTTGGGATGGAAACTCTCCGCGACCGACTAGCTCAGCTCATTCAATACGCCCTCTACCCTCGGTAAATACTTAAATATTTCTTTTGAGTAGTTGACATGGGGGAATATACGTACATATACTGAGGACAGATATAGTCGAACTATGAGAGGATAAAAGAGTAGTCAGATTGTGCATTGCAAAGTACAATACAGCAGCTCTATTTTGCGATAGGTAAAATAATTAATTTCCGGAGGCCGCGGTCAAGGTAAAAAGACTCTTTGTTAATGGCTGTAAGGGCTGTTGGTTCAGAGGTAGCAAAAAGATGTTGCTTCACTCTCTGCAAACTACACTGCAAACTACACTCGGTGCAAACTACTTGTGCAAGCCACGGTACGGGATGTCAAGGTAAAAGAGAATAATTTTATTAAAGTGTTTGGGCACTCACCTCAAGCGCTATACTATCTTTTACAGACGTCCGCCAGAGAATACATCCATTTATTGTAAGAACTCTAAAATCCTTGCCCGTCGTACAGCGCTAATCTCTAGGACTATTTCTATTTTTCGATTTTACCACTGTTTAACTAAATAGTTATGTGTACGCCACTGGCAAAACTAGCAATTGGACTCTCTGCCACAATGGCAACAGCGTTTTACTATCTAGCTGCCGCCCCTCCGGCAGCAGCAGTAGATGTCTGCGGTCCGGGAAATTATTCTACTGCCTGTGCCCCCACGCCGGCATCAAGCCCAACGGCATCCGACCTGCAATTGGCGAGCCCGGGGGGTTTGTCCGAAATATACAGAACCCCACCTTCGAGAGACACAACTTCTATTCCTGAACCGGGTACTGCGATCGCAGTCCTACTGACAGGTGCAGGAATGATCTGTTCGTGCAGAAAGCGAAACAATCAGGTTGGTCCGCAGCGCTAGGGAGGCTGATGACCAACCTGTTTGCCTTTACAATGTCTCCGTTTTTTTTAGCGTGGGTATTGGTTTACTTAAATTTATATAAAAAACTGTATAAAAAATAACTTGACACCCCGCTTGTGCGCTGCAAATAAAGCCGGATGTTGAAGGAAGAAAGCGATAGGGTCTGCAGTCTGGGTAAAAACAAAGAAGAAGGCAAATGCACTTCCCGGCAAGGGTTTCAGCAATGAATCACCTCCGGTGCAACAGATAAGGTTGCTATATGTTGCTATATATAATAAAAATTTAAATATAAAAATTAAAATAAGATTGGTTAAGATCAATGCTTCGGACAGTTGTTGATAGCCAACCGTAGAATAAGGGTTTCAAGGCTCCTAGGCAAGTTGGCTACCAACGAAAAATCGAGGGTTTCAGCCTAGGAAGTAAAAACAGTCCGCACTATGGTTAAGATTACAATTAAAAAATATTGTTATTGTTTGAGCGTCCCATGACCCCTAAAGTAGAAATTTACACTTGGAGAACCTGCCCGTTTTGCGTTCGTGCCAAAGCACTGCTGAAGCGAAAAGGGATTGATTTTACAGAGTACGCGATCGACGGAGATGAAGCGGCACGGGCTCAAATGAGCGATCGAGCCAACGGAGGGCGCACCCTGCCCCAGATATTCATTAACGACCAACACATAGGCGGCTGCGACGACATCCACAGACTCGATGCTCTAGGCCAGCTAGACCCCCTGCTAGCAGCAAAATGAGGCATTCCCTGTCGAATTTTCCGTTAGCCCAAATTTTTCGGCGACCAATTCTTAATTTTAATTGACAATGAAATTTGCATTCATCATCGATCCCCTCGCGCGACTAATTCCAGGACACGATACCAGCGTAGCGCTGATGGAAGCCGCTCAAGAGTTGGGTCACGAAGTGTGGGCAACTCAAGCCAACGAACTAAGCGTCATCGGTGGCAAAACCTGGGCAATGCTGAGTCGGGTAGCCCTCACCCCAGTAAAAGTGGTAGATGGACGCTGGGAGGCTGCTGAGGCTTGGTATGAGGTGGGACAGCCTACTTTGCAGCCTCTGGAAGCAATGGACGCAGTATTTATGCGGACAGACCCCCCAGTCAACATTCCTTACCTCTATGCTACTTACCTTTTAGATGGCATCGATCCCACTAAAACTTTGGTAGTTAACAGTCCCAAAGGATTGCGGGCGGCGAATGAAAAGATGTATGCTTTGCAATTTGAGGGAGCGATCCCCGAGACAATTGTTTCTCAAAACAAGCAGGTAATTCGGCAATTTGTTGAGAAAAAAGGAGCAGCAGTTCTTAAACCTTTGGGTGGCAAAGCAGGCGAGGGGATTTTGTTCTTGGAAGCGGACGATCGCAATCTCAACTCCCTGGTCGAAATTAGCACTCAACAAGGGCAAATTCCAGTGATGGTTCAGACTTATCTGCCGGAAGCTAAAGAGGGAGACAAGCGGATAGTGCTGTTGAACGGCAAGCCGATCGGTGCTATCAACCGCATTCCCACTGGCAATGAATTTCGCGGCAACATGGCCGTCGGCGGCCGAGTCGCAAAAACAGAAATTACCGATCGCGAACTGCAAATTTGTGCTCAGTTAGAACCAGTGCTGCAACGGGACGGACTGTACTTTGTCGGCATTGATATTATTGGCGGTTATCTCACAGAAGTTAATGTCACCAGCCCTACAGGGATCAGAGAAATTGACTTGTTTGACGGCGTTAATTTGGGTAAACAAGTGATTGAATGGGTGGAGAAGGAAGAAGGAAGAAGGAAGAAGGAAGAAGGATGAGGGAAGAAGGAAAGCACGACACAGATGAGGATACGGATACACGGATTAATTATCGACCTTCAGGCAGATGTTGCAGTCATTAGTTATTGGTTAGTTGCTACCGATTCCCAATTCCCTGTTTGGCCGATGCCCTGTTTGGCCGATACCAAATTCCCAATTCCCAATTCCCAATTCCCAATTCCCAATTCCCAATTCCCCATTCCCAATTACTAATTATTAAACTATGTCAAAAATTGGCGTTGCAGTAGTCGGTACAGGTTTCGGTCAAAAAGTACACCTTCCCGGATTCCAGGCCCATCACCGGACAGAGGTTGTGGCTGTTTACCACCGGAATTTAGACAAAGCAAAGGATCTCGCCTCTAGCCACAATATCCCCTACGCTTGCGACTCGATCGCCGATATAGTAGCGATCCCAGAAGTAGCGGGCGTCAGCATTTCCACACCGCCATTTTTGCATTATGAAATGGCAAAAACCGTCTTGGAAGCAGGCAAACATTTATTATTAGAAAAACCCACAGCCCTGACAGCAAATGAAGCCAGGGAACTTTACCGATTGGCAAACAACGAATCTCAAACCGATTTTAACAAGGGTGGTTCCAGAGCAATTGCCACAATGGACTTTGAGTTTCGGTTCATCCCCGCATGGCAAATGCTAGCAGAATTATTGGCAGCAGAATATGTGGGAGAAAAGCGCTTAATTAAAATTGATTGGCTGGTGTCGAGCCGCGCTGATGCTAATCGCCCTTGGAATTGGTACGCGCAAAAAGAGCGAGGGGGCGGAGTTTTGGGCGCGACAGGTTCTCACGTTTTTGATTATATTAGCTGGCTGTTCGGCCCGCCCCAGAGGCTTTCGGGGCAATTGATTACAGGAATTTCGCGGCGGCCAGATCCGAATGATTGGGGAAATTTAAAATTAGTTGATGCCGATGATTCTTGCACGTTGATGGTGGAATTAGCCGGGGGAACTCCTTGTCAAGTTTGTTTGAGTTCTGTTACTTATCAAGGGCGAGGACACTGGGTGGAAATATACGGGAGTAAGGGTACGTTGGTGTTGGGAAGCGATAACCAGCAAGATTACGTCCACGGATTTCGCTTGTGGGGTTCCCAAGGTGGAGAACCTTTAGCTGAAATCAAAATTCCTCAAAGATTGGAGTTTCCTCAAGTTTATCCAGACGGGAGGATTGCACCGTTTATTCGAGTAGTAGATAGGTGGGTAGAAGCAATAGATGCCGGTAAATCTTTGATACCGTCGCTCAGAGAAGGGGTTTACTCTCAGTTGTTGATGGATTTGACCCAGGAGTCGAATGCTACGGGAACTTGGGTAGATTTACCGAATTTAGATAAATTTTTGGGCACTAAGTAAAAGTACAAACTCCCACAGCAATCTCTCGCACTCGATCGCACCCTAAACCCGATAAACTACAAATAGAGAAACTCAATCCAACCCTATATCCAGAGTCGGTAGTTGTGAATGGCGCGCCCTGAAAGTCCTTGCCTCAGTATAGCGATCGCTCGCCTGAGAACCGCTGGGGCAAACCATTTTGCCACTTGGGTTCTACAAGCTCCCTATCCCAGCGGGTACGTTCACCACGACTGTATGTGGCCCGATACCCTCTCCCAATCTTGGAAAGCTTGGCAGGAAATGTTTTCGCCCTCCGGGACAATTCACGAATTGCCCCTAAATCCCGATGGCAGTTTCGTCTCGCCCGAAAACAACCAGAATATATTGGCAGAAACTGAACAACGAAGTCCTCAGTCGCTAGACCTCGCTCCAGCGACGCCCTCTGTGCCACTCCACCTCGGTCAACGGGGGTGGGGGGAGAAGGGGGATCAGCATCCGCCTCGGCCACCGGCAAGCTACAGCAGCCGCCTGATGCAGCATTTGGGGATTAATCTTTGGCAGTGGCTGTTTGAAGGACCGATTCAGGGTAGTCTCCAGGAAAGTAAAGGTATTGCGATCGGGCAAAATCTACCCCTGCGAGTACGCATAGATTTGCGCGAACCGTATTTAATTGCTTTGCCTTGGGAAATTATGCAGCCTCAAGCCGGTCAACCGGCAATTTCTCTGTCGCAGCAACTGCTGTTCAGCCGCACTACCAGCAATGTTGAACCTTTGCCACCCCTGCAGCCTGCAGAGTCGCTCAACATTTTGCTAGTTTTGGGACAAGCAGAACCAGGGGACGGTGCTAATTCCCAATTTTCCAACAGCAATAACGGTCATTTGCAATTGGGAGAAGAAGCACTCGCCCTAGCTGGAGTTCTGGAAAGTGCTTTTCAAACCGACGACAGCGGCAAATATTTTGACATCAGCGTTCCGACTCGCGTCGATACTCTGATCGAACCTACTGCGGCGGAACTAATTTCTCGGCTGGAAACGCAAGCTTACAACATTATGTTCTATGCCGGCCACGGGATACCGGGCCCCGACGGCGGTTTGCTGTTTTTGGGGCCGGAAACGGCGATTAATGGCACTGAACTAGCTCAGGTATTAGTTCGGTGCCGCGTGACTCTGGCCGTGTTTAATGCCTGCTGGGGAGCTCAGCCGGCGGTGGAGAGGTGGCACTCAACTAACGGCCAGCAACAGGCTATCGCCCGCAGCAGTTTGGCTGAGGTACTGATCCATCACGGGGTGCCGGCGGTGTTGGGGATGCGGGACTCGATCGCCGATCGCGAGGCCCTGAGTTTTATCCAAACTTTTGCCCAAGCTTTGGCCGGGCGGATGTCGATTGATCGGGCCGTCGCCGTCGCCAGACAGCAGTTACTAACGCTTTACAAGTTCAATCAACCGGCTTGGACGCTGCCTGTGCTGTATATGCACCCTGAGTTTGACGGTCAGCTAACTGAGCCGGTAGATGACCTCAAAACTGAGTTGCCTTTAAATTCTTCTACTTGGCTGGGACGGTTGCCGTCTTGTGCTTATTTGCGGGGGCGCGATCGACCAAATGCCAAATCCCCCGACTCGATCAATCAGGTTTGGCCGATTCGCGCGGGTATGGTTAGAGTCGGACGTTGGGAAGAAAACGACGTAGTGATTCGAGAACAGTGGGTTTCTCAAAAACACGCCGAGATTTTCTGCCGCAACACGATCGGAGATAGCCGGGAAGAACCTAGCTACTTCCTGCGCGATTTTTCTCGCTACGGAACTCTAGTTTTGGGATCTGAGGGATGGCAGAGAGTTCACCACCAAGAATTGCTGCTACGCAGCGGGACTCAGCTAAAATTTGGCAGTTCTCAAGGTCAGATTTTTGAGTTCACTATTGAGGTTCCTAAAACTTCGGGGTACAGTGAGACTGATTGCGGAACGAATTAAGGTGCGGGTGTAGCTAATGAAGGCAATGGGCGATCGGCACAGCAAAGTTCTGTTGAGTCTCCAGTCTGAATTTAAAAGAGTTACTTACCACTGATAGCTCGCAACTAGCTCTTGGCACAGTCCCCCTTCTGTCTTTTCCTTTTCCCACTTAGGTATTACATCATGGCTACCCAATCTCCTGATTCTGAATATTTTCGCGACTCACAAACTCAAGCCCAGATGGAACTTCTCGCCACAATAGTTCAGACTGATGTTGCTTATCCCTGGAATCCTGCACAGCTTGAATCAGAATCTTATTTGGCTGCCCTAGAGCAGGAATTTGCGCTATCTGATTCCTTCAGCGACAGCGATATTGCCCTGAAGTCCCAAGTTTTATTCTCGCAATTAGAACAAGTTTGGCTGACGACTGCTCTGCAAAAGTCTTTGCGCGAGAAATTTGCTCGCGTTCCTCAAGATTTTCTCGCCAGCATAGCTCAAAGCGTGCAAAACGCAACTGTTAAGTATCAATCTTTAGCTGACCAAATGGTAGAGTGCGTGTTAGATATTTTGCCTCAGTGGGCTGAGGAAGATTTGCAGGTGTTGGCGCGTCCTTTAGCTTATGCCATGCGAGATGTTGATTCGGAAGGGGGGGAATTGGTCATGGCTACTAAAAGACCTTGGGCCCAATTGTCGGAAATAGAACAAGCCAGAGTTAGTTTGGCTGTCGCCCGCTATGCAATCTCGCAATTAGAAATTGCTGATTAGTTCGGTGATGGCTGGGTGTTTGTGCTGCGATAGCGGTAATTTTTTTAAATTAATATAAAATTAATCTACCTTTAGTTAGATGTCAAATTCGTCTAATTGTTAAATCCTAGGGATTGCTATAGTTTGATATAGCAATCCTATTTGATTTGTAGACAAGATAATTTTTTTTGAACTATAGCAAGTGCGCCCGACGGTTAGGACCCAGATGTCGGAGCATTTTCAATCAGCTTTTTATGGGCGGCGTCGCAGAAACGGCCCACAAGAATTATTTTTTATTATGGAACAAGCCGGAAAGCCTGTTGCTGACATTGCTGAAGATTACTTCTGATATCTTTTCCGGTTGGGTGGGAATGATAAAGTCAAGGTCGCACAATTCCACATTCCCCCACTCCCCACTCCCCACTTCCCACTCCCCATCATTGCAGTGTTACCGAAATTGATAGGACTTCTCTCCTGGGTAACTAAAGCCTTATTCCTTCTTCCTTCTGCTATATTTTGCCAGGTTTGGACTCGCTAAGCAGTTTGGCAACCGCAAGCAAGATGAATTATCATACAAGGGTCCAAATGTTAAAAAATGTAAATAGAGTAATTGAGGTGTGTCGGAATTTTCAACTGAATTAAAAACTGGACAGCCAGAAACCCTTACTTTTGCATGCACGAGCGGGACTTTAAAATTATTTTATGACAACTTCAAGATTTGATTTTCAAGACTTGAAACGCCACTTTTGGCGGATTTCGCGGATGCCGATGGCAACGCTAGTCGTGTTGGGGGCGGTTGCTTTCACAGGTGCGATCGCCGGAGCCTGGTTTGGCAGTGAAGGTACAGTCAGCGGTATTTTTGCAACAATCAACACTTGGCAGCAAAACCCGCCTGTGTGGCTACAAGTGCCTGCTACGAGCAAGATGTATTTGTTAGTGCCCACTGTGGCACTTGTCTCCGTGGCTTTAGCTGCCATTAAAATTTCGCCTCAACCGCACAAATGGTCGCGCGCTGTGGTAGTTGCAATTGTTCTGGCTTTAACCATTCGTTACGTTTTATGGCGATCGCTCGCTACTCTAAATTTAACCGATCCCCTCAACGGTATCTTTAGTTTGGGGCTGTTTTTCCTAGAAATGCTACTGGTTTTCAACACCAGTATTCAACTGTATTTAATGCTGAGAATGAAAGACCGGCGTCGAGAAGCCGATCGCATGGCAGTTGCAGTTGAAGCTGGAAACTTCACCCCGTCCGTAGATATTTTTATCCCAACTTACAACGAACCGGCTTTTATTTTACGGCGCACTGTAATCGGCTGTCAAGCTTTAGATTATCCCAACAAAAAAGTATATTTGCTCGACGATACCAAGCGGCATGAAATCAAGTTGCTGGCAAAAGAACTGGGATGCGAGTATATAACCAGACCCGATAATATTCACGCCAAAGCTGGAAACATTAACCATGCCACAGGCATAACTAATGGAGAACTAATTGTAGTTTTCGATGCAGATTTTATTCCCACTAAAAACTTTTTAACTCGAACAGTTGGATTTTTTCAAAATCCCGAAATCGCCCTCGTTCAAACACCACAAAGCTTTTACAACCACGATCCCATCTCCCGTAATTTAGGTTTAGAAAATGTGCTCGCGCCGGAAGAAGAAATCTTTTACCGACAAATTGAAATTATCAAAGACAGCGCCGACAGCGTGGTTTGTTGCGGTACATCTTTTGTAGTTAGGCGAAGTGCTTTAGAAACAGCGGGAGGCTTGGTCACAGATTCAATCTGCGAAGATTATTTTACCGGAATTCGGCTCTCAGCAACCGGATATCGCTTAGTTTATTTAGATGAAAAATTGAGTGCTGGTCTGGCGGCTGAAAATATAGAGGCTCATCTCAATCAAAGGCTACGCTGGGCGCGAGGCACGCTTCAGGCATTTTTTATTGATTCCAATCCTTTAACAATTCGCGGTCTCACATTCGTACAAAGGCTGTCTCATTTGGAAGGATTGCTGCACTGGTTTACCAGTTTAACTAAGGTTTTATATCTGTTGATACCTTTAGGTTATTCGTTTTTCGACATAATTCCTTTGCGGGCAAGTGCGCGGCAATTGCTGTACTTTTTCCTGCCTTACTATTTGGTGCAACTTACTGTGTTTTCTTGGCTGAACCGCAGATCGGGATCGGCTTTGCTTTCGGATATTTATTCGTTCGTTCAGTGTATTCCTTTAGCGGTGACGGTAGTGAGTTCCATGCTGAATCCCTTTGGGAAAGGGTTTCAGGTAACGCCAAAAGGAATGGCGAGCGATCGCTTTCATTTTAACTGGAATTTGGGATGGCCTTTGATTGTCTTGTTCGTAGCTACAGCATTCAGTTTGTGGCACAATTTAAACATTAATTTAGTTAAAAATTTGGACACTGTACAGTCAATATCAGAAAGTGCACATTTGTCAAAAGGAATGAGTTTGGGATGGATTTGGAGCGCGTACAACCTGCTGATGATCGGGATTGCATTGCTGATTTTGGTGGATATTCCTAAGCCGGACATTTACGAATGGTTCAATTTACGTAGGGTTGTACAATTAAATATTGGCGGTCAAAGTTTTTGGGGTGTAACCACTGTAATTTCGGAAAGTGGCGCTGAAGTTGCTATGACGCAGTGGCCAAGTTTTGCGGTTAAAAATAAAGGCAGTAAAGAAAGTTTGACAGCAGCAGAGATTTTGCCAAAATATGCCTTTGAGACAACTTTATCCCAGGGTAAAATAAAAGCGCTCCCTCGCAGTGCGACAGTCAAGGCAAGGAGATCGCTAGCGCCGTCTGTTGTTGAGTTGGGCACTGAGCGTCGTTTGGTCAAAGGTTTGATTGATTGCGATTCGGCGACTCTGAAAATTATGGAAGAGAATTGTTTTATTCCTGTGGCTAAGATTGAGTTGGTGAGCGATCAATCTCAGTTGGGGTCTAGTTTTGGGGATGGAAAAAAGTGCAGTTTTGTGGAATTTCCCACTGTGCGAATTGCGTTCGATCGCCTGAACATTAGCCAGCACCGCTGTTTGATCGAAATGCTGTACTGTCGGCCGGGCCAGTGGCAGCGGCAGGAAACTCCCGGAGAATGGCGATCGCTGTGGCTGTTGTTGAGAATTGCTTTGAAACCGAGGGCTGTTTTTGAGAGGAATAGGTCAGTTAGACCGATCGCAGTTTCGCAACTTTAGATCGAGTTTCCATCCCGGGCGGGTTTCACCAAACCTTTATCGCGCCAACAAACAATCCCATCAAGCAGCCCCCGGCAAGGAACAATGGTAGATTTTATAGCAACCGCCAAGACGGTTAGGACGTTGTTAATGGCTGACACGATTGATTTTATTGCTTCTTCCTTCTCTCTTCGGCTATACATAGACAAATGACCAGCACTTTTTTTTTAATTAATCGGCACAAACTCGTAACCGTAACTGGTGCGATTTCCGGGTTTAACAGTTACTAATTGAACTGCTCGATTGCGATCGCCCGAAGGTAAAAACCGAATCGGGCCGGATGCTCCCTTTGCCGAAAAACCTGACGCCGATAAAGCTTGTTGAATGCCTGTACGAGTCGGATTGCGCTCTAAACAGGCAATTAACGCGATCGCCGCGTCGTAGGCTAAAGCTGTGCGCCAACTTACTTCAGCATTCCAAAGCTGTTTGGATGTTTGGGGAAAGTTTGACTGCGGATCTGCGAGAATGTGCCAAGGAACAGCTAGCACCATATCTGTTGCTCCTGCGCCACCGATTTGCAGTGTTTTAGCAGTATAAGCACCGTCTCCTGCTAGTAATGGCAGCCGTTTGGCGTTTACTTGCACTACTTGCAAAGCTTGGTCGATAGTCGCTGAATTGGATGCTAACATAATCACTTCTGCTCCTTGGGCGATCGCACTTTTAACGCTCTCGGCAGCATTAAAATTGCCATTAGCAAAGTCAAATTCGCCTACTATTTGTCCGCCATCTCCGTAAAGAGCCGTAGTGAATTCATCTTTTAAAGATTTGCTGTAACTGCTGGCAGAATTGAAAAAAACAGCAGCTTTTTGCTTTTGCAATTTTCCCAGCATATAGCGGGAAAGAGCATTAGCCGCAAACCGATCGCTCGGCACTGTCCGAAATATATTGCTGGCAAGTCCTGAGAGCTGCACAGACGTACTTGTGGGAGAAATTGCTACTAATTGTTTTTGCTGGTAAATCTTGCTGGCTGCTAGCGTTGTATCTGAACCAAAATGCCCGATTACTCCTAAAATTTCCGAGTTATTTGCTAAAGCACTGGCAATTTGTGTGGCCATTTCTGGGTTGTTGTCATCGTTAGCAATTACAACTTTTAAGGGAGTACCGCTAATGCCGCCGCTTTGGTTGATTTCATTTTGAGCCTGAGCTACGCCCCGCATAATTTCTAGAGCAGCATTGATATCGCCACCAATGGGAACCGCGGCGGCAATTGTGTAGGATTTTCGATCGCCGATGCGGGCGTTGTTGAGGTAAATTAGTGCTTCTGGATCGTTGCGATTGGTGTTCAGCGAAGCTTGTAAGTCGGAAATAGCTGCGTTATAGTTGCCAGATGCGATCGCCTGTACTGCTGCTTGTTTGGTTGTTGTTGCTTGAGCTGGAATTAACAGTTTTTGTCCGGCACTCAGACGCTGCCCAATTACCTGCTCTGATTGCGGCGAATTCCCCGTCGGAGACTTGGGAAATGTCTGATTTTGGGGTGATAAACCTCCGAAATTGATGCCGCCTCGGCTTGTCAGCCACCAAATACCTGCACCGGCTAGCCCGATCGTAATTAGGAGCGATAATACCAGAACAGCGGTTTCATTTTTTTGGGACATGGCTGCAGAATTTTAGATTTTATGTTTTAGATTCAAAGAAGGAACGAAGTTCGGCAACGAGCAATGTATGGGAGGTCGCGCATTTAATAACAAGTTTTCCTTCTTTGAACAATTTATGTAGCCATTATTCTAATTGTGCGACGGGAGATAGATGATTTTTGGCTGACATATACATATATTTTAGCGCTTGGTAATTTATTTCTACTTGATATTCTAAAATCTAGCTGCGTAGCAGCTTAGATGCCAGTGAGGTTGACTGTGATTCCTGCGGATTGTCCCGTCTCTGAGAGTTGGGATTATTCGTCGTATTTGGCGCTGCTGGGGGTGGGAGGCATTTCTGATGTGCTTTCTGGTGCTGTTTCACGCAGCGCGTCTCCTGAGCCTGCGATCGGTGGGGATGCGATCGGTGTGTTGTACAATTTGAGGATGATTCTTGAAGCTGATTGCTGCGAGCTATGCCGTCATCTAGGGTCACCAGCGAACCCGGTATTTTTCCTGTTTCTTTTTCCATCCTTGAACAGCTTGCTCGCGGCTAGAAAGCCTGGACTAAAGAGTCGCTGGCTTATAGCTTGCTTAACTTGTTGACTGCCGTTTTATTTGCGGTCATACTTCCTACTAAGCTAGAACAATCAGCTAAATATAGTTTGTTGCCAATCCTACTTTATAGGTGTTTTTATGTTGTTTAGCTTTTTGTAAACCTTTTTGAGCGGTTCATATCACAAGTATTTAATAAATTATTTTTCTTAATTATATCTTTATTTTTTCGCCCACCCTAGACAGTGGGGGAGTTTTAAATGATCCCGGAGCAGGGAAAGATTAAAGTTTTTTTAAGTTTGACAAAATAAAGGACATCTTTTGTAATATAAAGAAGAAAGTTGAAAAAATTATAAAGACAAACTAATTGGATAAAAGTGTCGCTAAGGTAGTAAAAATGACGGTTGGTCAGAGAAAAAGAGTGTTAAGCTAGGCTAAGCTCAGCCAAAGCAAAACCTCGATATTTAATTAAGTTCGATCGATAACAAAGGCTAAGGTAAATTCCATGGCAAACTCAGTTTTAAATCAGCCAAACGCAGCAGCAGGAGTGCAGTGGCAGCCAAAAGATATTATCCGCGGCCTAGTGTGGAAAATTGCGATCGCAACCTGGCTGTTAATGGCTGTAGGCAGCGCCACGCGAGTCATGAATGCGGGGCTCGCTTGCCCCGACTGGCCGCTGTGCTACGGTCAATTAATACCCGCAGCGCAAATGAATTTGCAAGTATTTCTGGAATGGTTTCACAGGTTGGACGCCGCGGCAATTGGCTTAAGCGCGATCGCACTTTTAGGACTATCTTTGTTTTACCGCAGCCGCCTGCCAAAATGGCTGCCTTGGGCGAGCGCCGGAGCACTATTTTTAATCGTTTTTCAAGGCGTATTGGGCGGCTTGACAGTAACACAACTGCTGAGATTTGACATCGTTACTGCTCACTTGGGAACAGCTTTACTATTTTTTGGCGCCCTGCTAGTCATCGGTTTCATGCTGACTCCCTACGAAGCTACAGGAAATGTCGGCAAATTGGCTTGGGTAAGTTCGATCGCAGCATTGTTAGTTTACCTGCAAAGTTTGCTAGGAGCATTAGTAGGCTCTAGATGGGCTCTGCACCAATGTTTGGACTCCTCAGAATTGTGTTCGGTAATGAACAGCCACATCGCGGGTATCGTACCAGCTACAGCAGCGACTTTAGCCGTAGCAGTCATGGCTTGGCGGCAGCCTGCACTGAGTCCAAATTTGCGAAAACTGGCTAATTGGGCAAGTGTTTGCCTCATTGCTCAATTAGTTCTGGGATTAGCAACTTTCCGGCTGCACCTTCAGGTAGAACCGCTGACAGTCGCCCACCAAGCAGTCGGTGCTGCTTTGCTGGGAACCCTGATAGCTTTTAGTGTTTTAGCTTGGCGCGATCGAGTTTTATCAGCTTGAGAGATAAGACTAAAGTAAGAGGCGGCGGGTTTATTAATCCTTGTACCTACAGCAGATATTTATCCTAAAACCCGCCACTCCAACCTAATGACTAATGACGAATTCGCAAATAATTACTAACAGCTTACAACCGATGCAAGAAATCCTTACCAACGACAGGCCCCGCCTCCACGAAAACTTTTCGCAAGTCGTGAAAAGTTACTATCAACTAACCAAACCCAGAATTATTTTACTGCTGCTAATCACTACCTCAGCAGGAATGTGGATGGCGGCCAAAGGAGAAGTAGATCCACTATTGCTGGTATCAACTATTACCGGAGGCGCTTTAGCTTCTGCGTCGGCGAATACGATTAATTGTGTCTACGACAGTGACATCGATTATATTATGGAGCGCACCCGGTGGCGGCCGATTCCTTCCGGGCGTGTCAAGAAGCGGGATGCTTTGATATTTGCGATCGCCCTAGCTACAATATCCTTTACACTGCTCACAGTTGTTGCCAACTTATTAGCGGCATTGCTAGCAATGTCAGGCATCGTTTTTTACGTCCTAATTTACACCCACTGGCTGAAGCGCCACAGCGTGCAAAACATCGTCATCGGCGGTGCAGCAGGCGCGATTCCCCCGCTAGTTGGGTGGGCTGCGGTTACGGGAGATTTGAGTTGGGGTGCGTGGCTGCTGTTTGGGATTATATTCCTGTGGACACCGCCGCATTTTTGGGCGTTAGCAATGATG
Organism: Microcoleus sp. Pol11C2; assembly: GCF_036701505.1. Lineage (NCBI taxonomy): Bacteria > Bacillati > Cyanobacteriota > Cyanophyceae > Oscillatoriales > Microcoleaceae > Microcoleus > Microcoleus sp. Pol11C2. Next base: position 40,935 of record NZ_JAUBQX010000001.1, read on the forward strand.
ATTCGCGACGAATACAAGGAAGTAGGCGTGCCGATGTTACCCGTAATTGAGGGCGACGCAGAGACAGCCCGCCAAATTTGGATTTACACGCTATTGATGATTCCTGCAACTTTGCTGCTAGTTTATCCCCTGCATTTAGCGGGCGCGGTGTATGCGGGAACAGCTATTTTCCTCGGTGGTATTTTTGCCCAAAAAGCTTGGTTGCTGTTGCAGACTCCAGAGGATAAGATTGTGGCGCGATCGCTCTTTAAATACTCTATTCTGTACCTGATGCTATTGTGCGCCGGAATAGTGGTTGACAGTTTGCCTGTGACTCATAATTTGACTGCTGCTGTTGTACAAAATGTGCAAACTTTGATTAGTGCAGTTGTGATTTAGTTAAGACTTACGCATAAATACCAAAGAAACCGGGTTTTTCACCACTATTAAAGTCTCAAATCCACTATTTCGCTAAATAACCCGGTTTCTGCCTAAGCCCTAGTAGTGAGTTAAATTGCCATTCTTAAAATTCAGCCCGCATCTAGCGGGTTTTGTTTGTTTACTTTACGGAATGGGATATAGCCATTTGCGAAATAATTGTGTTAAACGCGGCATGATCAAATAGGTGAGCAGGATAACAGTCAGACCTGTGATCATCAGAGATGTGAGCAAGGCAGGAAGCCCTGATAGTAGCGGTACCAGCAAACGATTGAGAATAGAAATGGTAACAAACACTCCCAACCATGTAACTAAGGCCATTTTGTAGCGAGGGGGTGGAGCCTTCATCGATTTATTGGGCAGCGTAAACCAGGTTTCCAATCCGGTCAGGGTTTGAAGATTTTCTGGCCTTTCAATCAATGGCTGCAATCGCTCAATCCACTCTCGCCGAACATCAGATTCAAGCCAGGCCTTGAGATTGTCGTAGCAATCGAACTTGAGAATGACCACGTACTCAGGATGAGCGTGATTCTGGGGTCGAATAGTGCTGACACCCAGATGTCCCTTGAATTTTCGTGCATCTGCCGCGATGCCATGAAACCATGCTTCGTAACCTTGGTCGCGCCCCGGTTTCACTACATGAGAGATCACAGTGGTGACTAGATAGTTGTCTTCACTGCTATTGCTCGCCAACGGTTCTTCCAACATAGAATTTAGAGTATTAACTGAGAGAAAAGTTTTATTGAGAACAACCACCCTATAGACACCAAATTGCTCGGCAATTTTGGGCAGCACGTCTTGAAACACAAGGGAGATTAACGAATGCGAGCGAGAGGGTTTGGCTTGAAATGAAATGACTAGAAAAAGACTTACAATTCTTGACAAGAGCTATTAAAAACACCCTCTACGTGACTTACAACCAAGTAGTTGTCACCGCTACGTTCCACCTAAAATTCATAACCTAACGATGACAATATTAACTCAGTTACACAGGAGCTAAATAAAGTAGGCGCTTTCTCACTACTTATTGGCATATCCAGCATTTGCGTTTGCTGCATAGCTGGTCATCAGGTTTTTGTAGTCAGGAATAAACTGTGCTAAGAGACTACCCAGTCCTTCAATATCGTTGCGCCAGTCACGGTGCAATTCACACACCACGCTAAACCAATTGACCAACTGAACTCCAGCACGAGACATTCGATCCCAAGCTGCATAGCGACAGGCTTCATCGAAGGTTCCAGAGGCATCGGTGACAACAAAAACCTCATAACCTGCCTCTAATGCCGAAAGCGCACAAAAAGTAACACATACATCAGTAACAATTCCGGCAATGATCAATTGCTTCTTGCCTGTTGCTTCTACTGCTTTAACAAAGTCCTCGTTGTCCCAAGCGTTGATTTGTCCGGGACGCGGAATAAAGGGAGCATCTGGAAACTTCTCCTTCAGTTCAGGGATGATGACTCCATTGGGGCCTTGCTCAAAGCTAGTTGTCAAAATTGTAGGCAGGTTGAAAAATTTGGCTGCACTTGCCAGCGCCAGCACATTATTTTTGAAGTCGGCGGCACCAATATCACGCACAAGTGAGAACAGTCCAGTTTGGTGATCAACCAGCAAAACCGCAGCATTATTCTGGTCTAGACGGTTGTATTTGAATGTAGACATCAGGTATTTCTCGTATTTGGATTATGGGTGAATGAGGCATTGCAGAAGGGAGTCAAGAATCAGAAAGCCTTGAGTTTTACCAATTAAATGTGCTTCCTTATTAAAAGCGAAACGTCTATTTCCTCTAAATGGCTTATTATGGCGTAAGCTGTTGCGACATGAACTCAGTTTGCAAAATCTTACCAAATTTCACCACTCAAGATCCGCAAGTTAAGCGGTGAGTTAAGCTGTTACGCATTTAAATTAGAAATTCGGGACAGGCTAGAAGCCCGTCCCACAAGAGTTTTATTGATTTTTGACACACAGTTTAAATATAGAACAGCTTAACGCGATCGCCCTAATCTCGGCACACGTTACACCAACGCCCCTAACGCTTTCAAGGTCGATTTCTGAGCATTCCTCAATCCCGTTGCCCCTTGAATATTCATACCTTCATACAGCCGAGCGCCCATCAGCGTCCGGTTACAGCCACCAGTTGCGACATCCCACACTTTAATGGTGCGAATGATAGATTAGATCTTTTGGGCAATGATATAAACATGATTTTCAGGATACTGGTCATATTCGAGATGGCGGCAGGTGCAATGATGCTCAACCAGAATTTGCAGGAAAGTATCTACACCCAAAGTGCTGTAATCAAAGTCTTGACCTTGAAATGCTCCCGAAACCTCGCGGATTGTATGTCCGCCACCACAAGTGAACACGAGCACTCCATTGGGTTCCAGCGCATCGCATAGCTTTTGTATCACAGGCGCTTGCTTGTTGATTGGCAGATGAAACGTGCTATCCCACGCTGCAATCAGACTATACAGTTTCGGCGGCAGCCAATCACAAATGTCTTCCCGGTAAAACGTGATTTCTGGATGTAGCTGCTGGGCTAAATCGATCATTTCCCTAGAAATATCAAGTCCTTCAGGTTGGAATCCATGCTTGGATAAAGTGTTAATAAAACGTCCGCTGCTTCCACACCCGACATCAAGTGCTGCGTGCTGCTTAGAAGTAAATTCGATCGCCCGTTCTAATTGGGCAATCCCGTAGGTTGAATCTTGATGCTCAGTTTGCCACCATTGGGCAATTCGGTCGTAGCGGGCCGATGTATCATTTGGCTCCATAGAGTCACCTCATAAGTGTCGATCGAGATTTTCACGACAATTAAAATCTTTCTCCACGGTACACCCAGACTACGCGATCGCCGCTAACCCTCTCAATGTCGCTTTTTGAGCGTTTGTTAATCCCGTTGCGGCTTGAATATTCATTACATCTTGAACACTACCAAATTTTTCAATGTTTGAATTTCGGGCTGTCAGTGGGAAAGTGCAGATTTCAGTTGCAGATTCTGGCAGAGGGGGGCGCAGACAAAGATAAGTTAGCGGCCCTAACAGCGGAACTAGAGACACTGCCCAAAAAATGCGATCGTCCGCGAGTCCGCGGCGTGCCATGTCGTCTCCCAAAAGTGAGGGAAATATTACAGCCATGAAGCAACAATCCCAAGTTATTAAATGTACAAAAGGAATTGATTGCCACTGCCTGACATAATCTCCCCAATCTCCATTTAACCAAGCCCAAGCTAACAGCCAGATCGTAGTGAGTAAAAGTACAATCCCTGTCCAGCGGGAGTCTGATATTTTGATCAACATATCTTTGCGGCCGGAAAATTGTGGCTGGGGCTGGCGGAGGAGTAAGTAGGGAATTAAGCCGATGATGCCGGCGCCGTTGGAAGCAATGAAAGCAGGCCAAGCGGATATATTTTGGGTTTTCTCATCAATGAATAGGAGGCAAGCGTAGACCATCGGCCACACTCCCATGAGAGCGAATACCGTTACAAGGTAGGGGTTAATTCCTTCTAGCTGGAATGTGAGCATTTTTTCCATAACTGTTAGCGTTCCGGGCCGATCGAGAGGAGCTAGCAGCAAGGTGTAGGCAATAAATGTTGCCCACAGCAACCCCAGAAACATTTTTGTTTTCATCAGATCTAACGAGTAGCGGAACCCGACTAAACTAAATTATGGTAAAGTAGCGGCCGAGTTAGCGCCGTCTATCTTAGGTGATAAGCAGTTCGATAGGAACAGCGGCTGCAAACCCCGTTTTAGTTCGGGGATGAAAGGCTCTACAGCAGGCGATCATTACTTTAGGCAGACGCAGGAGCCGCGCTAGGGGAGATACATTTTAAAAAATCGGTTGTTTTCATTACACCACCCTTTATTAGAAAAGGAGTTTCAGCGGTGAACTTAATATCTGTAGAGGAACTCAAAGCGCTGGTACAACAATCTCCTGGATTGTGCGTCTCTATTTATATGCCCGTCGCTCAAGGAACAGAAATTCAACAAAATCCGATTCGGTTCAAAAATTTAATCAGAGAGGCTGAAGACAAAATTGTAGAGTACGGATTTGACAAAAAAGAAGCTGCCCAATTGCTAGAGCCAGTCCGAGCAGAAATTGACCAGGAAAAATTTTGGGAAAATCAAAGCAACCTGCTAGCGATTTTTGTCGGTTCGGGATTTTTCCGCTACTATACCTGTCCGGTGAATTTTGATGAATTAGTGGTTGTGAGCGACAATTTTCACGTCAAACCGCTGATGCCTTTGCTGACAGGAGATAATTTATTTTATGTTTTAGCTCTCAGTCAAAAGGAAGTGAGGCTGATTGAGTGTACGGCTTACAGTGCTCGGGAAGTTGAAGTTGAAAACTTGCCGAAAAGTCTTGAGGAGGCTCTGCAATATGACCCGACAGCTAAAGATGGTCAGTTTCGGATTGCTACTTCAAAAGGAGGCACTAATAATTCTTTTCAGCAGCCGGGAAGTTTTCACGGTCAAGGAAGTCCTGATCAAGATGAGCGCCAGCACGAAATATTGCAGTATTTCCACATAATCGATGGGGCGCTGCACGAATATTTGCACAATAAAAAAGCTCCTTTAGTGTTAGCTGGAGTTGAGTATTTGTTCCCGCTTTACCGAGAAGCAAATACCTACGCGCATTTAGTTGAAGAAGGAATTACAGGCAATCCGAAACTGCTCAAGCCGGAAGAGTTGCGGGCCCAAGCTTTGCCGCTGGTGGAACCTTTGTTTTTGCAGGCTCAGTCGGAAGCGATCGCACAATACCACGATCTGACAGGAAGCGATAAAATTTCTGCTGATTTGAAAGAAGCTGTTTCCGCTGCTTATTTTGGACGAGTCGATCGACTTTTTGTTGCTCTTGGCGTTCAGCAGTGGGGTAGTTTTAATCCCGAGACGAACTCGGTGCAAATCCACCCCGAGGCAGAACTGGGCGACGAAGATTTGTTGAATGCCGCAGCAATTCAAACTATTCTCAACGGCGGAACTGTTTACGCGGTGCCGCCAGAAAAAGTGCCGGAGGAGGCACCTGTAGCTGCTATTTTTCGCTATTAATTTACCAGGTTTAAACCCATGGAATCTACTTCAATGACAAATTCCGACAAACAAAACCAAAGTAACAGCGGCGATACCGAACGCTGGGCATCTTTAATTGGTGGGGGCGCGCTGGTGCTTTTTGGTTTATCGCAGCGTTCTTTGCGAGGTGCTTTGCTGGCGGTTGCGGGCGGCGGTTTAGCGGCGCGCGGTCTGGGGGTTGTGGAGGGTTTGCAGTCTGCTGCCGATCCGAATCAAAGCATTAAAGTTGAAAAGACGGTGACGATAAACAAACCGACTGATGAATTGTACCGTTTATGGCGCAATTTTGAAAATTTGCCTCGGTTTATGAAGCATCTCAAACACGTTACGGTAATAGATGAAACACGTTCTCACTGGATTGCCAGCGCGCCGATGGGCAATAGTGTGGAATGGGATGCAGAGATTGTCCGCGAAGAAGAAAATCGCTTAATTGCTTGGGCGTCTGTGGAAGGAGCTGATGTTGACAATTCTGGTTTTGTGCGCTTTCAACCGGCAGCAGCGGGACGAGGTACAGAGGTAAAAGTTGTCATCGAATACAACCCTCCGGGCGGTGCAATTGGTGCTGGCGCTGCTAAACTATTTGGCGAAGCTCCCGAACAGCAAATTGCCAATGATTTACGTCGCTTTAAGCAGTTGATGGAAGCTGGCGAAATAGCGACTACGGAAGGTCAACCTTCGGGCCGCAAGTAATAAGTTAAATTACTCCCCCGATTTAACTCACGCCCAGAGCACTATTCTCAAGAACAGGCTTTCCGGCCTGTTCCACAAAGAGTGAATTTCTTGTGGGGTGGGCATCCTGCCCGCCCCTAAAAAGGTTATTGAAAATGGTGCAAGATGTCAGATCTAACCATCTTTGTTGTTTACCTGATTAGCTGATGTCATCTCAAGTGATTTTCGGAAATGCGGGCGCTGAAGGTGCAAGTCGGGGCGGTTGGTTTGCGGGTCATTTTATGACGCCTGAAGAGGACCCGCGATCGACTTCTGTTTTAGAAGTAAAATGGGGCACTCACCCCGCCGGAGATTGTAGGACTCAGTGGGCGGTAAATGCGGCAGCCACGACGCTTTCTATCCTGGTAAAAGGGCGGTTTCGCCTGCAATTTCCAGAGCAAGAAATCTTGCTTTCTCGCGAAGGAGATTATGCTCTCTGGCTACCGGGAGTGCCTCATTATTGGTCTGCCGAGGAGGATTCGGTGATCGTGACTGTGCGCTGGCCTTCCCTGTCGGGAGATAGTTCTGGAGTTAAGAATTAACTTTAACTTCGGGAACCAAAACGCGGCCGCTATAACCTGCGCGCTGGTAGCGATCGATCGCTTCTGATGCGATAACATCCGCTTTCCCACTCTCCACCAAGGCTACGCAAGCACCGCCAAAACCTCCGCCCGTCAGCCTTGCGCCGAAGACTCCGGGAATTGACTGCAAGATTGCCGCCAGCGTGTCTACTGCAGGCACCGAAACTTCGTAGTCGTCGCGCTGACTGGCATGAGAAGCATTCATTAACTCGCCAAAACGTTTTGCTGGCACTGATTTTAGCGCTTCGAGCACGCGGTTGTTTTCGGTAACGACGTGGCGCGCTCGCCTTCTGAGGGGCTCCGGCAATACTTCCACTGCTTGGGGATCGGCGATATCCCTAAGAGCTTTAACTCCCAATATCCGCGCGGATTCCTCACACTCGGCGCGTCGCTGGTTGTAGCCGCTTCCTGCTGCTAGTTGGTGGCTTTCGCCGCTGTCAATTATTAAAATTTCTGTGTTTGTGGGAAAAGGTATCGGGCGACATTCGAGGCTGCGGGTGTCGATCAATAGCATGGTGTGGGTGTCTGCTAAACTCGACGCCATTTGATCCATGATGCCGCAGTTCAAGCCAGCATATCGGATTTCGACTTGCTGTCCGATTTGAGCTAGCCGCACGTCGTCTAGGGGGAGGTTCAGCAGCGCGCGCAGTCCTCTGAGGGTTGCTATTTCTAAAGCGGCGCTACTGGACAAACCGGCTCCGATCGGCACAGTCGAGGTAATGTAGAGATTTATTGGCGGTATTTTGTATCCTTCTTTTTCTAAAAGTTTCAGGCAGCCACAGATATAACTGACGAATTTTTGGGGTATGGTATCGTCGTCTGAATAATTTATGAGTTCGTCATATTCTGCTGAATAAAAATGGTGTCGCTCGTCACTGCTGAAGCCGATTTGTACTGTGGTGCGCTGGGGAATCGCTGTTGGAAGTACAAATCCATCGTTGTAGTCTGTGTGTTCGCCCAGCAGGTTTACTCTGCCGGGGGCGCTGGCTGTGGTTTTGGGTAATGTACCAAATACTCGTTGGAATTTCATTTTTGGGGAAGTGGTAATTGGTTGTTGGTTATTTGTTATTGGTTATTTGTTATTGGTTATTTGGAAAAACAGCTATCCGTGTCTCCGTGACTTACGTGTTGTGCTGTTGGTAATTGGGAAGAAATAAATTTATTTTTTATTGTTTGTCCTTATTATAGTGCCCAAGTTTTTTGGTTAATTCAACCCCTGTTAACAAAAATAAACATCACCGTAGGTTGGGAAGATATATTGAGCTGTGATAGAATGACAGGCTAAGATTTCTCCAAAAATTCAAAAAATGCGATCGACCAGACCCCGAAAACAGTTTGCTCAACATTGGCTCAAAAGCGAGAAAGCCTTAGATAAGATTGTGAAAGCGGCTTCTTTGGACCGCGATCGCGTCCTGGAAATTGGGCCGGGCACGGGGATTTTGACTCGGCGTTTGCTGCCTGCGGCTGAGTCTGTTGTTGCTGTGGAGATCGATCGAGATTTGTGTCTCAAGCTAGCCAAACAACTCGGCAAAACCGACAATTTTTTACTGCTGCAAGGCGACTTTTTGGAAATGGACTTAGAGGCTGAATTAACGGCTTTTCCCAAATTCCAAAATCCCAATAAAGTTGTTGCCAATATTCCTTATAACATCACCGGCCCGATCCTGCAAAAACTGCTGGGAACGATATCTGTTCCTGCTGCTAAACCCTTCGATTCCATCGTGCTGTTAGTGCAGAAAGAAGTGGCCCAAAGGCTTTACGCTAAACCGGGTTCGACAGCTTTTGGCGCGCTGTCGGTGCGGGTGCAGTATTTAGCAGAATGCGAGTTAATTTGTGATGTGCCGTCTAAAGACTTTTTTCCGCCGCCAAAAGTCGATTCCGCTGTGGTGCGGCTGCTTCCCAGACAGATAGAAACTGCGGCGGTTAATCCGCGCTATTTGGAGAATTTAGTGAAGTTGGGATTTGGTAGCAAGCGCAAGATGCTGCGAAATAATTTGAAAGGGGCTGTGGATTTAGATAAACTCGTTCAAGTGTTAGAAAAGTTACAGATAAATCCTCAATCTCGCGCTGAAGATTTAAGCGTGGCTCAATGGGTCAGTTTGAGTAATAATATTATGGGCGATGTTTGAGGTTCAGGATTGTGTTAGATACCAGAATTCTTAAATAATTCGGATACCTGGGTATTTTTTTAAATCAGGACTTTTCGCAGTGACTACTAACAGTTGAATTTAGGTTTTCTGACGATTCTTAAAGGTTTATTGCAGGCTAATCGGAATTTTAATAATAAATTCCGCACCTTTCCCCGGTGCAGAAATACACTGCAATTCGCCTTTATGTCTTACTGTGATAATTTGATAGCCAATTGATAAACCCAATCCCGTGCCTTTACCTACTGGTTTAGTGGTAAAAAATGGATTAAATAACTGGTTTCTCACCGATTCGGTTATTTCTGGCCCGTTGTTGCTAATTCGGATTTCTACCACTTCACTGTCTAAAAGTTTAGTAGAAATTTTGATGAGGTGGCAATTAGCTTCATTGACTGCAATCGACTCGCTGTGGCTGTCATCTTCTAAAGCATCAATAGCATTAGCCAAGATATTCATAAACACTTGATTTAGCTGTCCGGGGTAGCACTCTATTCGGGGTAAATTTCCATATTCTTTGATAACTTGAATATTCGCCAAACCGGGCTTAGCATTCAATCGGCTTTGCAAAATCATCAGTGTGCTGTCCATTCCTTCATGAATGTCGGCTACTTTCATTTCTGCTTCGTCATGGCGAGAAAAAATTCGCAGCGACTTGACAATACCAAAAATTCGCTCGGCGCCGTTTTTCATCGAAGTTAATATTTTTGGCAGGTCAGAAATGATAAAATCTAAATCTACAGAATATATTTTTTCTTGAACTATGGGTAGGGGATTCGGATACTGCTCTTGATATAGATTCACCAGTTCTAGCAAACTATTGGCATACTGGCGGGTGTGAGTAATATTGCCATAAATAAAGTTAATCGGATTGTTGATTTCATGAGCAACCCCAGCGACCAATTGCCCTAAAGAGGACATTTTTTCGCTGTGAATTAGGTTAGATTGAGCCTGCTTCAATTCAGACAAGGCTTCTTCTAGCTGTTGAGTTTGGGACTTTAACTCTGCGGTGCGTTCCTCAACTCGAATTTCTAATTCTTCTTTAGCTTTTTGTAGTGCAGCTTCTGCTAATTGGCGCTCGACAATTTCCGCTCCTAAAAGTCGGTTTGCCAATTCTAAATGTTGAGTTTGAGACTTTAACTCTGCGGTGCGTTCCTCAACTCGAATTTCTAATTCTTCTTTGACTTTTTGTAGTGCAGCTTCGGCTAATTGGCGATCGGCAATTTCAGCTTCTAGGAGTCGGTTGGCGGATTCTAACTGTGCGGGACTGGGAAGTGCTATGGCTTGAGGCATTAAGTCTACCAAAAGTATGGCTGTAGCAAAGGAAATAAGGGCAGTAATTGCTTTCATTGTTCCTGAAAGCCAATAGGTAGGATGCCAAAGCGTCCAGACTTCAAATATGTGAGTGATGCCACAGGCGACGATAAAGCCTCCAAACATGGTAAAAATCCAGTCAAAGGGCAAATCTTCGCGTTTGGAAATAAAATAAATCAGGGTAATCGGGATAGAGAAATACGCTAGTGCAATGAGCGAATCTGAGGCCAGGTGAAGCCAGACTAACGGGGTCTGCCAGAGATAGCAGTGACCGTGAGGAATAAATGACCCGGAACTAAAAAAAGTTTTCCACATTTCCTGCATAATATTTCCTTTGAGTTGTGAGAAAATGGACTCTGACTGGTGTCAATTAATTTCAACCAGGGGTTTCTTTCACCTGCGGCTTAATCACCTATGCGTTCATATTCTCTGCTAGCTTCAGCAAAAATCAATCTGTATTTGGAAATCATAGGCGATCGCCCCGACGGATATCACGAACTGGCGATGGTACTTCAAAGCATAGATTTAGCCGATCGAATTGACTTGCGCGCGATCGGTACGGACACGATTCGCGTGCGCTGCGATCACCCACAAGTCCCTCCTGATAAGAATAACCTGGCCTATCGGGCGGCGGATTTGTTGGCGAAGCAATTCCCCGATGCTTTGGCGAAATACGGCGGAGTCGAGATTGCCATTCACAAGCAGATTCCAGTGGCGGCGGGGCTTGCCGGCGGTTCGGCCAATGCGGCTGCGGTTTTAGTCGGGATGGATTTGCTGTGGCAATTGGGACTTACTCAGTCGGAGTTGCAAGAGTTGGGGGGAACTTTGGGTTCGGATGTGCCTTTTTGCATTGCTGGAGGTACGGCTTTGGCAACTGGTGGCGGAGATAAACTCTCACCGCTGCCTGATTTGGGGGGCTTTTATGTGGTGTTAGCCAAGTACCGTAACCTCAGTATTTCTACCGCATGGGCGTATCAAACTTATCGCCAGCAGTTCAGTAGTTCCTATTGTGCAGCGGAAGATTTGGAGTGCCGCCGGCAACGGTTGCATTCGGGCCCGATGGTGGGGGCGATCGCCCAAAAAGATCGATCGAAAATTGGTCAATTGCTACACAACGATTTAGAAAAAGTTGCTTTGCCCGTGTACCCGCAGGTGTTGCAGTTGCGGCAGGCTTTTGAGTCGGCGGGGGCTTTGGGAACGATGATGTCGGGTTCCGGGCCCACTGTGTTTGCGCTGGCCGAGTCTTCAGAGCAGGCTCAGCAAGTTTTAGAACGGGTTAAAAGTGCGATCGCTTCTCCAGATTTGGATTTTTGGGTAGCACAGTTTAGCAATACTGGGATTCAGATTTTTTCGGAGGGAAACGAGACGAAACCGCCGATTTCGAGGGTTTAACTCGAAGAGAGTGCGATCGCCATCGCCCGTTAAACCGGTCTAACAGGCGAGGGTCAAGATTAATCTAACTTTTCGTAGACTCTATTGAGATCGAAGAACTGATAATATGTCATGCAAGACCGATTTTAGTTTTGGTGAATTAACCAGAAATCTAAAATCTAAAATCTAAAATCTAAAATCGCCATGACTGATTTAACTAATCCAAATTCTACTTCTAAACCTCTGAGTTCGGCTGAAGATGCAACCTCTGCATCTTCCACGCCGCCGACGATTTTGCGGTGCGTGATGGGTTCGCTGATCGCAGGCGGGTTTGCGGCGGCTTTGTACGCGCTAACTTTGTCGATCGTCCAAACTTTTGCCAATTCGCCTATTCATTCTGACAATGTGACTGCGATTAATATTGGCGCGGCTGTGCGAACTTTAGTTATGGGGATTGTGGCTTTGGGTGCGGGTGTTTTTGCTTTTGCATCTTTGGGTTTGATGCTGCTGGCTTTGCAACTTGTGATTCAAAAGTTGGTGAAAAAACCTACAGGTTGAAGTCTACAGTTTGAAACCATCTGGCTGCAAAAACTCTCTTTCGCGCAGGCGGACTGAATAGTAAGATCGAAGCAATGGAATTATTTACGATCGGACACTCCAATCTGAGTATTGAAGCGTTTGTTTTGCTGCTGGAACAACACGGAATTACGGCGGTTGCGGACGTGCGATCGCATCCTTTTAGCCGCTATTTACCTCATTTTAATAAATCTGAAATTAAAGCTTCTTTGTCAAGTGTCGGCATTCAATATGTTTTTTTAGGCAAAGAGTTGGGCGCGAGACCAGAAGATTTAAGCTGTTACGATACTAGCGGTAAAGCTTTATACGATCGCATAGCAGCAACTCCTCTATTCTCCCAAGGAATTCAGCGCTTGCTCAAAAACGCAGCCAATTATAAAATCAGTTTAATGTGTGCGGAAAAAGACCCGATTACTTGTCATCGCACTATTTTAGTCTGCCACAATTTGAAAAATTTTAACTTGCAGATTAATCATATCCTGTCAGATGGCAATTTAGAATCGCACCAGCATTTAGAAGAAAGACTTTTGAGCAAGTTTAACAAAGGCAAAAAAAATAATGAGCCAATTCAGCTAAGCTTGTTTGAATTAGAGCCTCAAGTTAAACAGGAAATAGTTGATTTAGAAACAGCTTATTATCGTCACGGATCGGAAATCGCCTATGTCAGCAAAAAAAACAATTAATTTATCAAATATGTCGCAGTTGGCGAATTTGGCTAACCCAAAATATTTAAATTCCTACCCGCAAAACCTAATTTTTTAGGGGAACAAGGCGCCTATTACTGCTAGAAGTAGCGCGTCAAACGATTTTTCGCATAAGTCCTGAACAACTCTTGACATCGCATACATTTATAAAATAGGGTACAGCCCTCCGCCCCCACCCTATTTTTATAAACTTTCTTCGAGTTTTAACGTTGTTCATGCTATAATTCTGCGGGACTGTAGCAGAAAGGGGTGCTTTTTGATGAAAGCAGAATTTTATTTTGACTGTCACAAATATATTTGCAGTTTAGTTCAAGTAGAGTTTGTTAAAGAATTAAAAATAAAAAATCATCAAGGTTTTGTTTTGGCTGTTAAGCAAGGAGAAAAAATTGGACTTTTGGGGAAAAGCCGCCATAATGCTAAACAAGTTGATGTATCTAAACCGCATTTTTATAATGTAATTAAAGCAGCAATGAGCGCTTTGGAATTAGAAACTAAAAATGAGGTGATATTAGAGAGAAATCGAACTCTTGCTGCTGCCGAAGAAATGATTCAGCAGCAAAACCGAGAAATTCGCGTTCTCAACGAACAAATTAGAATGCTTGTGACTAAGGTTGAGGAATTATCAACGGAAAAGCAGCAGTTATCAATGCAGCTAGTAGAAAAGGAAATTAGAGAAACTGAAATTAGTCAAGAAATTGATAACTTTCCTGCTACTGAGGAAAATTTAGTGGCGGCGGAAATTGAGCATCGGATTGGAGAAGTTGAAATTAATGAAAAACTCGAAGAATTGTTTGTTCAAGCTTCTGGTTTAGGGGGGCAGTTAATCGCAAATCAACAGAATTCGGAGGATATTGAGGAAGAGAAAGAAATCAGCGGTGGCGATGTTGACATTGTGGATTTGGAAATTAGAGAAGAAGTAGAAGAAAATATCGAAAAAGTAGAATTTCAAGGAGGCGAAAGTGAAATTAAGCGGCTGCCTAAAAGAGCTTCCAACAAAAGGATGAGAAAGAAATCTTAATGCTTTAGTTATATAGCAATCCTCGCATCATTTGTGAATTTTTTACTCCAGAGCAAGCGGGTTCGGGGAGGGTTGGAGTAGGGTAAAATTTACGACTCCTGCAAGGATTGCTATATGACTCGTTTAATTGTGGCGATCGCATTTTCCCCAAATTCCTCAACAGTTAAGCGAAAAAATCCCTCACAACTCGCCCGTTTTGCTGCCGCAGCCTCGCCCCCAACAGAATTTTGACAAGAATCCAGGGCGATCGGTAAAATTACAGGTACGATCGAACTATTGTCAGCAGCATTAAATCCTTCAGTAATTAGCCATTTGCCAACAGTCACATAATTGTTGACAATATTGCACAATAGATAAAATTGTAAATATATAGCACCTGCGTTTTTTTTGACCGCTTATGAATAGCAGATTCCTCGATCGCCTCCACCACCCCTCACGCCCCGTCATCGTCTTCGACGGCGCGATGGGAACTAACCTGCAAGTCCAAAACCTCACCGCAGAAGACTTTGGCGGCAAAGAATACGAAGGCTGTAACGAATATCTCGTCCACACGAAACCGGAAGCCGTCGCCAACGTGCACCGGGGATTCCTCGAAGCAGGGGCCGATGTCATCGAAACAGACACCTTTGGCTGCGCTTCCATCGTTCTTGCCGAATACGATTTAGCAGACAAAGCATATTATCTCAACAAAACTGCCGCCGAACTCGCCAAGGGTATCGCCGCCGAATTTTCGACGCCCGAAAAACCTCGATTTGTCGCAGGATCGATCGGGCCAGGCACCAAATTGCCAACATTAGGACACATCGATTTCGACACTCTCACCGCCGCTTTTACCGAACAAGCAGAAGGACTTTATGACGGCGGCGTTGACTTATTTATTGTCGAAACTTGTCAAGATGTGCTGCAAATTAAATCAGCATTAAATGCCATTGAAGAAGTATTTAAGAAAAAAGGTGCGCGGATTCCGTTAATGGTATCAGTCACAATGGAAGCCACCGGCACAATGTTAGTCGGTTCCGATATCAGCGCCGCCCTAGCCATTTTGCAGCCGTACCCGATCGACATTTTAGGCCTGAACTGCGCCACCGGGCCCGATCGCATGGCCGAACACGTCAAATACCTTTCCGAACATTCGCCCTTCGTCGTTTCCTGCGTTCCCAACGCTGGTTTACCAGAAAACATCGGCGGCCACGCGCACTACAAACTCACGCCAATAGAATTAAAAATGGCATTGATGCGCTTTGTCGAAGACTTAGGCGTGCAAGTCATCGGCGGCTGCTGCGGCACCCGCTACGATCACATCCGCGAACTATCAGAAATTGGCAAAACTCTTAAACCCAAAATCCGCGAAATTACTTGGGAACCATCCGCCGCTTCAATTTACACCGCCCAACCCTACGAACAAGAGAATTCCTTCTTAATTGTCGGCGAAAGACTCAACGCCAGCGGTTCCAAAAAATGCCGCGATTTGCTAAACGCCGAAGACTGGGACGGTTTAGTAGCAATGGCCAGGGAACAAGTGCGAGAAGGCGCGCACATTCTCGATGTCAACGTTGATTATGTCGGCCGGGACGGCGTGCGAGACATGAAAGAGTTAGTCTCCCGCGTTGTGACTAATGCAACTCTCCCTTTAATGCTGGATTCCACCGAATGGGAAAAGATGGAAGCAGGCTTAAAAGTTGCGGGCGGCAAATGTTTGCTGAATTCAACTAACTACGAAGACGGAGAACCGCGTTTTTATCAAGTTTTGGAGTTGGCAAAAAAATACGGCGCGGGCATAGTTATCGGTACAATTGACGAAGATGGAATGGCGAGAACCGCAGACAAAAAATTTGAGATCGCCCAGCGCGCATATAACGCCGCCGTCGCCTACGGAATTCCCGCCGAGGAAATCTTTTTTGACACCCTAGCTTTGCCCATTTCCACCGGGATTGAAGAAGACAGAAAAAACGGCAAAGCCACCATCGATTCCATCCGCCGCATTCGCCAAGAATTGCCCGGTTGTCACGTCATCTTAGGAGTTTCTAACATTTCCTTCGGCTTGAATCCGGCGGCGCGGCAAGTCTTGAACTCCATGTTTTTGCACGAAGCGATGCAAGCCGGGATGGACTCGGCAATTGTCAGCGCTAATAAGATTTTGCCCCTCGCCAAAATCGACCCCAAACACCAAGAAATCTGCCGTAAACTGATTTACGACGAACGGGAGTTTGACGGCGAAATTTGTGTTTACGACCCCCTGGGCGACCTGACAACGGTGTTTGCGGGCAAAACTACAAAGCGCGATCGTACAGAAGACGCAAGCCTGCCGGTAGAAGAACGCCTGAAGCAGCACATCATCGACGGCGAACGCATTGGACTCGATATCCAACTCGCCAAAGCATTAGAAACCTATCCGCCTCTCCACATTATCAATACTTTCCTGTTAGACGGGATGAAAGTAGTCGGAGAATTGTTCGGTTCTGGACAAATGCAACTGCCCTTTGTTTTGCAGTCAGCAGAAACAATGAAAGCGGCAGTTGCCTATTTAGAACCGCACATGGAAAAGTCCGAATCTGGGGACAACGCCAAAGGAACATTTATCATCGCTACTGTCAAAGGCGACGTTCACGATATCGGCAAAAACTTAGTTGATATTATTTTATCAAACAACGGCTACCGAGTGATAAACTTGGGAATTAAACAGTCGGTTGACAATATCATCGAAGCCTACGAAAAGCACAAAGCCGACTGTATCGCCATGAGTGGCTTGCTGGTAAAATCCACCGCATTCATGAAAGAAAATCTGGAAGTATTCAACCAGAAAGGAATCACCGTTCCGGTAATTTTGGGCGGCGCCGCTTTGACTCCCAAGTTTGTACATGAAGACTGTCAAAATACCTACAAAGGTAAAGTCGTTTATGGCAAAGATGCGTTTTCTGACTTACACTTTATGGACAAACTCATGCCAGCAAAGTCTGCTGGTAAATGGGAAGACTTGCAAGGATTTTTAGATGAAATAGAGGATGATAATGGGGCGGTTAAAGAAGCTAAAACTTCGCCCGAAACTTCTGTCGAAGATGCGAAGAAAGCAGACACTCCTGTGGTGATAGATACCAGGCGGTCAGAAGCAGTTGCAGCAGATATCGATCGCCCGACTCCTCCTTTCTGGGGAACGAAACTGTTGCAGGGAGAAGACATCCCCTTTGAGGAGATTTTCTGGCACTTAGATTTGCAAGCCTTAGTTGCCGGTCAGTGGCAGTTCCGCAAGCCCAAAGACCAATCGCGGGAAGAATACGACGCTTTCTTAGCTGAGACAGTTTATCCGAAATTGGAAGAGTGGAAACACAAAATTATCACCGAAAATTTACTGCTGCCGCAAGCAATTTACGGGTATTTTCCCTGTCAAGCTGAGGAAAATTCTCTGCATTTGTACGACCCGGAAATTATGAATGGGGGGCAAAATGTATCGACACCCGCTGCAACATTCACATTTCCCCGGCAAAAATCGGCGCGCCGGCTGTGCATTGCCGACTTCTTCGCCCCCAAAGAATCGGGTAAAATCGATGTATTTCCGATGCAAGTAGCGACAGTGGGAGAAATTGCTACAGAGTACGCGCAAAAGCTGTTTGCTAACCATCAATATACCGACTATCTCTACTTTCACGGGTTAGCGGTTCAGACAGCGGAAGCAATAGCAGAATGGACTCACGCGCGAATTCGCCGGGAATTGGGATTTGGTAGCGAGGAACCGGACAACATTCGCGATATGCTAGCGCAAAGATATCGCGGTTCGCGGTACAGTTTTGGCTATCCTGCTTGTCCGAATATGGCGGATCAGTACAAGCAACTGGAATTGTTAAAGTGCGATCGTATCAACCTCTACATGGATGAAAGCGAACAACTTTATCCCGAACAATCAACAACCGCAATTATCACCTATCACCCAGCCGCCAAATACTTCAGCGCTTAATTTAGAGGGTGCGCCTCACACTTTTTTCTGTCGTTTTTATCGTTCTTATACTCGTTACCAGGCAGAGCCTGGTAACGCAGTTCCAGAGTCTATGCCTCAACTTAAAAACCTGGAGGCATAGCCTCCAGAAATTTATTTCCGGTTAGAACCTGAGAAGGAAAAACCCACAAAAAAGCACCTTAAAAAAAGTGCTTTCATGAATATGAAATTTCCTTGTCTGACGAAACTTTTATGAGTAATTCCGGGGAGTGCGGGCGCCGGCAGATGCTCCTACCATCGAAGCAACTAAACCCAATAGTGAGCCGAACAAAAACGACCAACCAGCTTTCGCGGCATTACCAGCAATATTGCGAGCATCCTGAGCAGATACGTTAGGTGCTCGGTTCGGCAAATCGACCCCGCCTTGCTGCGCTTGATTAATAGCTTCTCCCGCATTCGCAGCGATGACACCAAAAGTACCGGCCACGCCATTTGCTAACAGCCAAGAGCCAATTGTTAAGGTAGTTGCCCACAAAATTGCTCCGTTCAAAAGCGCTGTGTTGCGGTTCATCGGGCCGCAAGCGCGAGCAGTTACCCAACCGCCAACGGCCAAGCTAATTAACAAACTGATAATTGACCAAATTCCGACGCCGGCACCCACGTCTCCTGAAATAGTGCGCGGAGCTCCTGAACCAGCAATGCTGCTCAACCCGATCGCAGCGCCCAATGCACTTAACACCAGTTGTGTGCCGATCGCAATTACCAAACCCGAAAAAATCGGACCCCAACGTACTCGATCGTGGTATTCCATCATGGAATTCACAACTACGGGTTCGGTACCAACGTTATCTACAGGTCTATTTACGTATGACATAGGTTTTTCTTTCCTCTTAGAGTTGCTTTAATTTTTAACAATCTTTCACCTAAGCATTGATTGTGGCTGAGATTGATAAAAACTATATCTGCCTGGGGAAATAACCAGTATCTATGTCTGAAGAAATAAACGAAAAAGTCATCCGCCCCCAGCCACCCGCTATTAGCTAATGACTGATGACTGATGACTTATGACTATTTTATCCCGTTAGAAAAGTTCCCGGATGTATACAGGAAATGCGGACGTATACAGAAAATACAGCTTAACGCAATCTTACAGCCGTTCCAACGGCAGTAATCAGCAGCAAAGCCCCGCTAGAGTCTACATTAATCGTGCCGGTGTCCACTTCCACCCCGATTACGGCATTGGCGCCCAGGCGCTGCGCCCGTTTTTCCAGTTCCGCGAGGGCATCTCGCTGTCCTTTGAGAAACACTTCCTCGTAACTGCCGGTGCGCCCGCCGATGATGTCGCGAATGCCCGCGAAGAAATCTCGCAGGGCGTTAGTGCCGTAGACAACCTCAGCAGTTACTATTCCCAGGTAAGATTGAATTTCTGCTCCTTGGATGATATCAGTTGTTGTTACAATCATCAGTTGGCCTCAGTCGCGAAAATTTTGAGTGGGTCTTGTTCTGTAGATTTACTACATCTCGCCGCTCAAAAATTCCTGGTAAACCCTAAGCTGTCAGCTTAACAAGGTGACAGCCCCTCGCTCTTTCACTCCACACACTCTTTGAAACAAATGGCCGTGTACAAACAAAGTCTCTTGGTATTCAGTACGTTGCTAGTAGCAGGATTCGCTGTCGCAGCGCCGCAGATAGCGCTCTCAGCAGAAACATTCGTTCAAGTCAACCCTCAAAATGATTCAAATTTAGATGATCTGCTGCGACAAGGGCGCGAGTTTGTAGATTTAGGAGACTACAGTAAGGCGATCGCCATTTATCAGGAAGCGGCGCGTTTAGATACAGAAAATCCGCGCATTTTTTCTGGTATTGGCTATTTAGAAGCGCGTCAGGGCAACTATCAAGCCTCAGTAGAATTTTACCAACAAGCGATCGGTCTCGAACCGAACAATGCGGACTTCCAATACGCCTTAGGATATGCTATGGCGAATTTGCAAAACTATCCCGCAGCAGCCACAGCTTACCGCCGCGCCGCTGTGCTCGATCGCAAAAATGTCAATGCCCGGATCGGTCTCGGAGTGGTACTCTTTCAGCAAAAAGATTACAGCGGTTCTTTTAAAGCATATCAAGAGGCGATCGCCCTCGATCCGAAAAATTGGCAAGCTTATTCTTCAATGGGTTTAGTATTGATCCAACAGGGAAATTTTGCCAGTGCTGTCACCGTGCTCCAACAAGCAGCCGAACTCGCTCCCAAACAAGCCGGTGTCCAGTTAAAATTAGGAACTGCTTTGCTGCGTGCCGGCTATACTTCCGAAGGGCTAGCTGCTTTTGAAGAAGCTGCCAAATTGGAGCCCCGGAATCCAGAAGTGCAGCTAGAAATTGGCGAACTTCTCCAGACACAAAAGGATTTTGACGGAGCGCTTATAGCTTATCAGCGGGCTATTGCGGTGCGACCAAATTTAGTGGAAGCACACGCAGGAATTGGGAAAATTCAACTGGAAAAACAAGATTTTTCAGGAGCTATTACCACTTTTCGGCGAGTGATTAAGCTTGACCCAAACCGGGCGGAAGCTTATTACAATATGGGTACGGCACTCCAAGCACGCGATCGCAACTCCGAAGCAATTGAAGCTTTTAAACAAGCCCTCGACACTTACCGCCAGCAAGGCAACAATGATGGTGTACAAAAAGCTGAGGCGGCGCTCCAGCAACTCAAGTAATATGTCTCAATGTACTAATAGGTAATTGAGTAGCAGTTTTGAGTGTGGAGTAAGTAATTTTCCTAGGGTTTAACTCCTTCCACTCGTAGTGTTGCAAGGAAAAAAGCCATCTCAAAACTGTTTCTATTACCTATTCCCTATACCCCCTTTCCTCTTTCTTTTTTCTTGTTACTTGTTTGCTTGATTTTTTAATTGTAGGCAGATAAATGTGGCTAAACATAGTACAATATTGGCGCGATTTTAGAAATGCCCTCGCTCTGTAAGTTTAAGAAGAAATAAAAGCGATCGCACAACAGCGTTTTGTCAAAGCTCCATCTTTTGTAAGATGTTAAAACGGCTTACTGACAATTAATCTATTTCCATTGGTAGAGACGGCAAACTTGTTAACATTTGTAAAATAAGCAAAATATCCTATCCCTAGAGCTTCATCTATGCAAACGTATGATGTCATTATCATAGGCGCCGGTCACAACGGACTGGTCTGTGCGTCTTATCTACTGAAAGCTGGATATACTGTCCTGTTGTTAGAAAAACGTTCGGTTCCTGGGGGCGCGGCAACTACTGAAGCAGCGATTCCCGAATTGCCGGATTTTAAATTCAATATGTGCGCGATCGACCACGAATTTATCCATTTAGGACCAGTTGTAGAAGAATTAGAACTGGAAAAACACGGTTTAGAATATCTTTTCTGCGATCCAGTTGCCTTTTGTCCGCATCCTGACGGCAAATATTTCTTAGCGCACAAATCTGTAGAAAAAACTTGTGCTGAAATTGCCCGCTACAACGAGCGCGATGCTAAAAAATATGCCGAATATACAAACTTTTGGCAGCGGGCTTTAGGTGCAATGGTTCCGATGTTTAATGCGCCACCAAAATCCATCATAGATATTCTGGGCAACTACGATATTTCCAAGATCAAAGACTTATTGTCAGTCATCGGTTCCCCCGACAAAACGCTGGACTTTATTCGCACGATGCTCACCAGCGCTGAAGACATTGTCAACGAGTGGTTTGACGAGGAATTTATCAAAGCACCCCTAGCAAGATTCGCCTCAGAACTCGGCGCGCCTCCTTCGCAAAAAACCCTTGCTGTAGGCGCAATTATGCTGGCAATGAGACACAATCCCGGCATGGCAAGACCGCGCGGAGGGACGGGTGCATTAGTGCAAGCGCTGCTTAATGTAGTGAAAAAATACTCGGGTGTGGTACTTACCGACCAGCACGTAGAGAAAATATTAGTTGATGATGGTCGCGCTGTGGGAGTTCGAGTTGCCAACGGCACGGAATACCGCGCTACAAAAGGTGTCATTTCTAATATTGATGCTAAGCGCTTGTTTTTGCATTTAATGGATGATAGCGATGTCGATGCTGCTGACCCGGATTTGCGGGAAAGATTGGAGCGCAAAATTGTTAACAACAACGAGACTATTCTCAAAATAGACTTAGCTCTCAATGAAATGCCCAAGTTTGAGCGCTGGAATCATCGGGACGAATATTTAATCGGTTCGGTTTTAATTGCAGACTCGGTGAGACACGTTGAAATCGCTCACAGCGACCCTTCGATCGGCAGAATTCCCGACTCAGACCCATCAATGTATGTGGTGTTTCCGACGGTACTAGACCCCTCAATGGCTCCCCCCGGACATCATACGGCTTGGATTGAATTTTTTGCTCCTTACATGATCGAAAATGCTGAAGGAACCGGCCAGCACGGTACGGGTTGGACGGATGAGCTCAAAAACAAAGTTGCCGATCGCTGCATTGATAAATTAGCCGAATACGCGCCAAATATCAAAAATGCAATTATCGGCCGCCACGTGGAAAGTCCGGCGGAATTGGGAGAGCGTTTGGGCGCTTTGAAGGGAAATTATTATCACGTTGATATGACGCTAGATCAGATGATATTTTTCCGTCCTTTGCCGGAGTTGGCGAATTACAAAACCCCGATCGACGGTTTGTTTCTGACGGGGGCGGGAACGCATCCGGGTGGCTCGATTTCGGGTATGCCAGGACGCAATACCGCTCGCGTTTTCATGCACTCGCAGCAGCCTTTCGCGCAGACTTTGGCAGATGCGGCTAATTCTCTGAAAGCGAAGGGTAAGTCGGTATTTCGGAGTAATGAGAAGTAAGATTTTTTGAACGGCAGGCAGATTAACGCAGATTAACGCAGATGACTCCCATCTGCGTTTGTTTGTATTGATTTAATCAGTGGGCGAGTGCGATATTTCTGGTTGATGCCCTGTGAAGGGAAAACGATTTGCGATCGCCCTCAATACCCTTTGTAAATCCTGTGCATCTTTCGCGCTTGGTGGCGACGGTTGGCGTTTCATCAAATCTGTTAAAATATTTTGTCATCATAGAGCATATTCCATCGAGAAAATTCTCAATATTAGAAGAACAAGTTAACACTGCAAGCATTTTTGAACTTAGTATTGCAGCCAAACCTCTAATTTAGCAAAACAGGCAAGTCGCTGGTAGAACTCGCTCCCCATCTGCGGATCAGGGCGATCGCCGCCGATCCCCCAGCATCTCGCATTCTTCTTAATTCATACTTTATGCGGATGAAAACGCTGGCCCCAAGTTGAGAAACTGAGAAGTGGCGTTACCCTTTTTTTAGCGATGGCAAACCGAGTTTTGATTGTCGGTGGGCGGGGACGAATTGGCAGCAGCGTTGCCCAAGACCTTGTTACCCATACCGACGCGGAAATTACTGTTACCGGACGCAACTCTGAAGCCTCTATTGGGCCGGGATTGCCGCCGGATAGGGTGCAGTATCAAACTTTAGATTTAGCAGACAGTGCAGCCCTGCACCAAGCGGTTTCATCCTCTAATCTTGTCGTTCACTGTGCCGGGCCTTTTCACTACCGAGACGCCAGTGTATTGAAAACTTGCATAGAAGCAGGTGTTAATTATACGGATGTCAGCGACAGCCGCAGTTTTACTCGCAGAGCTTTAGAATTGCGCGAAACTGCTAAAAATTCTGGGGTTACTGCTATTATTAATACGGGCATTTTCCCCGGTGTGTCTAATAGCATGGTACGGCGAGATGTGGAACAATTAGATGAAGCAGAACACATCCATTTGAGTTATGTAGTCGGAGGTTCTGGCGGTGCTGGTGTTACCGTCATGAGAACCACTTTTTTAGGCTTGCAAACTCCTTTTGAGGTTTGGGAAGATCGCAAGTGGCAACAAGTAAAACCCTACAGCGATCGCGAAACAATTGAATTTCCCGCGCCCTACGGTAAAACAGGGGTTTACTGGTTCGATATGCCGGAGGCAATCACTTTGCCCGAAACATTCGCCGTCAAATCAGTTGTGACTAAATTCGGCACGTCTCCCGACCTTTACAATCACCTTACCTGGTTTGTTGCCAAGTATTGGCCTGCTAGCTGGCTCAAAAATAACTCCGTGATTGAATTTCTCTCCTATGTCAGTTATGGGATGACCAGTGTTACTAATACTTTTAGTGGGGTTGGCGTGGCAGTGCGATCGCAAGTGACTGGTCTCAAAAACGGTCAACCCGCTAAAGTTTGCTCGACAGCGATACACCCCAATGCTGCCGTCGCTACTGGCATCGGTACTGGCAGCATCGCTCAATTAATGTTAGAAGGAAAACTGGAAAAACCCGGCGTTTGGTCGGTAGAACAAGCTCTTTCTACTGAGCTATTTGAACGAGCTATGCAGAACAGAAAACTAGACATAGAGCAGGTGGTTTTGTAGTTACTTAGGTTATTTATAGGACTTTAAAATGTTGGAAAATGGGATTTTTGCCCGAACTGCTAAAACGCGAAACACACGCCGAAAGAGAAGAGTCAGCGGCTTCGTAATTGATGGGAAAACCCCTAGATAGGGTTCCTCGCAGAAATTGCGATCGCCTCTCATAGGAGACGAGTTCCGCTTGTCTAACTAATCTATCTTTTGGTAGAAGTAATAGTAACAAGCAGGCGCTTAAGATATGGGACATCACGGGAAACATCCCTTTTGGCTCGCTCTAGATGCGGTAGCTGCGACAAAGATTGCGCTTGAACCAAGGTAGTCAATGTGCGATCGCAGTGAAGGGGCGACAAACACCATAATTTTTGCGGAAAAATACGAGGAGAAGTTGATATGAAGCGGGTTTTAAAAGCTCTCGGACAAACATTGATTCAAAGCATTTTGCTGGTCTGTACGCTGGCTTTGATTAGTCTGGTAGGTCTAGCGGTAGTACCCACTCAGGGTGCTTACGCAGGTCAAGACAGGACTGAGGCGCCGCCGGAAGCTAAAATTACTGACCCCGCAGAAAGATTCGAGGATCTCAATCCCCAAGCAGCTTACGAAGATATAGTCAAAACCTCTCAAAATCCTGCAAAGGTCGAGAAAGCTTATGACGAAAGCTTAAAGGAGTACAAGGGAGAACACCCGCAAGAAGGAATAGTTCAAAAAGCTGAAGATTTGATCGAAAAAGTCACGGGCAACTAATAAATCAAGAGATTTATATCTAACTCAAGTGGCTGGTAAATACACAGCTTCAGTGAGTAGACAATGAAGCTACTGTCAGAACTTACTTGAAGATAATTATCTAGGGTGCGCCTCGGCGCACCTTATCGCTTGAAAGTAGCGTGTAAAACTCGTTTGTGAGGTGAGAAGTATTTTATCTTTTCCCTCCTTTTAAAGCTAGCAGCTTCAGCCTTAAGGCAGATGAATAGATATGAATTTAAAAGGTAAATTTAATAATAGTTACATTTAGATAAAAGGAAAAAAATATCATGAGCGATGACAAAAAAACGGTACATGAACCTGATGCTAACCTAGACCCGATTTCCGGGGAAAAAGGGGCTCATCCAGTAGGAACGGGTCTTGGTGCGGCGAGTGCCGGTGCTGCGGGTGCTGCGATCGGGGGTGCCATCGGCGGGCCTGTAGGAGCAGTGGTAGGCGCTGTTGTGGGTTCGTTTAGCGGCGGTTTGGTGGGCAAAGGTGTGGCCGAGGCGATCGACCCCACGGTAGAAGATGCTTACTGGCAAAGCAACTACAGTTCGCGTCCTTACGTGGACACGAGCGCGACTTACGAAGACTATCAGCCTGCATACCGCACCGGTTATGAGGGATACAGCCGCTATGGCGCTACTGGTAAGAAATACCACGAGATTGAACCCGATTTGCAGCGCGACTACGAAACAAATCGCGGTAAGTCTAATGTGAGTTGGGAAAAAGCTAAGCACGCCACGCGGGACGCTTGGGATCGGGTGGAACGCGCTGTTCCTGGTGACATTGACAAAGACGGTCGCTAAGGGCTTACGCCAAGTATTTCTCAGTCTTGGAGACACACAAACTCAAGCGTTCCGGTTATTTTTAGCCGGGTACCGGAATGGAGAGAAGTGTTTGATCAAAAAAACCCCGGCTGCTGCGTTCTCGACTGTTGTTGATAGATGGCACAGTTTTTAACGCGAGTTTAGCGAAGTTTTTGGGGATTTTCAGCCCCTCTCTACATCGGAGAGGGTATTTTTATGATCCCTTGAAATCGCATTTTTCAGCACGATTTTTATTTCACAGGACTGTTCGCTGTGATAACTCGCTAGAGACGTAGAGGCTTGGCTGTGCGGGACGATCGCACTCCTAAAAAATGCTTTTTACAAAATCGGGATGCTTCCGTTTGAGATTAACATTTTTTTTTAACTATTAGCCTTAAAATTAAACTAATTCAGGACTGAGCCATCGATCGCATATTTTTGTCATTGTTCGCGATGCGCTTTCTTCAATCGCAGCCGGATCGTAAAGGGTCGGTAGCTTCAAGTCCGATAATTGTTAATCTAAATCCTCTCATTCAAAATTGGTATTACTTGTGGATGAAATCTTGGAAAGAGCTTGGACACTCAAGCAAAATTTAATTGACTTTGTGCTGGATGCTGAGGGAGAGTTGGCGGTAGCTTTGGAAGCTTATGCTGCAGCTCGATCGACCGGCGAGCGCTACGATATTGCTCAGCAAAATCAAGTGATTGACAGTTTTACCATCGAAGGTAAAGTCGGAGAGAAAACGCCGATCGACCTATTTGTCGAAAGTCAGCCGGATTTAACCGAGAGCGATCGTAGCTTGCTCGAAAGTTGGGAGAACAGAAGCTTCACTGGCTTATTTGAAATCACTCAACTTTCTCCCGACAGGTTTGAACTGATGAACTGGCTGACAGCTAAGCACTACGTTGTCAAGCCCAACAGTCCTAATTTTCTTGCAGAAATGTCTCGCTTTAAGTTAGGAGAAATCTTGCTGGCTCGGATTGCTCCCCTCACCGATGACTGGTGGATACTTTCGAGCTCTCCCATCCTGAAGGGGAAATTGGGTAAGCCGAAGTTGGCGGTGGCGATCGGCAATTTCAAGCAAAATCACAACAAGAACCTGTACAGCGATGCCCCGGAATTGTTAGAGCAAGCTTGGCAGTCGGTAGAAAAGTACCATGAAGATTTTACCGAATTTTTTGGTAGTGATGAATTAACGCTATCGGGGTATCACCTGAATAAACAGTTGGCTGAATTTCAGGAATTCATCACTAAAAAACGCCTAGCGGATATCGGCATTGATGAACATAAATCTCTGGCGGAGATCGTTGAAGATGCCGGAGTCGATCGAGAAGAAGTCAAAGCAGCAGCAATCGCGGCTGCAGGTGCCGATACTAACGCAGTTGAGGTAATGCTCGACAGCAATGCTAGTTCAAAAATGGTAATGCCGAAAGTCGAATTGCCCGATCGCTTCAAAAAAGCCGAACAGGTGACAGCACTTTCTCATCCTCGCTGGGGACAAACCTTTTTGTCTACTTACGCTCAATTTACTGTACTGCTAGCAGCCGAAGACTTTTCAACCGTTCCTGGTTACGAAAAGCTGGTGCGTAACTATCTAGAAGATCCTGCAATTAATGTCTGGATTTGGCAACACTTAGCTAAAGTTAATCCAGCGAAATTAGAACAAATTTTGCGAACTGTATTGGAACGTACAGACTTTCAGCTCGATCGCGATTTAGATGCCTTGCTGCAAGAGTTTAAAAAACCCTTAGAACCCGAACTCCCCGAAATTGCAAGCGTTCCCCTGCACCTGCACAACTTATTTCAGGAAGCTTTAGGCGAAGTTAATAAGTCAAAGTCTAAACCGCAGGAGAAAAAGAAAAGCTCTAAAGGCTTTAAATCCTAACTAGCTAAGTTCGTGGCATACTGCTATGCCCTAATGCGCCGGCTTCGCCAACGGATACTCGATGAGATGGCCGCAGCCCAGGGACAGCAGAAACAGAGTGGCAATTTCAAGTATGAGTGCGATCGACCCTAGCCATTTTGGGCGCGTTAGTCTGCATCCCTCAGATAATAAACCATTAAACAAGCTCACAGCTAGCTGTGAGCTTATGGCCCGGTAATATAACTCAAATAGCTTTGCAGTCAGGACTTTAGTTTTTCTTCACCGCGATCGAAAGAACTGAAGTCCCCACTACAAACACTTTTTTTTAATCTTCAACTCGTCGGACAGCCATGCGTTGCAGCGGCAGGCTGAGTATGCTAGAAGCAGTCAACAAGTAAGAAAGAACCGTAGTCAGCTTCAAACTGAGCAATAACCAGCTATCCTCTGGTAGGTGAAGTTTCAGCCCGAAAAAAGAGATGCAGTACACTATCCAGTAAGTAAAGCTCATCTTGATTAGGATTTCTTCGCTCAAAGTGCGATCGTCCGTTGGCTGCGAGTTGCGATTATCACACAGCAGGACTAGACCCGCAATAGAAGCCACAAAAGAAACCATAACGAGATAGTCATGCCAGTTAAGCTCAACCATTTCTAAACTCCGCTTTTATCCGAATTTTTGGAATCAGACATCAGTCTAAAGGATAAGTTTTCCCGGTCAAAGCAATAGTTACAAATTGAAACAGCCGCAGTTACAAATCGCAATGAAAATCAACCGCAACCACCAGCCACAGGCTCGTTTAGTCAGTCGCAAAGGACAATTCCCCTTAAATATTGTCAAGTTGGGAGTACCTCGCCTGCATTTTGCCGACCTCTACCACAGGCTGCTGACTCTTTCTTGGCCGCGATTTTTCATCCTGATTTGTCTCTCCTATACAGTCACGAATTCTTTATTTGCCTTAGCTTACTTGGCTGGAGGAGATTGCATTGCTAACGCGCGGCCGGGTTCTTTCCCAGATGCCTTTTATTTCAGCGTGCAAACAATGGCGACGATCGGCTACGGCTCTATGTATCCGCGCACGGATTACGCTAATACTATAGTCGCGATCCAAGCGCTTTTCGGTTTGTGGGGAGTGGCGATGGTGACGGGACTGGCTTTTTCGAGATTTTCCAGACCAACAGCTAGAGTTATCTTCAGCCGGGTAGCTGTGATCGCTCCTTTCAACGGCGTTCCGACTCTGATGTACCGCACTGCAAATCAGCGTTTTAACCAAATTTTAGAAGCGCAGCAGCGAGCTACTTTGATCCGCAACGAGGTAACAGCGGAAGGAGAATTTATGCGGCGTTTTTACGATTTGCAATTAATGCGAAGTCACTCTCCGGTTTTTGCCTTAACTTGGACGGTTATGCACGCAATTGAGGAGAGCAGTCCTTTGTACCAACTTACTGCCGAAGACTTGATGGAACAGCAAGCGGAAATTGTAATTACTTTAACAGGAATTGACGAAACAGTTTCGCAAACTATTCATGCGCGACATTCTTTTGTAGCATCTGAAATTATGTGGAATATGCGGTTTGTAGATATTCTTTTGAAATCGGCGACGGGAGGGCGGGTGGTTGATTATACTCGGTTTCACGATGTGAAGCCTGTGGAAGAGAAGTTGTGAGTATAATAGTGCTAGAATACCTCTAGGACGACAAAAAGTGACATTTATGACTTCAGTTACTACGAAGATGACACTCAAAGAATTGCAACCGCAACTCTTGGCTTTAACTCCCGAAGAAAAGGCTCAAGCTATACAATTCCTAGCCCAAAGTTTAAGCAACTTTTGGCCGGGAATTCAAAAGACTCCCGGTGTCATGGGCGGAGAAGCCTGTATCCGAACAACTCGGATTCCTGTTTGGCTTTTGGTAAGTTATCGCCGTCAAAGTGCCACCGATGCTCATATTTTAGAAGGTCATCCCGATCTGAGTGCCGCAGATTTGGTGAATGCTTTTAGTTATGCTGAGGCATATCCTGATGAGATTGAAAGAGCAATTCGAGAACAGGAAGAGGCATAAACTGTGGCGCGTCTTTATGCAGATGAACAATACCCGTTTCCTGTTGTAAAATTACTGCGTAATTTGGGCCATGATGTCCTGACCGTTCAAGAAGCGGGGAAGGCTAACCAAAAGATTCCGGATGAAGAAGTTCTAGATTTTGCTATTAGCAATAATCGTGCAGTATTGACATTAAATAGACCTGATTTTATTCGACTGCATAGGTTTAACTCTGACCATACGGGCATAATTGTCTGCACAAACGACCCAAACTGGGAACGGCTGGCTGTAAGCATTAATGAAGCTATTTCTAATCTAGAAACACTGAGAAGTCTACTGATTCGAGTTAATCGGCCGTCGGAGTGAGTATAACAGCCGCAGAAGGAATCAATTCGTATAGCAGCTATCGCACAAAGTATTAAAATAAACAAAAAACTCCTCGTACTATGCGAATAATTCATACTGCTGACTGGCATTTAGGGCGACGTTTTCGAGGAATCGATCGCACTTTTGAAATTGCGATCGCCCTGGAACAGATTTTGAAGCAAGCAAAAGCCTTGGATGTCGATGCTGTGCTCGTCGCTGGCGACATTTTCGACGTGCCCAACCCTCCCGCTTACGCCGAACGCATTGCTTATAACTTTTTCTGCGAACTCCAAGCAGCAGGAATTCCCGCAATTGCGATCGCCGGTAATCACGATTCGGCATCCCGCATCGACAGCATCGCGCAATTGCTTTCCCTCGCCGGTGTTCGCGCTTTAGGCAAACCCAGGCTTTCCGCCGACGGCGGCACAATTACTCTTAATACAAAAAGCGGTAAACTTTGTGTGGGAGCGATGCCTTTTGCTTCCGAACAAAGACTATTAGATGCTAATTCTCTCTGGCAGTCTGGCGATGCCCAACGCCGAAAAGATTACCGCGAAATTGTAGCATATTTACTCGAAGATTTAACCAGGGATTTTAGAGACAATACTGTCAATATTCTCATGGGACACATGAGTATTGACGGCGCTCGCTTGGCAAAATCTGAAGCCGCTTATTACACGCGAGAAAAATACCTCCTGTCATCGCAAACTCTGCCGCCGGAAGCTCAGTATGTTGCCCTCGGACATATCCACATTCACCAGCGGATTTCTGAGACTTCTCTCGCTTATTATTCCGGTTCTTTGATTCAGTTAGATTTTGGAGAAGCGGAACAGGAAAAAGGATTTTGCTTGATAGAAGTTGAGCCGGGAGGTGAGGCAAAGGTGGAATTTAAGCCTGTGGCTTGCCACAAGCCGTTAAAAGTGCTTAAATGTCATAACGACAATCTCGATGAAACTTTAGAAGCTCATCAGTATCATCCTGGTTTCTTGAAAGTAATTGTCGAACTGGACAGTCCGCAAATCGGGCTTGCCGATCGAGTGCGCCAAATTTGTTCTCAAGCGCTGTTAATTGAACCGCGCTATCCAGAGGCAGCGGTAGAAGCAACCGAAATAACTAATATCGATCCCAATAATTTCGATCCGGCAGCCGAGTTTTGCAACTATTATCAAAACCGATTGGGAACGACACCGAAACCGGCAGTATTGGAGGAATTTCACAACTTGTACAAGAAGTTTAAGGAAACAGTTAACAATTAAATACTCTTGTCCTTCCCCCTTATTTTAACTTCCAGGCTCCGTCTGGGAACCAATATCCAGAGGCTCTGCCTCGCCCTTAAATAGGAAAATTGGAGCCAGAGCCTCTCAATATGCCTTACCAGGCAGAGCTTGGTAAAGATTAATAGAAATCCACCATCTAAAATCTAAAATCAGTATGCGTCCACTAGAACTTATTCTCGAAGGATTTACCAGCTTCCACCGGGAACAGCGTTTAGATTTTTCTCAACTCGATTTGTTTGCCATTACTGGTGCTACAGGTGCGGGCAAATCTTCACTCCTAGATGCCATGACTTACGCTCTTTTTGGCACTACTACTCGCAGCGGCAAACAAGTCAGTGATTTGGCGAGTCAAGGCAGCGAAAATTTAAAAGTGCAGTTGCGTTTTGCTGTGGGTTCGGCACAGTATCGGGTGACGCGAAGGTGGCGTTTCCGTCCGAAATCTCCCGAAAATAAGGTAATTTTGGACAACTGGCAAAATGGTCAATGGGAAACTTTGGGGACGAGTATCGTTGCTGTTCAAAATACCATTGAACAGATTTTAGGAATGGATTTTGATACTTTTACGCGAGCAATTGTTCTGCCTCAAGGCAAGTTTGATGAGTTTATTAAAGGGGATACTTCAAAACGCCGGGAAATTTTGCGGCAGCTAGCGGGATTTGAGATTTTTGAGCAGATGCGGAAGGAAACAAATGAGCTTGCAAAGTTGCTGAAACAGGAACGGGAAATGGTGGAAAGGCAGCTAGCTGAGCTGAGTGCGCCGACGGCGGATGAGGTGGAGCAAAGACGATCGCAACTTTTGATTTTAGAGCAGCAGTTGCCCCAGTTCGATCGCGCTGTGATGAAAGCTCAGAAGGCTCTAGATGAAGAGGAACAGCTATTTTCGCAAATCGCTCGCTGGCAAGAGTTACAACAAGAACTGACCCAATTAAATGCTAATTCTGCTGAGGTTGCAATTTTAGCACAGCGTTTAGAGAGAGCGCAAGCTGCCAATCATTTACAGGGAGATTGGGCTTTAGTGCGATCGGCTCGCAGTCAGTATGAAACTGCCGAAAGTGCCTCGGTGGCAGCGCGAAAGCAGTTAATTAAAGCTCGCTCTGAGCTGGCAGTAGAGCAGCAGCAACTTGACGCGGCAAAAGCGAAAGAAGAGGTACTAGCGCCACAAATTAAGGCTCGGGAAGATGCTCTCGCTGCTGCGAAAGTATATGAAGAACAGCGCGCTCAATTAGAAAAAGAAGTGGCGCTTGCCCAAAAAATTCAACAGGAAAAACTCCGCTTTTTTATGGCAGCAGATAAAGACCTGCAAGCTGCTAACACTAAAATTCAAGGCGCGGGTTTTCGAGTTACTCAAGCAGCGGCACAGCTCGAACAGTATGCGCCGGGAGGAAAGCGTTTAGAGCAATTGCAGCAAATTTCACCTTTATTGATGGAATTGCAGCTAATTACCAAGCAGCAAAAGACTCAGCAAGAACAGTTGGATAAATCTCTGGCAGAGAAGGAAAGCGCTCAAAAAAATTATGTGGAGGTTGCCACTAATTTAGAAGCAGCCGAAATCCGAGTAAAAGAGTGCGATCGCGAGTTAGAAGCGGCCCAAACCGCTAATGCGGAAGCGGCACGTTTAGAGAGTGTTGCTGCTGTCAGAATGTCGCTGAATTCTGGCGATACTTGCCCGGTGTGTGGGGGGGTGCATCCTGAGAGTGATCGGCTCCCTCCTTTGCCGAATTCTAATATTGTCGATGTCGCTGGTTTGCGGCAGAAATTGGCGGCAGCAAATCAGGTTTTTCAAGCTGCTCAAAGGTTGGAGGCTGAGGCAAAAAGTGCAGTTTCAGCCAGCCTGCAAAAAGAGTCTGAAATTGCTCAAATGTTGGAATTAACTGCGAATAAAGTTGCTCAATTGCAGCAGCAAATCACTCAAGTGCTGGAAAATCCTCACTGGGAAAGCTTGGGGTTGCAGCAGGAGTTGGCACTCCTTAAAGAGAGCGATCGCCAATACCGCCAAGCCGAACAGCAGTTCCAACTCGCATCATTGGAATATGATAATTTTCAACAAAAATTTAATTTTGCTCTGGCAACTCAAGCAGCTAAACAGCAGGAATATCAAGATGCGATCGCCGAATCAGACCGCCGCCAGCAGCAGTTGCAAAGTTGTGTCAATGCGCTTTATCAAATTACCGAATATCAACCTTATGCTAATTTAGCAAAAGTCTTAGAACAAGACAAGCAAGACTTGGCAAATCTGCTGAAAGTTGCCGAAAAATCATATCAAACTGCTCAAAATAAGGTTATTCAAGCCGCAGAGAGAGAGCAACAAGCTGGAGAAGCTTTTGGACAAGCCCAGGCTCATAAACAGCATATCAACCTGGAATGGTCAGCCAAATTAATGGCGGCTGATTTCACAGAAGAGACATTTTTAGCAGCGGTTGCGACAGTTAAGGAACAATCAGAATGGGAAAATGCTATTCGCTCTCACCGCGAATCAAAAATTCAGTTAGAGACGCGGGCGAAAGATTTGAGCGAGGCGATCGCAGGCAGAACTACCGATGAGGATACTTTAGCACAAGTGCGATCGGCAAAACATACCGCCCAAGAAAACCTCAAACAAGCCAACAACAACCGCGCCGAACTTTTAGCTTGGATTCAAGTAGCAGCTCAAAATCTCGAACAAGCCGAAAGACTTTCACAGCAAATCACAAATTTTACTGAACAAGAGCAAACTTATCACACCTTAGCGCAGAACCTCAAATCCAACGAATTTCAATCCTACATTTTAGAACATTTAGAAGCAGAATTAGTCGGCAGCGCCACCTTAATTTTGCAAGAATTAACCGAAAATCGCTACAAACTAAGAAACCAAGACGGCGAATACTGGGTAGCAGATAATTGGAACGGTGGCGAAGCTAGACGAGTGCGCACTCTTTCCGGCGGCGAAACCTTTGCCACTTCCTTATCAATGGCTTTAGCTTTGTCCGAAAAGCTGTCTCAAGGAGCTCACTTGGGCAGCTTATTTCTAGATGAAGGATTTGGTACTTTAGATACCGAAACTCTCGAAAGCGTTACTCAAATTTTAGAATCTTTGCGGCAGCGAGAAAGGCTGATTGGAGTGATTACCCACGTTCGAGAATTGGGCGAAAGATTGCCCGCACAAGTTAAAGTTTCTAAATCCCCCCAAGGTTCTAAAATAGAAGTACATAGATCGTGAAGTAAGAGGCGCGTGCGTGAAATAGTAAACTTGCTTAAGGACGTAAATCATCACTAAACCTGCCCCTACAATTCCCTATAATATATGATGAAAAATTACCCGAATCGAATGCAATCGGTACAGTCGCCAATAATTCCAGTAGTTGGCGAACTAATCCGCCAAAATCCGGGAACCATATCTTTAGGACAAGGCGTAGTTTACTACAATCCGCCACAAGAATCATTTGACCGAATTCCCGAATTCTTCGCAAATACCGACAATCACAAATACAAAGCCGTGGAAGGAATTCCACAATTACAAGATGCTATCGCAGCCAAACTTAAAACAGATAATGACATAGAAATTAACAGCAAAAACTGTATTGTCGTTACCGCCGGCAGCAATATGGGATTTACCAACGCCATTCTCGCTATCACTTCGGCGGGAGACGAAGTTATTATCCAATCCCCTTATTACTTCAACCACGAAATGGCGGCAATTATGGCCAATTGCCGACCTGTGATAGTAGAAACTGACGCCAATTATCAACTTAATATTGATGCTATAAAAAAAGCAATTACGGACAAAACGCGAGCCATAGTTACCATTTCCCCAAATAATCCCACTGGTGTTGTGTATCCTTCCGAATCCCTCCGGGAAGTGAACGAAATTTGTCGCCAGCACAACATCTATCACATCAGTGATGAAGCTTACGAATATTTTACTTATAACGGTGTCAAACACTGTTCGCCCGCCGCTTTTCCCAACAGCAGCGAACATACAATTTCTCTGTTTAGCCTCTCCAAAGCCTACGGTTTTGCGAGTTGGCGGATCGGGTATATGGTAATCCCAGAACACTTGCTCGTTTCAGTGAGAAAAATTCAAGATACAATCTTAATTTGTCCGCCGGTAATTTCTCAGTATGCAGCCCTAGGAGCTTTGCAAGTTGGTAGAAGTTACTGCGATAATTATGTAAGGGCGATCGCATCTGTGCGACAACTCGTATTAGACGAACTCAATACCATCCAAAATTTGTGTACAATTTCCCCAGCCTGCGGAGCATTTTACTTTTTCTTGAAAGTTGATACTGAAATCGATACAATGGAATTAGTAGAAAAATTAATTCGCGAATATCACGTAGCAGTGCTTCCCGGTACAACCTTCGGCATGGATAACGGCTGCTATTTGCGCGTTGCTTACGGTGCTTTGGAAAAAGCAACCGCCACCGCAGGTATTAGGAGATTGGTTAAAGGTTTGAAGACAATTTTAAACAAGTAAAATAGGAAGATTCAACATGGTTGCCACTAATTTAAAAGCAAATACAAATATCCAAGATACCTCCGCTGCAAGACTGGCAGACTTGCGCGATTTGATGGCAGATTATGAATTAGATTGCTATTACATCCCAGCGGTTGACGAACACTTAAATTTATCAGTTCCAGCAGCCAAGCAGCGGCGAGCTTGGATGTGCGGTTTTACGGGTTCCGCTGGCGATTTGTTGGTTGGTAAAGATGCCGCTTGGTTGTTTGTGGATTCCCGCTATTACGAACAAGCCGAATTGCAAGTCGATACTGGAATTATTCAAATATCGAAACTCGGCTTAGAAGGAAATTTAACCTTAATTGAAACTTTAGAAAAACTCGCGGTAGAATCGGTCGAAAAATCAACTAAAATTCGCCTGGGTTTTGACCCGTTTACAGTAGCGACAGAGCAATATCAAAATTGGGTGAAAAAATTCGCAACTGCGGAGATTGATCTCATACCAATCCGGGAGAATTTGACAGACAAAGTGCGATCGCAAACTCCTTGGCAAACAGCAGAGACTTTACCCGCGATTGATGCAGCACCTATATTTAGCTTACCTGCATTCCTGACCGGAGAAACCGCCGCCGAAAAATTAGCCAGAGTCAGGGAAGCGATGCACAAAGCCAACATTGATGTGCTTCCGATTACCAACCTGAATCAAATAGCGTGGCTGTTCAATCTCCGAGGATC
Source organism: Microcoleus sp. Pol11C2 (assembly GCF_036701505.1). Taxonomy (NCBI): domain Bacteria; kingdom Bacillati; phylum Cyanobacteriota; class Cyanophyceae; order Oscillatoriales; family Microcoleaceae; genus Microcoleus; species Microcoleus sp. Pol11C2. The sequence continues at coordinate 77,458 of NZ_JAUBQX010000001.1, forward strand.
TGATATTCCCCACATTCCCATTTTCATATCCTATGCCATTGTCACCACAGATTCAGCGTTTTTGTTTACAAATACCGAACGAATTTCGCTAGAAATAAAGCAAGAATTGCGGGCGGATGTAACTTTGCTTCCCTACGCAGACTATCCGCATACATTAGAAACTTGCGTAAATTTGCCACATAAAGTTCGGGTACTTTTAGACCCAAAACACAGCACAGCAGGTACGTACCAGTTAATATTAAACCATCAAGAAGCGCAGTTTTACAACATCGAAATAGTTTTTGAGGCGCATCCGGTAGAAGGGATGAAAGCTCGCAAAAATTCCGTAGAAATTGAGCAGATGAAATCAGCCAACTTCAAAGCAAGTCGAGCGAAAACTTTGACTTTGCAGTGGTTGACAGAACAGCTAGAAAATGGTAAGGTTTTGACAGAGTTTGATGTCAAAGAAAGCATCGAAAGATTTTACCAGGAAGAAACAGATTTTCAGACTTTAACTTTTAGAACGATCGCCGGTGCGGGAGCCAATAGCTCGATCGTACATTACGGAACCCCCAGCCCAGAAGTCACCTTAAAACCCGGAGAATTGCTGCTGCTTGACTCAGGCGCGCAATATTTAGCAGGTACAACCGACGATACGAGAACCATAAGTATCGGAGAACCGACGGCGCTACAAATAGAACACTACACAACAGTTTTAATCGCGCACATCAACTGTGCAATGCAGCAATTTCCCAAAGGAACAACGGGAGCGCAATTAGATGCGATCGCCCGTGCGGTATTATGGCAAGAACAGCTAGACTACGGACATGGCACCGGGCACGGAGTCGGCGCGTTTTTAGCCGGTCACGAAGGGCCAAACGGCATCAGCAAATCTGTGCAGTATCCCCTGGAAGCCGGAATGGTAACGAGTATTGAACCGGGATATTACGAACCGGGGTGGGGCGGAATTCGCATCGAAAATCTCTATGTTGTCAGGGAAATGCCCTCAAAAAACGGTACAGTTTGGTACGGATTTGAATCGCTGACGTATATTCCCTTTGAGCGCAAATTGATAAATGTCTATCGACTGTCAAAGACTCAACTCGCATGGTTGAATAATTATCACGCTTCGGTAGTCGAGAAACTGGAACCCGTACTTGATGCAGCAACAATTGAATGGTTGAAAACAGCCTGCGCTGCGTTAGGTTAAGCCTTGTAATTTGTCGCACATTTAACTTGTGCAGCTATTTTTATTAAAACTTTTGTGGGGTGGGCACGCGAACCCGCCCCAAAGGTACAAAATAGCACATATCAGATAGGGACACGGCAGTGCCATGTCCCTACTGTATTTAATCCGATTGAAAACTGCTATAAAGCTGGTGACAGGATTTGAACCTGCGACAGGCTGATTACAAATCAGCTACTCTACCAACTGAGTTACACCAGCAGTGAAACTTAATATAGCAAACTTATAGTCATTAGCGCAACCCCCCCAGCCATTTTTTTTTCAAATTCGCCCAAAACCCGTCCCCGTAAGGGCAAAACCGAAATTGTCTGCCCACTGCCAATTAACTAATCGCACCGCCAAATCTTAATCGTCTGATCCGCACTGCCGCTGGCAAGCAAATTGCCCGAAGGCGCGATCGCCACCGAGTACACCGTACCCGAATGTCCCTTAAGACTTGTCAACAACTCCCCCGTCTGCAAATTCCAAATATTAATCGTATTATCATCCCACCCGCTAGCCAAAGTCAAACCGTCCCGACTGATAGCAACCGACTCGCCCCGACTCACATAATTCTGCAAAATATGCACCGCCTCATTCGTTCCTAAATTCGTTACACCCTTTCCCCTTCCAGAATTAGTATTTAAAATCCGCAACAAACTGCCCGTATGCAAATTCCGCAGCTTAATCGTATAATCATTGCTGACGCTAGCAAGAATCTGACCGTCCGGCGCGATCGCCACAGAATTCACCCCAACATTCAACCCCGAAAGAGTCCGCAGCAACTTACCGCTTCCCACATCCCAAACCTTGCTCGTTGCATCCGAACTGCCACTCGCCAATATTTTACCGTCCGGGCTAAAAACCACCGAATTCACATTGTCAGAATGACCCCTCAAAGTCCGCAGCAACTCACCACTCCGCAAATTCCACAGCTTAATTGTATTATCAGCCCCGCCGCAGCTAGCAATTACCAGGCGCTTCGGGTTAATCGCCACCGAATTCACCTCCATAGAATGTCCCGGAAAAGTACACAGCAAATCACCGGTGTGCAAATTCCAAAACTTAATGGTTTCGTCCGAACTGCCACTGACCAACATTTTTCCGTCATAGCTAATAGCAACCGAATTTACGCGATCGGAATGTCCCGTCAGAGTGCCAATTAATTCCGCTGTTTCTAAATTCCAAATCTTAATAGTTTTATCCCAACTACCGCTAGCCAGAATTTTGCCATCAGGGCTAATCGCCAGAGAATTCACAAACGATGAATGTCCCGGCAGCGTACACACACACCGCCATTTCTGATGTGTTAATTTGTGAGCTAATTCCTTTGCCCGTTTAGATGCCGCCTCCACTTCCTGTCTGCGTTTGAGTTCAGCCTCCTCCAAACGCTGGCGTTCCGCCCTAGCTTTCGCCTCTCGCAGCGCCAGCCGCCGCATCTCTCCCTTATAGACTATTCGCTGCTGCTCCTGAATTTCTTTAAGAGTTTCAATATACGGTTTTGCCCAATCTTTAGAAAACCATTCCTGAGCAAATTCCGCCTCTAATTTAAATAACTGAGGCTCGTGAGTAAAGTCGATATTTAAATAATACAAATCAGCTAAAAAAGCCGCCAATAACTTGTGAATAGTCACAATTATTTGCCGAATAATCCGCAGGCTCAGTTTTTCATCTTTACCCTGCGCCTCCAACTGGTGATAAACCTCTTCCCAATTCCAAGGCTGCATCGCCACTAGAGAAACGCTCTGATTTATAATTCCCCAAAAACCGACATGAAAATTAACTTCATAATCGCTGATATCGCTGTACAGTATAGCTGTAGGTACGGGAGACAAAACACTCTGCAACCGCTCCACATCAATATCAGAAATGGCTTTTTTGAAATAGTCTCCGTAAAACTGAACCGGACACACCTCTCCGTGCTGCGGGTAGTGCTGGTTCAAAAAAGCTCTTAACTTAGCCGGCAGCTCGATATTCAGATTGTGGCGAAACGAATCAGGGCAATCTTCGCTAATTTTTGCGGGAGCAACTAACAGCAGCAATCGGTGCTGCTGCTGCTGCAAAATCTGTTCAGTTTCCTGCCTGCTCAAATTAGAAAACCAGTTGTCCCTGTCCCAAATAGTTTGAATTTCACTCAGCTTAACTCGAATTGCTTCTGATTGAAACTCTCGCATTAAGTCGCGGCAAAGCCGACTAATTGCCCGCTTATCTCTCAATTCTTGTGCCTTAATTCGATTAGCGCGTTCTTCCTTTACCCTTTCTTCTGCATCGGCGAGTGCGATTAATTCTTGTTCTCTGGCTTGCTGCCGCTGCAAATATCTCATTTGTGCTTTAATCCAGCGGGGGTCTTTTTTGATTTGCTGCTTCAAAGCTGAAGAACCAGACGGCTCAATTTCTGCATAGCGTTCGTTGACAGCGCTTGCTCCCAATCTTTCTCCCAATTCAGAGGCTACAGGCTTCAACAATTCAATTAGGGTGTCTGAGACTGGGCGGGGTAAGGACATACCAGTTAAAACTTTTTCTTAGTTAAGGACGATCGCGCGAGTCAGGCATATCTCGCTGGGGCGGGGACTCTTGGCAGGGCTATTAGATTTGGGCGATCGGCCGATGGTATATGTAAGGCGTCTCCTGCAGGCGTATCGTGCAGCCGCGCCAGCTTAGCACATTAACTCAATAATAATATTTATTTATACACTTTACATTTTACCCCGAATCTGAATCGAAAACACGGACGGAAAAGACTTCAGGATATGCGATCGACCCTGAGTTCCCCCAGTTTATTTTTTTTGTTGCCTTTTGACTCGCTCTTGTCTATAATCGTACTTCACAACCATAATTACGGTATTCCGACCTAATAACCGTACTTTCTCTAGAGGAACAAATATAATGAGCCCGTGGCAACGCCTAACTCAACACCTTCACTGGCCACAACAGCCACCCACCAGCACAAATCAATCATTGACTGCGCTCAAAAGATTTGTGTCGCTATTTTTAGTGGGAATAACTTTAAGTCTCGCCGTTGCATCCTGCGGTCAGGGAACCACCAACAACCCCGCAGCCACTCCAGGCGGTGCTAACCCAGCAGCTAACAAAGGCAACGTAGAATTAACCCTAGTATCCTTCGCCGTCACCAAAGCCGCCCACGAAGCGATAATTCCCAAATTCGTAGAACAATGGCAAAAAGAAAAGGGTCAAACCGTCACTTTCAACCAAAGCTACGGCGGTTCCGGTTCCCAAACTCGCGCCGTAATTGACGGTTTAGAAGCAGACATCGTACACCTAGCCCTCGCCCTCGACACCGCAAAAATCGAAAAAGCCGGACTCATTGAGCCTGGATGGGAAAAAGAAGTCCCCAACGAAGGCATAGTCAGCAAATCCGTAGGAGCAATAGTCACCCGCGAAGGCAATCCCAAAGGCATCAAAACCTGGGAAGATTTAAGTAAAGACGGAGTAAAAGTGATTACTGCCGATCCTAAAACATCAGGCGTTGCCCGCTGGAATTTCCTCGCACTCTGGGGTTCGGTTGTTAAAACCGGAGGAGACGAAACCAAAGCATTAGACTTGACTACTAAAGTCTACAAAAACGTCCCCATCCTGACTAAAGATGCCCGCGAAGCCACCGATGTATTTTTCAAACAAGGGCAAGGCGACGCCTTAATTAACTACGAAAACGAGATTCTTCTCGCTGGTCAAAAAGGCGAAAAACCGACTTATAGTATTCCCGAAGTCAATGTTTCGATCGACAATCCGATTGCCATTGTCGATAAAAACGTTGATAAACACGGTACTCGCGAAGTCGCCGAAGCATTTGTCAAGTTTCTGTACACCCCAGAAGCTCAGCGAGAATTTGCCAAAGCAGGCTTCCGCCCAGTAGATGCAACAGTAGTGGCGGAACCAGAATTTGTCCAAAAATATGCCCCCATCAAAACCTTATTTACAGCTCAAGACTTAGGAGGTTGGGGGGATATTCAGAAGAAATTCTTCGATGACGGAGCTGTTTTTGACAAAATCCAAGGTTCAATTAGACAGTAGTGGCCAAAGCGGGTTTACGAGATGATTGGTTTTAGGCAATTATTGGTAAAACCCGTATCTGGTAGGGTTCGTCACTGCTATATATTCGATCGCGCCTTGCAGATTGTAGGATGGATCCGCACCCTACATCTATCTAATGAGCCGGGGCGGGTTTACGAGATGATTGGTTTTAGGCAATTATTTTTGGTAAAACCCGCCCCTACAGCAATTATTCTTTCCAACTCAAAACTATTGACTTATGGCTGGATCATCTGCAATCAGTAACCCTCAATCTCCGATCGAAAATATCAAAAAGGCGATCGGCAAAATCACATTACCTTGGGGCATAACCCTAGGCTACCTAAGCTTAATGTTATTGCTGCCAGTTGCAGCAATGCTGCTAAAAGCCAGCACAGCAAACCCCGCCGAATTTTGGGCAATTGCCACCACTCCCATCGCCCTTTCTGCCTATGATGTCACCTTCTTTACGGCATTAATTGCGGCCTTAATTAATGGAGTCTTCGGTACATTAATTGCCTGGGTTTTAGTCCGCTACGACTTTCCCTTAAAACGGATTGTAGATGCAGTCGTCGATTTGCCTTTTGCACTACCTACCTCTGTCGCCGGTTTAACTCTCGCCACAGTTTACAGCGATAACGGCTGGATTGGTTCGCTTTTTGCACCTTTGGGAATCAAGATATCGTTTACTCGATTGGGCGTAGGTATAGCGATGATATTTATTTCCTTGCCATTTATAGTTAGAACCGTACAGCCAGTTTTAAATGAGATGGAAAAAGATATCGAAGAAGCAGCTTGGTGTTTAGGTGCTTCTCAATTTGAAACCTTCTGGCGAGTAGTTTTGCCGCCGCTATTTCCGTCTATTTTAACTGGAGTAGCACTCGGATTTTCGCGAGCGGTTGGCGAGTACGGCTCTACTGTAATTGTAGCTTCTAACATACCCTTCAAAGATTTAATCGCGCCAGTATTAATTTTTCAAAGGTTGGAACAGTACGACTATGCAGGAGCAACAGTTATCGGCACTGTCATGTTAGCTATTTCCCTGGCAATGCTGTTCGCAATTAATCTCTTACAAGCATGGAGAAGACGCTATGACGGCTAATATCAATTCACCCGCTGATTACAAATTTTCGCCCAGTGGTTCTAGCCGGAGTCAGGAAAAAGCTTGGGTAAAACCAACTTTAATCGGAATTGCGATCGTCTATCTAGCTCTTGTCTTATTTATCCCTACTCTTAACGTTTTTTATCAAGCTTTCAGAAAGGGAATTGAGCCATTTTTTTCTAACTTAACCTCGCCCGATTTTCTGCACGCAGCGCAACTAACCCTGATAATTTCTCTGATTGTCGTGCCAATAAATACAGTATTCGGTTTGTGTGCAGCCTGGGTAATTGGTCGCAACAAATTTCCTGGTCGCACGCTATTAATCAGCCTTTTAGACGTGCCTTTTGCCATCTCTCCCGTAGTTGCAGGTTTAATGATTGTACTGCTTTACGGTCGGCTGGGATGGTTCGGGTCGTGGCTGGAGGCGGCCAATATTAAGGTTATTTTTGCCTTTCCTGGGATGGTGCTAGCTACTGCTTTTGTTACCTTGCCTTTTGTGGCCCGCGAAGTGATTCCTGTTTTAGAAGAAGTGGGGACAGATCAAGAAGAGGCGGCGAAAACTTTGGGAGCAAATGACTGGCAAATTTTCTGGAATGTCACGCTTCCCAGTATTCGCTGGGGATTGCTTTACGGAGTAATTTTGACCAATGCTAGAGCAATGGGAGAATTTGGAGCCGTCTCTGTGGTGTCGGGAAATATTGCTAAAAAAACGCAAACTTTGCCTTTGTTTGTAGAGGATGCTTACAAGCAGTACGCGACGCAAGCTGCATTTTCGGCTGCGGTAGTTCTCGGTCTTTTAGCAGTTGTTACCCTCGTGCTTAAGGAGATTTTAGAACGAAAAACTAGCATTAAGGAGGTTGAAGAATAATCATCAGTCATTAGGCTGTAGGGTTCCCAGGTGTCAGTCCTTAGTAGGGTGCGGATATATCGACAATCTGCTGGGAAGCTGGAAAATATCGCCGATCCGCACCCTACAATATCTTGGTGCAAAATGTAAACTGAAACAAACATTAGGAGGCCCAAATGTTAGCTCACAATACTAGCGAATCTGAATTTGAGGCGATCGACAATTTTCACAAAACCCAAGAATCAGATATTCCCAAATCTGATAGTGGTGACAGCAGACCAACTCAAACCCGCATTCGCATTCGTGTTCCTAAAGAATACCATCAGGAACCTGTGATTTCTAACCTGATTTCTGAATACGGTTTGACGGTAAATTTTAATGCAGCTTTGTTGGGGGTCAAAACTTTAGATGACGGTTGGTTTGATTTGGAACTTAACGGTACAAGTCAACAGATTGAAAGTGCTCTAATTTATCTCAATGATTTAGATGTAGAAATCTGGAGCAATTCTACTAATCCATCTGAAGAAACTTGGTGATTAGTGAGTATTGGAAACCCCCAACTAAAATAGGAGTTAATATTCGGGACTGCCACGCCAAAATTTCTTTCTTCGAGCCGGTTTATTGAGTCTAATAGTCTCCAGGAATGTTAGTCATGAGCCAGCATATCTATTCCGGTAAAATAACCGTTATCAAGCTTCTAGTGAGGAATGCAAGCCTTCATAAAACTCAGAGGACTTGCATTCCTCCCTACCAAACAATTAGATTGGGGTTGTTTGATCGCACATACCCATAATTCAGCAGCTAACCACTACCAAATAACAGCAGCTTACAGCTAATAACTGTGACTGATGACTCTTGACTAACAAATATCGATCGCCATCGGTTCATTATTCGATTGACAATTTTTATAAAATCTGGTATTTTATCCATCTCTGGCATATCAATAAACAGCGGGCAAGTCTTCTCCAACATTGTTGTAACAGCCGGAACAATATCCCCCTTTAAAACTTCTAAACAATCAAACTAACTCAGTTAGGGCAGGGGAGCATAAAAAAAGGTTTTTGTCAATATTAAATTTAGGTCAAAGTTAGGTTAGGTGAAATTAGGGGCGATCGACTCTCATCCGCGCTGGAAAAAGATCGATCGCTGCTGCGGTTGGTTTGTGATATGAATTTGATGTGTGCGTGTACCAGGAGAATTTGAACGTGGAACTCTATAAAGAACGGAAACACCAAATAGTTTTTGCAGATTCACAAGTTAAAGATTGTGAAGGTTTAACAAAAACGGTCACTCCCGATACAGAAATTGTTATTCTCAAAGCCAGTCGCGACGGCATCGAGCAAATCGCCGAAACACTTAAACAGCGGAAAAACATTGCAGCCGTCCACATTTTGTCTCACGGCGCAGCAGCCAGCTTGCAACTGGGAGCAACAGAACTAAATCTCAGCAACATTGAAACCTACCGCAATTATTTAGAAACATGGTTTGCTTTGCCAACAACTGAGGCAAACTCTAACTCTCCAATTACAGCTAAACCCGAAATTCTGCTTTACGGTTGCAACGTCGCGGCCACAGAAGCAGGTGTGGCTTTCGTGGAAAGGCTGAGCCAGCTCACGGGAGCAAATATTGCCGCTTCCGATAACTTGACCGGCAGTGCGGCACTGGGTGGAGACTGGGAACTCGAAGTAACTACGGGCAAAATAGAGACAGCTTTAGCATTTTCGGCAGAGGCGAGGGAAGCTTACAGTGGTGTACTGGCTGACTTGAACCAAACGACTGGCGACTTTAACGGACTGGTAAATGCCATCAATGTTGCCAACATCAACAGTGGCATTGACACGATCACTCTCACTGCCGATATTACCCTCGCAGGGCAATTGCCGAGAATTACCGACACCACCACTATTGTTGGCGGTGGTTTCAAGATCAGCGGCAATAACAACCGTGCCTTCGTAGTTGATAACACAACATTTAACATCTCAAACCTCACCATTGATTCCGCAAAAGCAGTAGGCAACGTAGGAACCATCGGTGGTGGTGGCGCTGCGGGCTTAGGTGGCGCACTTTTTATCAACAACGGTACAGTCACAGTTGACAGAGTTACTTTTTCTAATAACTCTGCCGTTGGCGGTGCAGGTGCGGCGGGGAATGGTGGCAAGGGTGGTAGCGCGGATTTGGCTACTGTCTTTCAAGGCACACCAGGTGGAAATGGAGCAAATGGCCGCGACGGTCGGCCTAGCTTTGGCGGAAATGGAGAAAATGGCGAACCGGGTACTGCCGGTGGAGCTGGCAGTCCTGCCGGTAATGGTGGTACAGGTGGTAATGGTGGTACAGGTATTGCAACTTTCTCTGGCGGTACTGGCGGTACTGGCGGCATTGGTGGCGCTGGTAGCGTTGTCGGTAGTGGCGGCGGTGGTGGTGGTGCCGGTGGCCTTGGCGGTGCTGGCGGTGGTGGTACTCAAGGTAATGGTGGCAATGGCGGTGCTGGCGGTGCTGGCACCTTTGGTGGTGGTGGCGGTGCTGGCGGTACTTTTGGTACAGGTACTGCGGCTGGTGCTATCGGGGCTGGCGGCATTGGCGGCTTCGGCGGCGGTGGCGGTAGTGGCAATGGTGCAAGCGCCGGGGGCACTTTTGGCGGTGCAGGTGCTATTGGCTTTGGTGGCGGCGGTGCAGGTTTAGGCGGCGCGATTTTTGTTGGCGGTGGCACTTTGACCATGACCAACAGCACCTTATATAGCAACACAGTTACGGGTGGCAATGCTGGTGATGTTGCCGCAGGTGCGGGTACAGCCGCAGGTGGTGCAATTTTCGTCAACTTAGGTGCTACAGCTACCCTCACTAACAACACGATCGCTTATAACTCTGCAACAGCCGCCACAGTTGGCACACCGGCTAGTCTGATTGCTAATGCCGGAGGAATTTACAACAACGGCGGTACAGTTACAGTCAAAAACACGATCGTTGCTGGCAACGTTGCTACTACCGACACTGATGTTACAGGGACATTCACAGGAAATAACAACCTGATTGGGGTTCTCGGCACTAGCACTGGTTTCGCAGGTCAGGCATTAGCGGTTCCTTTGGCAAATGTATTAGCTCCAGCCGCCTCTGCCGGACTCAACGGTGCAACTACCGGCCCGTTCACCATTGCCCTAGTTGACAACAGCCCCGTTACTACCAGCAGCAACCCTGCAATTGGTGGGGGCGACCCGACAATAACGGCAGTGGGCGCTACAGCTTTTGACCAACGCGGTACTGGCTTTCCTCGAAAAATTGACAATACTCTTGTCAGCAAACCGAATATTGACATCGGTGCTTACGAGTACGGGCCCGTGGTCGTGGGTCAGAAATTCAACGACCTTAACGGGGATAGCCTGCAAGGTGCCGCGGCAACTGAACCAGGTCTAGGCGGCTGGACTATTACCGCAGGTACGAAGACTAATGTAACATCTGCCGTTGCTGCCACTCTCGGCCAATACACTCTCACGGATACTAAGGCCAATACAGCGATCGCAGAAACGTTACAAACCGATTGGGTGCAGACTTTGGCACCAACGGTGACGACTGGTACTGCTGATGTTACCGGTGCTAACTTCGGTAATTTCCAGAGAACATCGATCGCGGGCAAAACCTACACCGATGTCGCCGGCAACAAAGTCCTAGACATTGCCACCGACACCACATTCAACGGCGTCACGGTCACTTTATACAAAGACACCAACAACAACAACACGCTAGAAGTCGGCACAGATACGGTTGTGGGCGCGCCGGTAACGACTGCAGGAGCCGGAGATTACCTCTTCTCGGATATCGGCCCCGGCAATTACCTGATACAAGCCACTGCTCCAGCCAACTCCAGCATCTCTTTCCCCGCTACCCCAATTCTAGTTAGTGCCCAAAGCGGTACTCCCGTCATCGGTCAAAACTTCGGCATTTTCCAAAACATCACCGTTAGTGGCACCAAATTCACCGACCTCACAGGCAACGGCTTCTCTGCTGACGACACCCCCCGCAACGAAACTATCGTTCGCTTGTTTAAAGATACTAACGATAACAGCACTTTAGATAGCGGTGACGCGGAAATCGCCTTTCAAGTTACGGGGACAGCGCCAGCGGCTCCTGGGACGTATAGCTTTGCCAACGTCGGCTCGGGTCGGCACTTTGTGAGAGAGGACGTGCCGACGGGATTCTCACAAACCGCAGGCCCGGCTTTTTATACAATTAACCCGGTCAGTGGCACCCCCATTACGGCTCAAGACTTCGGCAACCTCCAACTAGGCAAAATCGGCGGGATCAAATTTAATGACCTCAACAAAAATGGCACTCAAGATGCGCCAGCAGAACAACCCATAGGAGGCTGGACAATCTACCTGGATGCCAACAACAACGGCGTGCAAGACGCAGTACCCGCCGAAACAGGCACCAACGCCGCTGTCACCGATATCGCCGGTAAGTACCAGTTCACCAACTTGCCAGCCGGCACTTATACAGTGCGGGAAGTGCCACAAACAGGGTGGACGCAAACTTTACCCCCTGTCAATGCAGCTACGCCTACTCTTCCCGGCGCGTTTACGATCGCCGTCACCAGTGGCACCGACTCCCAAAACAACAATTTCGGCAACTTCAAGCCCAACTCGATTAGTGGTCTGAAGTTCAATGACCTCAACAACAACCGGGTACAAGATACCGGGGAACTAGGGCTTGCCAACTGGCAATTCTTCCTCGATACCAACGATAACGGCACTCTCGACACCGGGGAACCGAACACCCTCACCGATGCCGCCGGTAACTACCAATTCCTTGATTTGTCAGCAGGAACCTACAAGGTGCGGGAAGTCTTGCAGCCTACTTGGACGCAAACTACCGCCGACCCGGATGACATCACTGTCACCAGCGGTCAAGACATCGCTAATATCAACTTCGGCAACTTCCAGTCGAGCACTATTAGCGGTCAAAAATTCAATGACCTCAACAACAACGGCGTTAAGGATGCCGGAGAATTGGGGCTAGGTAACTGGCAAATATTCCTCGACAGTATCACTCCGGATGGATTGTTTCAGCAGGGCGAACCGACTACCATCACTGATGCAGCGGGCAACTACACTCTCCGAGATATACCCGCAGGTACTTACCAGGTAAGGGAAGTCCAGCAAAATGGCTGGACGCAGACGACCCCCAACCCCGCCCCCGTTACGGTAAATCCCTCTGATAACATCACAGGCATTGACTTCGGCAACTTCCTGCCGCAACCCGGGGCGATCCAAGGTCTGAAGTTCCAAGACACCAACAACAATGGCACTCAGGATGCTGGAGAAGCGGGTTTACCCAATTTCCAAATTCAGTTAACCAATGTCGTAGCTGGAACTGCTCCTGATCCTGTTACTACTACCACAGACAACAGTGGCAACTACCTGTTCGCGAACCTAACGCCGGGAACCTACCGCATCAGGGAAGTCAACCAACCTGGGTTCACCCAAAGCACACCCGAACCCGCCGACATCGACCTAACTTCAGGCGCTATTGTCACCGGCATCAACTTCGGCAACTTCCCAGCGCCGACGCCGACGCCGACGCCGCCGCCGACGCCGACGCCGCCACCACCGCCACCTGTACCGACGCCCACGCCTGCACCTGCACCGACGCCTGCACCTGCACCGACGCCGACGCCTGCACCTGCACCGACGCCGACGCCTGCACCTGTACCGACGCCGACACCTGCACCTGTACCGACGCCGACACCTGCACCTGTACCGACGCCGACGCCTGCACCTGTACCGACAGATTTGGTTTGCCCTGAGAACTTCCCCAGGATCGCTACTCCCAATGAGTCCGGCACTTCTTCAGCGGGTAATGTGATCAACGGCCCTAACGGCGACGATACGATCGTGGGTAGTGTCGCCAATGACTCTATCTTTGGGTTGGGCGGCAACGATTTGATCTTTGGTCGAGGGGGCGGCGACTACATCAATGGCAATATTGCCAACGATACTGTCTACGGAGGCATTGATAGCGATACTCTCTTCGGTGGCAAAGGCTTTGACCTGATTTTTGGCGATCGCGGTAACGATACGATTTATGGCAATCGCGGCAACGACTCTCTTTCTGGTGACGAAGGCAATGACTTATTGTACGGGGGCAAAGCCGATGACGTAATTTTGGGAGGCGCTGGCGACGACGTGCTAATTGGCGATCAAGGCAATGACACTCTCTGCGGCGGCGAGGGTAACAATACCTTAATTGGCGGCAGTGGCGATGATTTGCTCTTTGCTGACACCGGCGATGACTTGCTCTTTGGCGGCATTGGCAGCGATACCCTCGTCGGCGGCATTGGCAGCAATAGCTTTGTCTTGTCAGCAGGCGGAGGAATTGACACCATTATCAACTTCACCGCAGGAGTTGATTCGATCGAGTTGGGGCGAGGCTTGGACTTCAATCAACTGTCATTTACCGAAACTAATGGCTCGACGGCGATCGCGATCGCCAACAGCGACCAGATTTTGGCTATACTAACGGGCGTACAGCCGAGCCAGTTATCGGCTCAGAGTTTTAGCTTGCTGGTTTAGTCCGCAGATCAAACTCGGCAGTTAAAACCGAGCATACACTTGCCTGCCGTCCCAGCAGAGAGGGACTAGCGGGAAGCAGAACCTCTAAGCATGGGTTTCGAGGCTCTGCCAAAGAAGGGGAACGAATTCCGTTCCCCTTCTTTGGTCAAATTTGTTCGAGATACTTCAGCAAGTCAGCCATTTCTTGCGGACTCGGTTGAAACTGCGGCATTGGTGGGGTTTGCCCGCTGGTGACTTGCCGGATCAGATCGAATTCGGATTTGCGCTCGGACACTCCGTGCAAGTTGGGCCCGACTTGACTGTCTGAAACGGAGATGTGACAACCCGCACAGTTCATTTGAAAGATGGCGGAACCCTGAAACGGGTTGCCCGTTAGGGATAGTACGCTTTTGACGTAAGGATCGGCGACTTGAAATTGACGTATTGTGAGAATCGTCAACATGATGGCAAGCAACACCGCTAGCGCAAATATGGCAAGTCGCTCGATCGGGTTTTTAATTTCATTCCTGGCAAGTTGGTTATTCAAAGGAGTTCAATTAAAAATAGTATCTACAAGAAAATTTATTTCTCATAACATAGCTTAATCGTTCGCAGCGGGGAGAGCAAGGTCTGATACTCCCGGAAGGGCGCTTTTTGGAAAATTCATCTGTGTAAGTGCTGGTAATATTAAAAATAGGTTGTTAAATCTTAACGTTAAGGAGATCTCATGGTAGAACCGCTGCTTTCAGGTATTGTTCTGGGCCTAATCTTTGTTACTCTGTCGGGGCTGTTTTTTGCTGCTTATCAGCAGTACAAGCGCGGCGATCAGTTGGGTATCAATAAGTAAAAGGGGTCTACAGTCCCTAACTCAGGCTGTCAGGGGGAGTGGGAATGGGGAATGGGGCATTGGTTATTAAATTGGCCTACTAACTTCTTCCCTCTTCCCTCTTCCTTCTTCCATCCGTTACATCCGTGGAGCGAATCCGTTGCCGAACTTCCCTCTTCCTTCTTCTCGACATCCGTTACATCCGTTGCCGAACTTCCTCCGTTAAAGATATCGATCGAGAATAGCAGCAGTTTCCAAGCCTGTTTTTTCCCAGCTAAATTGTTTTGCTCTGGCTAAACCGAGCTCCCGCAAGTGCGATCGAACTTTGGCATCGACTGCAAGCTCTTGCATAGCAGAGGCAATTTCCTCGACGCTGTAGGGGTTGACTAATAAGGCGCTGTCCCCCGCCACTTCGGGCATTGAAGACAGGTTAGAGGTGATGACAGGAGTGCCGCAGGCCATTGCTTCCAGCACGGGGAGGCCGAATCCTTCCCAAAGACTGGGAAAAACCAGCGCGATCGCTTGGTTGATGACTTTGGGCAAGTCGGCCGCGGGGAGATAATCTAAGAATTTTACTCGCTCGACCAATCCTAATTCTTGAACCTGCGCCTTCAGCAGCGGCGTATAGCGTTTGTCTTCCGAACCTGCTATCCACAATTCGTATTCGGAATTATGATACAAAGCAGCAAAGGCTGCTACAACTCGCTGCACGTTTTTATAAGGATTGTGGCGGCCGATATAAAGAAAATAATTGCTTGTTGGTAAGTCTAGAAAACGGAAAAAACTGGTATCATATCCAGGGAAAATTGGCGTAATTAAATTAGTAGGAATCTTGCAAAAATTAGCGATATCTTTGGCAGTTGATTCAGAGTCGCAGATGACGTGTTGAGCCTGCCGCAGCACTTGGGGAATGTAGTAGCGGTGGTAAGGTGTCAGAGGATCGAAGCGACGGGGAAATCGCAGCGCTATTAAGTCATGTACTGTAATTATATAGCGGCAACCTGCAAATAAAGGAGCTTCGGGAATTGGGGAAAATAACAGGTTAGATTTTAGCTGTTTGTAAATTTTTGGGAGTTGGGTTTGTGTCCACACCAATCGGTTGATGTGTCCTGTGGTTCCATGTTCTGGTGTGAGGTTGGCGGGGATTTGGTAGCAGTTGTTATGGGGGAATTTATCGGCTGTTAGTAATGTTGGGTTGAGGGATTTTAGGTGAGGAAATAGGTTTTTGGCGTAGATGGCTAAGCCAGTTGGTTTTGAAATTAGGAAAGAGAGGTTGATTAGTAAGTTAGATTGGGTATTGGGCATGGGATAATATGTAGATTGCGGTTTTTTGGTGGGATTTTTTTTATTAACCGCAGAGGACGCAGACAGGAGAAAGGAAGAGAGGGAAAATTTAAAGATATTTCTGTAAGATGTTGGCGGTTGCTGTTCCGGTTTTGTGCCAACTAAATTGAGATGATCTGGCTAAACTAGCAGTTTTTAAGTTCGATCGCACTTTTGAATCTGTGGCTAGTGTTTGCATGGCTTCGGCTATTTCTCCGACGCTGTAAGGATTGACTAATAATGCGGCATCTCCGGCTACTTCTGGCATCGATGACAGGTTGGATGTGATGACGGGTGTGCCGCAAGCCATTGCTTCTAAAATTGGTAAGCCGAATCCTTCCCAAAGTGTAGGGAAAACTAGGGCGATCGCCTGATTCATCAGTACGGCCAATTGAGAATAGGGAACGTAACCGAGAAACTTTACCAAAGATTGTAAACCTAATTCTTCAACTTGTGCTGTCAACTGCGGCGTGTAGGCATTGGGAGGCCCTGCTAGCCACAATTCGTAATTTGCGCGATCGGGCAAACTCGCAAATGCAGCAATTAATCTTTCCAAGTTTTTGTAAGGATCGTGTCTGCCGGTATAAAGAAAATAATTTTTTGCGGGCAAGTCGAGATATCTAAAATTAATATTATCGCAAGCTAGGGGAATGGCGGTCATTTTCTGACGAGGAATCTGGAAAAAGTTAGCAACATCAGCAGCAGTTGCTTGAGAATCGCAAATAATGTGTTCTGCTTGCCGCAAAACCTGCGGTATGTAGTAACGAAAATAAGCTGTTAATCGAGAAAACCGTTGGGGAAATCGCAAAGGAATTAAATCGTGAACTGTGACGATGTAGCGGCAGCGGGAATACAAGGGTGCTTCGGGAATTGGGGAAAATATCAGGCTTGAATGCAATTTTTTGTAAATTTTTGGCAAGTTGAATTGAGTCCACAGCAGCCTGTTAATTTGTCCTTGTGATCCTCGATCCGGTGTCAGAGTTTCGGGAATTGGATAGCATCTATAATTGTCAATTTGCTGGGAAGCAAGTAATGTGGGTTCTAGCTGTTGCAGTTCCGGGAAAAGATTAGCGGCGTAAGTCCCGATTCCCGTTGGTTCGGGTGTTAAGAAGGACAAATTGATTAACAGTGAATTAGACATGATTTTAGATATCCGGCGACTGGAAGTCGCAACTACACATACAAAGTCCGCCTGGGCGGACTGAAGAAAACGGTAATAAAATCGATTTTGATATTAGTCCTATGCAAGAAGACTTTAGCTTTTGGCTAGGGGTTGTAAGCCCTCGTGGACTATTTAATTAGCCTTTAAGTTCGATCGAGCATTTGAGCTATATCAGCAGGATTTGGCAGCCGAATTGTAGCATACTCTTGGTGAAGAATATCAAAAAAACTATTGACTTTTTTCTCAAAATGTGCAATTCTAAAGTTCTGACTGCGTTGCTGTGCACCAGCTTGAAGTTCTTCTAGCAAATCAGGATTAACAATTAGTTGATGTGAATGCTGGCACAGTTCCTCAACGGTATTGAACACAAAGCCCGATCGCCCATGTTCGACAATTTCCGGTTGGCCGCCACCGTTGAAAACAATCGGAGCACAACTATTTTGCATTGCTTCTACAGTCGCCATCCCGAAATGCTCAAATCTTTGAGGATTGACTTCACCCAAACCGCAGCCATGCCAAAATATACTTGCTCTAGCATAAAGTGATTTTACCTCATCAAAGTCAACATTGACTTTGATCTCGATCGCCCTTGAATCTTGCTTCAATAAATTCTGAACAGTCTTTAAATAAGGATTTTTCGGAATGCTGCTGCCAACCAAAATTAGTCGCCATCCTTGAAAATCTTCGGGATAATCTGCTAGCAAACTGCGAAAAGCTTTAATTAGTTCAATTTGCTTTTTTGTTCCCCCAGCTTCAAACTGTCCCACAGCTAAAATGATGTTTTCTTTCGGCACTTTAACTGTTGCCATTTCCACGGGCGGATAAAGCAGAAAAGTTGGCTGTAGGTTCCAGCGTTTTTCCAACCACTTGACGGTAAATTGACTGTTGACAATAATGAAAGTGTAATCATCGACAGCAAAGTGACGGTTGCGGAAGGTATTGGGAAAGTGGCAGAAAAATACTGAGATCGGCGACAGTGGTTTTACTTTTTCCAGTTGGTTCGCATTGATAAAAATATCGTAGTTTTTGCTTTCTCTGGCAATTTCATCAAAGGGATTTTCCATATCTTCCACGATGATGCTGGAATCGATGCACTGCATTCCGCGTTTCTCGTAAAACGCCAAGGGCATAATTTTAATTTTGCATCCTGAAAGGTTGAGTCCGTACCACGATTCTAATTCGGAAACAGCAACTGGTTTGTTGGCGATAAAAGTAATGTCAAATTCATTTTGTAGCAGCGAGGCGAGGGTAGCGACGTATTTTTGACCGCCACCAATAAAATGCAGTCCGTGATCGTAAATGGCGATCGACATTTTGCGATCGCCCCGAACCACCTGTAAGCGAGATAAAATGCGATCGATCTTCATCCGACTGTAAATCACCGCCAACTTTTCCGACAACTGTGGTAATACAGTTTCGATGATTTCTGGTTTCTGATAATCTAGCAGTTTTTTAATCGCTACAAATAAACTCTCGAACAGCAAATCGTACTGCTTGTTACTAAAAAAATCCGAAGTATGAATTCCTTTGACTAATTGCAACGGTTCATGTTTTGCCAAATACAAAAACCGATTGCGGTTGCAGAAATACTCGGTAAGTTTGCTTCCTTTACTAGAACCCCGATATTCGTGATGGGCAATGGCGGCGGGAGTATAAAGCATTTTCCAACCGCGTTTGTGGCAGCGTTTGGCAAACTCTACATCCTCAAAATACATCACAAAATCTTCATCTATCGGCCCCACATCTTCGAGACATTCCCTACGAAAAAGCACCGCCGCCCAACAAAGGCCTTCGACTTCCCCTTCTGTATCGTACTGTCCCGAATCTTTTTCACCAAAGCCGACATCTTGCCAATAAAAGTTAGGTAATTGCTGAATACCAGCGCTGTTAATTCGCCCGTCTTTAAACAGCAATTTACCGCTAGTCGCACCTACTTCTTTATTAGTTTCTAGCCGTTTTACAAGAATCTCTAACCAGCGACTGTCAAGGGTAGCATCGTTATTTAGAAAGGCTATGTATTGCCCTTTTGCTTCGCTGATTCCGAGGTTGAGGGCTTTAGCAAAGTTGTTAGCCGAGTTGACAAAAATCCGAACTTTTGGAAATAGTTCGCGCAGCGAAGTAACGGAATCGTCTTGAGAACAATTATCAATTACAATTAAATCGAGTTGCGATTCGGGATACGCAAGTTTTTGTAGAGATTTTAAGCAATCTTTCGTGTGGCGCAGACCGTTATAGTTGACTATAATTAACGAACATATGGGCAGTGTGGTCATCTTTGATGCTTTATTTTTGTCTATCGAGCAATTGAGCGGTAATCTTCTCTAAAATAGCAGTATGTTGCTGCTGCACTGCTTTAATTTGCTCTATTTCAGACTGAAAATTTGCGATCGCTCTTTGTTGAGTCTCAAGCTGTGCTGTAACTTCGGGATATTCGCTGCTGAATTCCGATTCAATTTTTTCAAAGAGAGTTTGTTGATTTTCTTGCAATTTTTGCAATTGTGTGCTTAATGTATGCACGACCCGCGTATTAGCAAAATTGTAAATTACTTGTCGTTCGAGTACAGGTCTGAGCAATTTTCGGACTATTTTCCTAACGACGATGACTGCGGAACCGAGTCGCCTTTGGTAAGAGGTAATGGGGATGTTATAAATGTCGAAACCTGCCTTTAAAAGGGCGATATCTTCATCATCTTCATTTTGGGCGATCGTACTATTTTCTATTCCCAACAGCGACAGCTCAGCTATACCAATTCGCGGCTCCAAAGTTTGCCGCAACTTATGTATTATCTGTTGAGTTGGTATTTCTTCGTACTCCAAACTTTCCTCTCCTTGAGATAACTTACTAGGACTTAATTATGGAACAGGCATCTTTGCTGTTGCAATCATTGTAACTAATTGTGAACAGGCAGCTTTGCTGTGTGAATAATTGTAATTACTTGTGCCACAGGCCGGAAAGACTGTTCAAGGGCAGGCAGGATGCCCAACCCCTATTCCCCACAAAACAATTTATTTCTTGCTAAATCAGGATTATTGCTTCCGATATTGGCAATATCTCAATTTAAGCTATAGCAATCCTAAATCATTTGTGAATTTCTTACTCCCTCCCCGAACCTGCGGGGAGGGTTGGGGTGGGGTAAAAAGTTTACGACTCCTGCAAGGATTGCTATAACTCAATTTGACTGTCATCACCAATCATAAACCGCAGAGCTTTTGGACGAGCCGGCGCATTGGTGAGTTGAGCTCGCTGCCCGATCACGCTGTCAACAATTCGCTGGTGAATGCCAACTATTTTCGCCCCTTGCAATATTACACTGTGTTCGATATCAGCATCAATCATCGTCACGCGATCGGCAATACTGCTGTAAGGCCCGATAAAGCAATTTTCAATGCGACAATTTTCCCCAATTACCACCGGCCCGCGAACTGTAGAATTAATGATTTCCGTTCCTTCGCCTATTTGCACTCGCCCGATAATTTGACTTTTGGCGTCTACTTTTAATTCAGTTGAAGCTACGATACGGCTATCTAAAATGATTTGGTTTGCACTCAGCAAATCGTCTTTTTTCCCCGTATCCAGCCACCAGCCCTCTAAATTGCAGGCTTCTACGTGTTTTTCCTGATTGATGAGCTGTTGAATAGCGTCTGTAATTTCGAGTTCGCCCCGGGGCGAAGGTTGAATTTGATCGATCGCCTCGTGGATAGTAGGAGCAAAAAAGTAAATCCCCACCAGTGCTAAATTTGACGGCGGAACTTTGGGTTTTTCTACTAACTGCAAAACTCGTCCTTTCTCATCAACTTTTGCCACACCGAAAGCCGAGGGATTGGAAACGGGACGCAGCATAATCAGAGCGTCTAGTTTCTGCGTGTTAAAAATCTCTAAAAACGGATCTAACTGATTCTGAATTAAGTTATCTCCCAAATACATAATAAACGGAGAATCGCCCAAAAACGGTCTGGCAACTTTTACCGCGTGAGCGAGTCCTGCCGGCTCTGCTTGTAAGATATAAGTAATTTTCGCACCGAAGCGAGATCCATCTCCTGTTTTCGTCTTCACCTCTTCCCCGGTTTCGGGACTAATAATAATTCCAATATCCGTAATCCCGGCCGCCACAATTCCTTCAATTCCGTACCACAGTATCGGCTTATTTGCTACAGGAACCAACTGCTTAGCACCCGTATAGGTGAGGGGACGCAAGCGTGTTCCTTTACCGCCAGAGAGGATGAGTGCTTTCATTGGGTGAACTCTGAGTTATGCTTTAGGGTTTGCGGTGCTGGCAAATATTGCCTGCACTTGTTCGCTCTCGTTGATTTTAAACCACCGCTACCCCGCTGGCAATAGTTGCAGTGTATCCTGACACAAATGATTTATTTTGCTCATACTTTTATAGTGCGGGAGGCATAGAGTGTCAGAAACCAGGTTTATTGCCACAGGAAGCAGTTAAAAGCTGAGTTTTTTGTCAAAAAACCCCTTTCTTAAGGTTGCAAGTGCGCCAGTTCCGATTTAATTCCGTACCGTTTTAATAGCGGCCGTATCGGGCAATCAATCGACTACCACTATTGTTTTGATTTGTCAACCAAGCCCACATCTGATCGCCCAGACAAAAATGCCACCATTCGTTAGGATGTTGCTGAAAACCCGCAGCTATCATCGCATTTTTTAATATTTGCCTGCGACGGTGATATTCCTGTTTTTGCGGCTCCTTGCTATTACAAAAATAATCGGGATAAGAACGTTCTGATATTTCATCAATCGGAGAACCCATATCAATTTGCCGATTGTTTTCATCTACTAAAGTTATATCTAAAGCTGCACCTGTACTGTGAGGGGGAGGCGTTGCGCGATCGAGGCTCGGTACTGCCCAAAATTGATATACGTGTTCTATAATCACTTGGCGTTTGTCTTCGGCAACAGGAAATTCGCAGCCTTGAGCTAGGGCAATTTGATTAAAAGTATAATCTACCATAAATTGCTGGACTTCCACTGGCCGATAAGCGTCAAATATCAGAATTTTCCAATTTTGATAATTGTGCTGTAGCTCCGTTTGAGCGGCGATTAAACTATCTACAACTCCTTGTCGCAAATAGTAAGGCGAATCTGCTTTACTATTGTGATAGGGAGCACCCAACTTTTGATAAGGGTGCGGCCTTTCAAAGACAAAATGTTGTGCTGGAATAGGGACTAAAGGTTCGCCGCATTCGTAGATAGCTATTTGCTGATATGGTTTCATATCAAGGTTTTACCCTACTTTATGATTACTGATGAACTACAATACTCAGTATATGCTTTTCACTGGAGTCAGCCGCGCAGCAAATAGCAAAGCAGCTAGAATATCCTCATGTTCTAAATCGTCATAGTCATCTATAATTTCTTTAGCATTCATACCAGAACTGAGAAGTCAAAAATCAGTTTTAGTGGATATCACAGACGGCGAATACAGGGTTTTCCCTGACAGATATTTGGATCAAGTGTGATGCGCTGCCCAAGTTTTTTCCCCTATTTTAGGAACAAATATTAAATATATCCTAACCTAAAGAACATAGCTTTCGAGCGATTTGTAGTAAGGACTTTAGTGATTTCAATCTCCACCTAAAGTCCTAAAGTCCTTACTGCCAAAAAATCCTAACTTTGGCGGTAAGCAACTACCGCATAAAACGGATCGCCGCTTGGTATTCGCAGCATTTGCATAAAACTCGGCAAGTTAGGCTTGCGAACAATTACTTCCGGCTTGCTAAACCCGGGTATGTTCGCTCCTTTGACAGAATCAAAGTAACCCTTGACTAATTCTACCCGATCGCCCTCGGAACCTTCCCGCCAAGCCGCGATCGCCTTTTGATAAAACATCCGGTTGGAAAAGCTCATAATTGCTACGCCACCCGGCTTCAATATCCGGTGAATCTCGGCAAAAATCGCATCTGGGTGCTGCAAATACTGTACCGAAACGCAGTTGACAACGGCGTCAAACTCTGCATCCGGCAGTGGCAATTTGGGATTTGCGTTCAAATTCTGCACAAAATAATGATTTAGTCTGCGATTCTTTGCCAACTCGTCTTCATTCATGCCGTGCCCTTCAACATGGGCAAATTGCATCTCGTCGGGCAAGTGAGAAACCCAACTGCTCATCATATCAAATATCCGAGTATTCGGTTTCAGCCGTTCCCGATATAAATCGGTGAGTTGCTGAATGAATCCATCGTCTACGTGAGTCACAAACCGGGGAGCGGAATAGAACAAATTGTCGTCGGTGTCGTCTAACTTAGTGCGTTGGTCGGCTGGAAGCAACATAAATTCTGATCGCGAACTAGATTTACTCTTTCTAGTTTAAGAACAATAAGAATTGTTAACATATCCGGCAGAAGGCGGATTCCCGCTTTTAGCGTAGCAGTCGATCGCCAAAAAACCTGCTGGCACCCTTTGGGCTTACCGCTTTTCACTGGCTGGTACTGTGCTGCTTATAGCAAGAAGACGGTTTGCCGACTTCCAGCATTGGCGACAAACTGCAACAGGTAGGCGGGACGCTGAAAGGCGCGATCGATCGCATAGAAGAAAGAGGCCTAGTCCGCCGGGAGAGAGACACGCGCTATGGCCGGATTTGGCGCATTTGGCTGACTCCGGCAGGAAACTGCAAGACGTATTGCCCCCGCTGGTAGCTGAAATCCGAGATTGAGCTGTCGAGGGGATTTCAGAGGGCGATCGAGAACTCTTTTGCCCACTGATTGACTGGGCGATCGTCAATCTTTCCTAAACCGACAAATCAATCTTTTGAGTGAAGCGCAGCAGCCTCTACCTCCAGTACATAACAAATAACCGTAAAATACTAGGCATTCTTAAAAAAGCAATACAACTTTACTACACAAATATCAGCGCACCCGCCGGACAAATCGCCCGCAAATCCTTTGAATTCGGGCAGCGCGTGCAGCCGGCAACTCCGTTAATGGCGATGGTCAGTAACGATTTGTGGGTAGTTGCTAACTTCAAAGAAACGCAACTAGCAAACATGAAACCAGGTTAAAAATTAGAAATCAAATTAGATTCTTTTGGTAGTCGCAATTTTGAAGACCGTCTCGATAGTTTCTCCCCTGCTTCTAGCGATCAATTCTCCTTATTGCCTCCCGATAATGCTAGGGGTAACTTCACCAAAGTTGTGCAACGGGTTGCGGTAAAATTTGTGTTGGGTGCCGAAAGCATTAAAGGCTATGAATCACGGATTCCACCGGGGATTTCGGCTACAGTAAATGTTGAATTGAAATGAGGAAAGGCACGACACGGATACACGGATGAATTTAGGAGTCGGGGATTTGATTGGGTTCGGTTAAGGGCGATCGCTCTTGCAATATCATCTTAGAAAGTTAGGGATATGGTAGTGAGAACTAAACCGAAATCTCGTTCACCAGCTCGAACAGGGGTTGTTGCTTTGTGATGAGTGGCGATCGATTCAAATAGGAAAAATATTGCCAACAAAACAACTCTATGGTATACTAGAAGATTGTGAATATTAATCAAAAGTAAAGTAACAAGCCGGGAGAAATCAAAATGACACAGCAAACCCTGCACGGAACCAGCCGCAAAAGAAAAAGAACATCCGGTTTTCGCGCCAGAATGCGTACCGCAACTGGTCGATTGGTAATCAAAGCTCGCCGCAGCAAAGGTCGCCACCGCCTCGCAGTCTAGCACTGCATCAAGGTTGAGAGGCCTCAACGATCGCCCTACGCCATGTTGCCCGATACAAACCGACTTAAGCACCGAAAAGACTTCAGCGCCGTATACCGCAAGGGAATGCGCCGTAACTCGGCCCATTTCAGCTTAAGAGCTCTGCGTAAACCAAAAAGCGTCGAATTAAGCAAACCGACAGCCGAGAAATCCTTGCAGCCGACTCGCACAGGCATTTCTATCAGCCTGAAAGTCAGCAAACGCGCTGTAGTCCGCAACCGGATTAAGCGTCAGATTCGGGCAGCTTTGCGACAGCTATTGCCCCGATTAAAATTCGGGTGGGATTTAGTAATTGTCGTGCGTCCGATCGCACAAGAGTGCAATTATGCAGAAATTCTGCAAGAATTAGAGCAGTTGTTGGTAGAAGCCGAGGTACTAGATGGGAATTCGAGAGGAAGTATATTATGAAGGCGGCCCCGCGCCGGGAGACTTGATCCTCAATTTACTCCTGGGGCTGACAGTCGTCGGAATCCCCCTAGCAGTAGGAGCAATTGTCCGGGCTCTGTGGCTGCGGTATCGGATCACGAGCCGCCGAGTCTCCGTAACTAGCGGTTGGATGGGGGGCGAGCAGACAGACGTTATCTATTCAGATATAGTCAAAATCGTCACAGTACCACGCGGTTTTGGGACCTACGGAGACATGGTGCTCACCATGAAAAATGGCAGCCGCTTGGAACTCAGAGCTATGCCGAAATTTCGATCAATGTATGACTACATTAACGAAAAACTGCCCATAGCCGCTCAAAAAGCAAACGCGGCCGAAGCTAAATAACCGAACCGCTTCGCCCTCAAATTAGGGTAAAGTGAGTGCGAGTATTGGCAAACTCATTACAACAAACCCGCAGACCGGGCGGTCGATCGACGGGCAATGTCCTAAGATAGAGACAAAACCCTAAAAATTGAGGCGGCTCGCCTTCAGCGGGTAAAAATAGTTCTCAACAGCAAACATAGAGCACCTAAATTAACTCAAAGCGAATGGATTTCGGTATCTCGTTTCTCTCCAACAACCTCATGCTCCCGATCCTAGATTTTTTCTACGGGATCGTGCCAAGCTACGGTTTAGCGATCGTAGCACTGACGCTCGTGATTCGCTTTGCTCTTTATCCTCTCAACGCAGGCTCTCTTCGCAATATGCGGCGCATGAAAGTAGCGCAGCCGTTGATGAAAGAGCGAGTAGATCAAATTCAAAAACTCTATAAAGACAATCCTGCCAAACAGCAGGAGGAAATGAGCAAAGTATACAAAGAATTTGGCAATCCTCTAGCAGGATGCTTTCCGTTGGTGCTGCAAATGCCAGTGCTGTTTGCACTGTTTGCAACGCTCCGGGGTTCGCCGTTTTCTGACATAAATTACAGCGTTAACGTTCAAGTTTTGCCCAAAGAACAAATCGAAAATGTTCAACCGCAAGCTTTTGCTACACCGCCACAAAATATTTACGTCACAGGTACTTTTCATGCTCCTGTTGTGGGGGTAATTCCAGGCGGCGACAAACTCGCAGTCGGCGACACAACCAAGATTAATTTTCAAACCCCAGAGGGCAAACCTCTCAAAGTTTTAGCTGCAGAAAATAAGAGCGAAATCGACTTTGAACCAGGCTGGAAAGTCATCAAAGGCGAAGATCTGATCAAGGTAGATGAACAGGGAAACATCACGGCATTAGCGCCCGGTGAAGCCACAGTTCAAGGCACAATCCCCGGATTGGCTAGTAACAAAGGATTCCTGTTTATTGAGGCTCTAGGCCGCGTTGGCGCGATTGACTCAGACGGTACAATCCACTGGGATATTTTGGTAATGATCCTGGGCTTCGGCATTAGTTTGTACATCAACCAAACCCTTTCAGGACAAGCACAAGGGCCAAACGACAACCCCCAACAGGCTACAGTCAACAAACTGACGCCAGTCATATTTTCAGGGATGTTTTTGTTCTTCCCGCTGCCCGCCGGCGTGTTGATGTATATGCTGATTGCTAACATCTTTCAAACAGTTCAATCGTTTATTTTGTCGCGAGAACCGCTGCCGGAAAACCTCCAAAAAATAGTGGACGAAGCAGAGGCGAAAACCCAAAAAGAACAAGGATTAGATGCACTTCCCTTTGAGCCCAAGCGTTCTAAGAAAAAGGCTTGATTTTAACAACAATGAAAGACTCTCAAATGCAGCGCGGACAGGCATGGTTAGAAGAATTGCTACAACTGTCCGCAATTCCTTCACAAGTGGTATGCGAACACCAAAAAGATTGCTATTGGATGACAATAGATGAAAGCAATCTGACTCCAGAACAAGTTGCAATCTTAGTCGGACCAAACGGTAATGTAATAGATGCCATTCAGTACCTCTGCAACACGGTTCAGAATATAGGTCAGGAAGTAGAGGAGTCAATTCCTTATACAGTTGAACTAAATGGCTATCGCATCCGCCGCCAAGAGGAATTGCGATCGATGGCAGAGTACGCAGCAGATCAAGCCCGATCGACGGGAGTTGAAGTTGAAATAAAATCGCTGTCTTCGGCAGAACGCCGTCAAGTCCACAGCTTTTTGAGCGAATGTGAGGATATAGAAACTTACAGTCAAGGGCAAGAACCCGATCGCCGTTTGGTAGTGCGGCTGCGCTGACGCGAAAGAAGGAAGAAGGAAGAAGGAAGAAGGAAGAAGTTAAAAATTAACTATTCCTTTTGACCTTTGAATTCAAGAAGTAGGAAGGCAAAAGATTATGGAGACAATTTATATCCCTCATCTACTCACAAAAAGTGAGCGAAAAGAGGTAATTGATTTTGAAGAATTTATCCCCGATTTAGAAACTCTTACTCCGGTGCGAGGACGACTGCAAGTTACTCACCAAGGAAATTATCTTGAGGTGAAGGCGAAAGCAGAAACAATAGTTACTCTCACCTGCCACAGATGCTTGAAACAATACAATCATCGTTTGGCACTAAACTCATCGGAACTAATCTGGCTAGAAGAAACAGCAAATCAAACAGATTCAAGTTCAGCAGAAATAGAAGTTGCTTTAGAAGATTTGGTGGAAAATTTGTCCCCAGGTGGCTATTTCTCTCCGCGCGATTGGGTGTACGAGCAAATGTGTTTAGAACTGCCGCACAAACAGATATGCGATACTGAATGTCCGGGAATTTCTTTAACTGATGATGCAAATACAGAAAGCTCAGAAACAGTCTCAGACAGTCGGTGGGCGTCTCTGGAAGCACTTAAACGGCAATTGCCTTAGTCAGTTGACTAATAACTAATGACTATTTTTAGCGACGAGTTTGAACTACTGCTGCGATCGCGCTACCCCCTAATTTACATTCCCACACGGGAGGAAGAGCGCGTAGAAGCGGCGATCGCCCAATCCGCCAAAAAACAAGGTTCTCGCGCCGTCTACATCTGGGATTTTGTAGATGGCTACCAAGGCAATCCCAACGATACCGGTTTTGGCAAGCGCAATCCGCTGCAAGCTTTGGAATTTATCGAAAAATTACCCGCCACCGCGCCGGCAATTTTTATTCTGCGCGACTTTCAGCGGTTTTTGGAAGATGTCTCGATTTCCCGCAAGCTGCGGAATTTGGCGAGACTCCTCAAATCAGTACCCAAAAATATTGTCATCGTATCTCCTCTAATTTCGATCCCGGAAGACCTCAGCGAAGTGATAACTGTTTTGGAGTTTCCCCTGCCTGCGGCGGCGGAAATCAAAATTGAGGTAGAAAGGCTGTTAGGCGCTACCGGACAAGCTATTGAAGGGCGTTTGCTGGACGAAACAGTGCGCTCATGTCAAGGGCTCTCGCTCGAACGAATCCGCCGAGTTTTGGCAAAGGCGATCGCCACCAGAGGCGAACTCCATCCCGACGACGCGGAACTGATTTTAGAAGAAAAGCGCCAAACAATTCGCCAAACTCAAATTCTGGATTTTTACCCAGCCCGCGAAAATATCTCCGATATCGGCGGTTTGGACAATCTCAAGGAATGGCTGCTGCGACGCGGCGGTGCTTTTACCGAACGAGCCCGCCAATACGGTTTGCCACATCCCAGAGGTTTGTTGTTAGTTGGAATTCAAGGAACCGGAAAATCCTTAACAGCAAAGGCGATCGCCCACCACTGGCATTTGCCTTTAC
Source organism: Microcoleus sp. Pol11C2 (assembly GCF_036701505.1). Lineage (NCBI taxonomy): Bacteria > Bacillati > Cyanobacteriota > Cyanophyceae > Oscillatoriales > Microcoleaceae > Microcoleus > Microcoleus sp. Pol11C2. Next base: position 106,303 of record NZ_JAUBQX010000001.1, read on the forward strand.
TGCGCTTGGATGTCGGGCGCTTGTTTGCCGGATTAGTCGGGGAATCAGAATCCCGCACCAGGCAAATGATTCAGCTAGCCGAAGCTTTGGCCCCCTGCGTGCTGTGGATTGACGAGATTGACAAAGCTTTTGCGGGATTAGACGGTAAAGGGGATTCCGGGACAACCAGCCGCGTGTTCGGGACTTTTATTACTTGGTTGGCCGAAAAAACTTCCCCGGTGTTTGTGGTAGCAACAGCCAACAACATCCAGTCTTTGCCGCCAGAAATGCTGAGAAAAGGCAGGTTTGACGAAATATTTTTTGTGGGTTTGCCCAGCCAGGAGGAACGGCGGGCGATTTTTGAGGTACATTTGTTGCGGTTGCGATCGCACAGCATCAAAAATTACGATTTAGAGCGCTTGGCTTACGAAACTCCCGATTTTTCAGGGGCCGAAATCGAGCAAACTTTGATTGAAGCAATGCACATTGGGTTTAGCCAAAATCGAGACTTTACGACAGATGATATTTTAGAATCAGCTAGTCAGATGGTGCCTTTAGCCAGAACGGCTCAAGAACAAATCCAGTTTCTCCAAGATTGGGCCGCTGCGGGGAAAGCTCGCCTTGCTTCTAGATACGGCAGTTTGAGCCGCCGGATTCAGGGGTAAGCTTTTGAAGTCAGTAGTCAGTAGTTAGTAGCCAGTTGTCAGTTGGCAGTTACCAGATTTTACTCAACATTCAGCAGTCAACACTCAACAGTCAACCTTCTTCCCTCTCCCTTCTTCCCTTTTCCTTCTTCCTTCTTCCTTCTTCCTTCTTCCTTCATTTGCGGTTTTATGAACACTGTATATAGCGTTTTCAAATTTTTAGTAGGTTTTCTGCTCGCGATCGTCCTGATGGCAGGTGCTAGCGTGGCGGCTGCACTTTACTTTGCCGCTAAGCTAACTACTGTGCCCGAAAAACCTGTTTTTCCCAACGACAAAACAGCAGTTCAGGTTGCAGGCGCTGCGCCGAAGTCAACAGCCCAGGCTAGCCCTGTTTCTACATCTAGCGATGCCCCCTCTCCCAAACCGCTGGAACCGGGAGCTTACCGCGCGATGGTGACTCAGCCGATCGGCTTAATTCTCCGGGATACAGGTAGTCGAGACTCGAACCGCATTGGCGGTGTTGGTTACAAGGAAAGAGTCGTAGTTTTGGAAGAGTCGCCCGACAAAGAGTGGCAGCGAATTCGGATTGAGGATGGCAATCGCGAAGGTTGGGTCAAAGGTGGCAATACTGAAAGAATTGAGGGCGAATAAAACTTAGATAGTAATTAGACAACAAATATACTCATCTCATTGTCAGGGCAGCGAAGCAATCGCAGTGTGAAAATTGTTCACCAACGCCGGGTTTTTTCCTGTCTATTGTTACCCAGAGCAAGATACACATTTATCCCAAAAAGTCAAGTTAAATTTATTTACGATATTTGAGATTGCAGTTTGATGTGCTGAGAGTGCGGGTGCGATCGCCCCTGCAAAATCCTGAATTTGACATAAAAGCCAAGCAGACAAAAGGTTTCAAAAGTTAAAACTCAACAGAAAAACTCGAAAATACATAATCCCAACTTATGTTATTCAGGAGAGTATGTTAAGAAAATTAGCAAAATTTTAAGGTTAGTTGCAAAACCCAGGCGGTTGTCACCGCCGCAGAGGCAAGAGTGGTAGCTTGGATTACAAGATGTAAGTTTTCAGCTTAACAGCTACCAACAATAAAAAATATGTACAACAAACGTCCCGATCGAGATTTGGCTACTGCTGCTGTTACTGCGGCTTTGGGAGCTGGGGTCGTTACCTCTTTTGCGGTGAGCAGAGGGCAAAACCCGCTGGTAGCCATCGCAATTACTATTTTTGCAGCGGGAGTAGCTGTAATTTGCGATCGGTTCGACTTAATTTAAGCGATCGTCGATTTTTTAATAAAAAGTCAACTTATCAAAAAATCCCTGCCCTATTTGCAACTAGCAAAAGTGGGGATTTTTAGTGGGTAGTTTTTTGGTTAATCAGCGGTACTTTTCTAGACGCACTCGCCACATGAAGAAGCCGCGTTTCTTAACAAAAAACCTGCGATTTCAGACTCTTTACCCGACAAGAAATTAAGGTGATGACAACCGGCGCGCAAGTCTTGTGGTAATTTCAGCGGCAGCCAGATAAAATATTAGCCAGCACTACCTGACAACTTATTCTCTTTTGGTCTTAAAGGCTAAGACTATACCTGCAAACTTTTTTGCTGAGTCTCGCGTCTCTAGAAGCAGCGATGCTATCTTGGTTATTACCTGTAATTATTTTTGACGGTATTTTTTTGAGAAAAACGGGTGCTTCGCGCTTTTCAAGTAGAACTTAGCGTTGGTAGAATCCAAGCCAAGCGTGCCAAAAATGATTTTTGGCAGTTTGCTAACACAACCCACCCACAATTTCACACTAAAAAATTATGGAATCTCTTGCTTACCTCGAACTTGCTCTTATTTGCGAAGCACCCGCAGAGTCGAAAATTTTTGATCAGCCCAAGTGGCAAAACCTATCGAGTCAGACTTACGTCCGTTTGCTGTCTCTGGCTTTGATGGTGTCGGTTTTGAGTGCAGCCGGTTCGGCTTTTGCTCAAATAGATCCGGGATATCCAAATTTGCGCTCTGTTCAAGACAGGTTGCGGGAACTCGGCTATTTTCCCAGATCTTCGACAGGTCAACTCGGCCCGGTTACTCAACAAGCTCTGACTAACTTTCAGCGAGACTATCAACTGTCGCTGACTGGTAGGCCGGATCGAGCTACTGTGATAGCACTCAACAGTTTGGCCGGGGATGACGATCGACCTTTTAATACTATTTATACAAATTATCGGGAGCTGCGTTTTGGAGACGCGGGTGCAGGTGTTTCTGCTCTCCAGCGCAGGTTGAAGCAGCTAGGCTACTTCAGCGCGCATCCCACAGGGAGTTTTCGTGAAGTTACTCTCAATGCGGTTAGATACTTCCAGCGAATTAATCGACTGCGGGTGACTGGAGTTGCCGATAGGCAAACTTTAGCTTTGCTGTTTGGTTCCACCCGCCCGGTTCCCCCCGTTACGCTTCCAGGGAATATTTCGGGAAATGGCGGTTGCAAGGGGCTGCGGTTCGGGGACAGAGGGGCGACGGTAGACTTGATCCAGCGACAATTAAAAGCTTTGGGCTATTTTGAAGGTGGCGTTGACGGTAAGTTTCGGGAACGCACTCTCTACGCTGTGACTCGTTTTCAGCAAGATTACAATCTGGTTTCTGACGGCTGTGCTGACACTGCTACTTTGACAGCTATCGATGCCCAGATGAGGCAAGCGGAAATTACCTCATGGACTGAGGAAGATGACCAACAGATTAATGGCGGAGATTTTCTAGAGTTGGGGGACAGAGGCCGACAAGTAGAATTTGTACAGCGGCGGCTGCAAGAATTGGGTTATTACAGGAGCCAGATTCACGGTTGGTTCGATCGACCAACTCAGGCAGCTTTGATCCGCTTTCAGAGAGATAGCGGGCTGTTCGGGACTGGAAGGGTCGATCGCAGCACTCGATCGGCTTTGCGGCAAGGTAACAGGCAAGCAGCAGCGCCTGTGCCACAAATCGCTGCTGGTCTGCGACGGGGCGATACTGGGCCTGCTGTCCGACAACTTCAGTCTTCGCTCAGAAGTCTGGGCAAAAACCCCGGTCCGGTGAACGGAGTATTTGGAGCCGAGACCGAGTTTGCGGTGCTGTCGTTTCAGCAAGAACGCAATTTGTCACCGGCGACGGGTATTGCCACTCCGGCGACTTTGGCTGCGCTCCAAAACGGATTAGCTGGCCGGATAGCTGTTCCTGCTGTTCCAATTAGCAGCAGTTTCAACTCTCGCTCGAGCATTCAGCAATTACAAAGGCGGCTGCAAGACCTCGGCTTTTACACAGGCTCGATCAGCGGAGTTTTCGATGGTTCCACGAGAGACGCCCTCGATCGAGCTCAGCGCAGTTACGGGGTCAGCAGCGACGATTTGTTGAGCCAAACTTTTTAGCCCCAGGCTTGCGGACGCTACATCAAATAAATCGGGTTTCTCGTTTCCGACTCATTCCTGAAATGATGTATTTTTTCTTAAGAAACCCGGTTTCTGCGTAACTGCGATCGCACTTGGGCTACCAATTTTTGTTAAAACTTGTAACAAGCCGTACTTGAAAATGCGAAAATAGTGTACTATCACTCGATTGAATCCGGGGCGCTGCTGCCGTGGTGGGCGATCGACCTCGGACAAGACCAATTGCTGGAAACCAAAGACGGCCATCCCATCCGCAAAGCTTCGTGGCACACCGTATGAATGGTTAGCTGGCAGTCTAGCAGGTGCAACCCAGACTTTTCAGCTTGCTTCAGGCCAATTTTCAAAATCGAATCGTTGTTAAATTCGATCGTTCTGTTGCACTGAACGCAGACTAGGTGGTGGTGGTGGTGCGGGTAAGGCTGGTTTATTTCATAGTGTTTGTGACCTTCTGCTAGTTCGAGTTCGCGGAGGAGGCTCATCCTTGCCATTAACTTTAAAGTTCGGTAAATGGTGGACAAGCTAATGTTTTCTCCGCGATTTTTTAACAAAGTGTACAAATCCTCCGCACTCAGGTGATTGCCTTTGGGGAGGTTCTGAAACACGTGCAAGATGGTTTCCCGTTGGGGAGTCATCCGCCAGCCTTTGTCATTGAGTTCGGATTTGAATGAGGACGCGGTGTAAAGTGCCATAGTGACCCTCTCAAGAAAGTCTGCCTATTGACAATAATACACAACGATCGAGATATTTTGCAAATATCGCAGCTTATTGAAAAAAGATTGAGGAAAAAATTTGGTTTTTGATATTTTTTGACTTTTAACAAGCTTTATGACTTGCTGCAGAGGACAGAGAAGTTGTTTAGAAGTAAATATTGTTACTTCTGCCGAATGCCTCATGCCTTCTGCACAAGTGCCAAATGCCTTGCTCCCTGATTAATAATCGCGCTAACTGACGGCCCAAATTTAAGTCAGAGACTCCAGATAGTCGCGGACGCGGTTGCGACGCTTAGGTTGGCGGAGTTTTTGCAAAGCTTTGGCTTCAATTTGGCGAACCCGCTCGCGGGACAAGTCGAGGGCACGACCGATTTCTGCCAGCGAATAGGGGTGTCCGTCACCCAAACCAAAGCGCATCAGAATTACATCTCGCTCGCGGCTGGTCAAATCTGCCAGCAGTTGCTGCAAGTCGCGGTGCAGAGCTTCTCGCATCAGCATTTCTTCTGGGGAGATGCTGTCGGTTTCAAGCAAGTCGCCCAACTCTGTATCTTTTTCGTTGCCCACTTTAGTTTCCAAAGAAACAGAACGGGGGACTCGCAGTAAAACTTCTCGGACTTGGGGCGCCGTCATTTCCAACTCGACAGCGATGTCTTCGATCGTAGCTGTCCGACCTTTTTCTTGAGAAATTTTGCGCTGGGCTTTCTTGATTTTGTTAAGTTTTTCGGTGATGTGGACGGGGAGGCGAATGGTGCGGCTTTGAGTGGCGATAGCCCGCGTAATTCCCTGCCGAATCCACCAGTACGCATAGGTGCTAAACCGATAGCCCCGCGTCGGGTCAAACTTTTCTACAGCTCGCTCCAGTCCCAGAGTACCTTCTTGTATTAAGTCGAGCAATTCTAAACCGCGATTTTGATATTTTTTCGCCACCGAAACCACCAGGCGCAGGTTCGCCTTAATCATGTGGTCTTTAGCTTCGACGCCTTCAGCTTGAATTCTTTCGATCGTCTCGACCGTCATCTCGGCTAACTCGGCCCACTGGCGCTTGCCTTCGGACATAATTCGCTTGAGTTCTGGCACGTCACTGACACCGGCGGTTAATGCCCAGCGTTCCAGCGAAGGTTTATGTCCCAACTGTGCGGCTAACCGATCGCGCACTTCAATTAAATGCACGAAGCGCCCAATTAGCCCTTCTTCTTGAGAGGCGACGGTGTTGCGTAATTCCAGCAATTTGATATAGCGCTGAACTTTTTGAGCTTCCGAGACTTCTTCGTCTCTACCCAAGAGACGCACCCGACCTATTTCTTGGAGGTACAGACGGACTAAATCTGTAGTGCGACGGTTGGCATTTTTTTGCAATTTGGCTGCTGGGTCTGCATCTTCTGTCTCTGCTGGGTCTTGGTCAAGCAGTTCGTCTCCAGCTTCTTCAGCATCTTCATCCAACACATCACCTTGCAAGGGATTGACTCGCAGTTGTTCGTCGAATTCAGCTTCAGCGTAAAAAGAGGTGGCTGGCATAGTGATTTTCTCAGTGGCTCCGGTGAAAAGATGCTACGCTTAGCGGTTATTTATAATTAAGATGCCCACTTGGTTAAGACGAAGCATCACCGCTTTGTGTTTCTTTAGTAACTTTCCTGACTTTTCTGCTGTTGTTCGATCGAACTTTTGCTGCCCCACTTGTTTTACCAAGATTCTGGAAAACGCTAAGAACTTTCTGATGTAACAGGTTGAAGGCCAGAAAAGTGTGTTGTACTTCTTTGTTTATGTAGCTAGTATAGATAGTGACTGGCTAGAAACAAGTGACGTTAGTCAGAAGTTAAGTTAATCTTCATCACCAATAACCTGGTTCCCGATCACTTCGGAAAATTAGCCATTTTTTTAATAAAACTTTATATAACTCGGCGCTGTTGATTAAATACGCGGCAGTGAGCGCAGAAGTTTAATCCATTATAGAATATGGGTTTCAGAGTGGCTAGAGTCCCCAGTACCGAGTTATTGGCTGACGCAAAAACCGGGTTTCTTCCTCAAATTTCTGGATTAAAACCTAGAAGTTTGAGGAAGAAACCCGGTTTCTGGATGTCTTTTGCGTAAGTCGCGACTTGGAGGCGACGATCGACCGATAATTGTTTTGCTGTTGGCTGCTGCTTCCGGCTTAAAATCACGCCCCGAACACCAGCATCTGAAACCGGGTTTTTTGCCCAGGGCTTTGATATCAAGCGCAAGTTTTTCGTCGCTGTTACCCGGTTGATCGGGTTTTAGTGAGAATGGTGCGATCGGGCGCGAGTCAACTCCAATTAAAATTGCTAGCGTGGGTAAAGTTTCATCAGTTCCCTCACCTGTTCGGCGTGATAGGAACTGCGAGTTAAGGGAGAAGCGACAACTTGCAAGAATCCCAAAGATTCGCCAAACTTTCTCCAAGCATCAAACTGTTCTGGAGGCACAAAGTTTTCTACGTTCAAGTGCTTTTGAGTCGGTTGCAGGTACTGTCCAACTGTTAAAATATCGCAGCCGACAGCCCGTAAGTCCTGCATCGCCTCCCGAATTTCGCTGTCTGTTTCTCCCAGTCCCACCATGATGCCGGATTTGGTGTAAACCCCAGGTGCGAGTTCGCGGCTTCGCTGCAATAGTTCCAAGGTGCGATCGTACTTTCCTTGCGGCCGCACCTTGCGGTAAAGTCGCTTTACAGTTTCGGTATTGTGGTTGAGTACCTCTGGCCGGGCTGCGAGAATGATTTCTAAAGCATCCCAGTTGCCGCACAAGTCGGGAATCAAAACTTCTATAGTTGTATCGGGCATCGTCGATCGCACTGCTTGAATGCACTCGACAAACTGAGACGCGCCCCCATCCGGCAAATCGTCCCGGTTGACAGAGGTAATCACGACGTGGTTGAGTTTGAGCCGCTGCACCGCTTGCGCCAATCTTTGGGGTTCCGTCGGATCTAATGGTTGGGGCTTTTTCTCAAAATCGATGTCGCAGTAAGGACAGGCGCGGGTACAAGCCGGGCCCATAATCAAAAATGTCGCTGTACCTGCGTTGAAGCATTCGCCGATGTTCGGACACGACGCCTCCTCGCAAACCGTATTCAGGGATAAATCCCGCAAAATTTCTTTGACGTTGCCGACGCGCTCCCACTGGGGGGCTTTAACTCGCAACCACTGGGGCTTAACTGTCACGCCTGTCTCCGCCTGAGTAGTGTTTTACAAATCATTATATAGGAGGTTGCTAAATTTTAACTTTAATGTGATAAGCTTAAAATATAGTGACTAATTTCGGGATGTAGCGCAGCTTGGTAGCGCACCTCGTTCGGGACGAGGGGGTCGCAGGTTCAAATCCTGTCATCCCGATTATAAAATTAAATTGGATATTCCGCAGCAACTGAGTTTGTTTTGGACGATCGTCCGGGTGTGTATATTTGTGGTACGCATAAATTAGTCGATGGGGCGATTCCCTACGGGATAGCTGCGCTTCACGGGGGTGTTAATTTGCATTTGCTAAAAAATTAACTGTAGCGACTGTTTTGGCAAAGGGAATTAGACAATAAGGCGTAAAGAATTACAGCAGCAGTAAAGATTAGCCAACAAGTCTTTGCCTTCTCCCTCTGTGATGATTGGGGACTGTGTTTAATCACACGTAATTGCTCAAAGCTGAGAACTTTTACCAAGGTTTGAAACCGGAGGCAAGTATAAATACTGCTATAATTTTTAAATAGAATTTAATCAAAATTTACATCTTCAGATAGATGTATTAAAAGGTGAATGAGCTTATAATAAAATTTAATTGTTAGCGTGTCTAAAATTAACCCAAAAACCGGAGGATATTCCAATGCAAAGAAGTGGCAAAGCCTTCGGCTCCTGCTCTCGCTGTGAAACAGTACCCGCAAAAATAGAGGGCAGCGGAGGTCTCTACCTGTGGTTCCCAGTATCGCACACGCTGACAAAGGTTATTTCTGCACTCACCAAGGCTGAACTTGAATTCCGGCTGTTAGAAGAGAGCAAGTGTTTGTACGTTATCCTTGAGGGAATAGCCAAAGAAAAGTTTAACGCCCTAGCATCATCGGCGCTGACAAATCAAGAGTTGAAAGAGACAAAAGTTTTGTGGATGCGCGAAGTTGAACAGCCGAAACTTAGCGATTTTTATCGCAGCACTTCTTTAGACTCTTTTATTAATTTGAGTAACTCTGATTGGCTGTTAGATTTATTGTCCGAAGAACGCATTACTACACATTTTCAGCCCATTGTTTATACCTCAGATACTTCTAAAATTTTTGCCCACGAAGCGCTGCTCCGAGGAATTGACGAGCAAGGAAACTTAATTTATCCGGGTCGGATTTTTTCCCAAGCAGAATCAGCAGGCCTAATTTTTCAACTAGATGTTTTAGCCCGGACTCGCGCTATCTGCGAAGCCCATATTTACGATATTAAAGAACTACTTTTTATTAATTTTTCTGCCACTTCAGTTTACGATCCCGCTACGTGCCTGCGAAGAACAGTACAGGCTATTGATGAAGCGGGAATTCCTCACAGCAATATTGTTTTTGAAGTAGCGGAATCTCAGCACCCTCCTGATATCGATCACTTGATTAATATTCTGAGGTTTTACCGAGAGGCGGGATTTTTAATTGCCCTGGACGATTTTGGCAGCGGTTCTTCTAATTTAAATTTGATGCACCAACTGCGTCCAGATTTTATTAAGTTGGATATGCAATTGATTCGCAACGTCCATCAAGATTATTATAAGGCACTCATTACGGAAAAGATGTTAGAAATTGCTGCTCAATTAGAAATTAAAACTGTTGCTGAAGGTGTGGAAACTTTGGAGGAGTTTGAGTGGGTGCGGGAACGGGGAGCAACTTTGGTTCAAGGTTATTTGATTGCTAAGCCGACTTCTCCGCCGATCGCAGTTACCAGCTATATTGGTGCTGAACCACTACCTATTTCTGCTTAAATGGTTTTCAGTTGCGATTTGGCGCTACATTTGCTCGTTCCCAGCCCGAGCCTGAGGACGCATATAGGAAGGCTCTGCCTCCTTTAAAATGAGACAAGAGTTTGGAGGCAGAGCCTCCGGATATTCATTACCAGGCTATGCCTGCTAACGAGAATAACTAGCATTTTAAACGCTCAAATTGCGCCGCATAAAGCTTTCTAAGGATTCCATTCTGATGCCGTAGATTGATTCCAAGTTTTGCACTTCTTGGGGAGTGCAGAAATACTCGTTACCCAGCAATACGCGCAAAGTTCCTAAGTCTTTTTGAGCTTGAGGATTCAATAACCCCAACGCATTTCTCAAACCGTCAAACACAAGCAGTGGCGGGTTGATTACCATCGGTTCGCGATTGAATAAGCGTGCAAAAATGCGGGGAATGTCATCCCTTGTCAGCACATCCGGGCCACCGACTCGCAGAATTTGGTTGCGGGCGCCTTCTACTGTTGGCGAGTCTGCGGCAATCTTTGCTAAGTCGTCGGTACTGACAACAGATGTGCGGTTTTTGCCGTCGCCAATCAGCAGGTAAAGTCCGGTTTCTCGAAATCTTTCTGCTAGCGGTAACAAGCTGGAAGCAAAACCGGCAGGCCGCAAGATTGTATAATTCAATCCGCTGTTTTGCAGGTATTTTTCAACTTCTCTCTTGGCTTTGAATACTGCGGAATCTTCGTATCCTCGATCGACTCCCAGTACCGAAACAAAGACAAAGTGCAGCACTCCGGCTTCTTTGGCGCAGTCGATCAATTCTATGTTAGCGCGGTAGTGTACTGCTTGAACGTCGCCGCCGGTGCCGTGGCTGCTGATGATGTACTGCACTCCTTGGCAGGCTTTTTTAATATCTTTGTCTTGTTTCAAGTCGCCGATAAAAATCTCGGCGCCTCGGTTTTCTAGTTCTGAGTAGCGAGATGCGAGGCGAACGAATGCGCGGACAGGCTTTTCTTGCTGTCTGATTTCTCGTACAATTCGGCGGCCTAGTGCGCCTGTTGCTCCGGTTACTAAGAACATGATTTTTAATTGTTGGTTGTTATTAACCTTATAACTGATAAATCAAATTTCGACAATTACGGGGGCGTGGTCGCTGGGTTTGATTAATTTTCTGGGAGCAACATCTATTGTACAGTTTTTTGCTTGTTCGTACAGGGGAGGGCTGAGATAATGGTGGTCGATTCTCCAGCCGTTGTTGCGGGGAAATGCGGCAGCGCGGTAGTCCCACCAGCTATAATGGCCGCCTTCTGAGGTGAATTTGCGAAAGGGGTCGTTTAATCCTAATTCTATGATTTCTGTGAGTGCGAGGCGCTCGGCTACTGATAGGCCGACGGAGTTAGCATTGGCTTTGGGATTGTGGATATCTCGATCGTCCGGGACGATGTTGAAGTCGCCGCAAATGCACAAGTTGGGGGATTTATCTAGTGCTATTTTGAGGTATTCTTGCAGCAGTTTGAGCCACTTTAGCTTGTACTCATATTTCTCGCTGCCAACTTCGGAACCGTTGGGAACGTATACGCAAATAATGCAAATATCGTCTATAACCCCGGCTATTAGGCGTTTTTGTTCGTCAAAAATACCTGCGGTTTCGTCGCCGAGAAGGGGGGCAAACCCGCTGCTGATTTCCGACATGGGCGATCGGCTAAAAATGGCAACGCCGTTGTAGGATTTTTGGCCGGAAATGTAGCAGTTGTAGCCGAGGTTGGTGAAGGGTTCTAGGGGGAAGTCTTTGTCTATGACTTTGGTTTCTTGGAGGCAGAGAACGTCTGGGGAGTTTGTTTGCAACCAGCTAGTAACGTGTTCTAAGCGGGTGCGGATTGAGTTGACGTTCCAGGTGGCGATTTTCATTTTTTGTTTGTTATATACTCTCTGATTACTGGCCCGATCGTAAAGTGCGATCGCCCGTTTTGTTTGACTGTTTCAACTAATGACCGTCGTCCTAAAGATTGCATGACTTTCAAGAGTTCTGGCGGTGATAGTTGCAGGTTTTCTGGTATTTTTGAGATGTCGGCTGGTTCGGGGGTAGTGGCTAGCCATGCGATCGCGTGTTGTTCGGATGCGGTTAGGCGATCGCACTGCTGGTGCAGCAGAGATTCTAAGTCACCTAAGAATAGGGTATCATACGAGAGGAATTAGGAAACGCTACCGCTGAATAAGTCTTGAATCTATGACTTTTTCGATAGCAACCAGCTAAATGTGAATTTTTATGGTCGAGCTGGGATGTAAAAACCTACTAAATATGACTTTATATTGAATAAGTTAAGATGGCTGACATAACTTCAAGAACCACCGAACACCTAGACTACCCATTCCTATTAGTCACACACATGGTCTGTGCGGATCAGCAGATTCATAGTGAAGAGTCGAAAGCACTACGCGAACTAGCAATGCAGATCAGCGCTTCTCAAGGCACTCTAGCTGAGATGGAAAAAATTCTGGCTCAAGATGAAAACCACCTTTCTGTCGAAGATTTAGCTCGGAAAGTGTCGCCCGGTGAGCAAAGTGAGGCCATGTCCCAAATGTTGGCGATCGCCTATGTTGACGGTTTCTGTTCAGCATTAGAACGCCAGATGGCGGAACAAGTAGCACGGATTTGGAACTGGCCAACGGGAGAAGTACAGCGACAGCTTGCAGAAGTTGGAGCCTTTAGTGATACTCGATTTATAGGCGAAGCCAATCAGCAAGAGAAACTCTCTATCGGTGCGCGTTTCCTTAAAGGGGCTGATTCTCTCCTTTCACGCGCATTAGTGGATAATGTAGCCAAACTCACTGGGAGTGAGCAAAAAGTTGAGCAAATACGACGGGAAATCCTGTTAACTGGGCCAGAATATGATGAGGCGATTCGTCAGTGTGCAGTCATCGCGGATGAAGATTACAAATTTGCAAAAAGGGCACTTAAAAGCACTGTATCAGCACTTAACAATTTGGACAAAAATATTCAAGTTGCTATCGAAGACATCAAACATAAAACAGGTGGTAAAGGTCAAGCTACCACAGACAGCTAAGGAAGTCGCCAAGCAACTTGAGGATACTAGAAATGATCTAAGTGCCGAAATTATCAAAGAAATTGAGAGTGTACGGGAATCACTTCGTGCCAAGGAACGCGCTCTCAATCATTTCAGCATCACCTTTATGGGCAGAACTAAGGCAGGAAAAAGCACTCTTCACGCCATCGTTACCGATGATGGATGGGATGCGATCGGTGTAGGCAAGCAGCGCACAACTCGGTTGAATCGGGTGTATGAGTGGAAGAATATTCGGATCATTGATACTCCTGGGATTGGCGCTCCGGGTGGCAAAAGTGATGAAGAAATTGCTAAAAGTATTATCGACGAGTCAGATGTGATTTGTTATGTGGTGACAAATGACAGTATCCAAGAGAGTGAGTTTGGTTTCTTGCGGCTATTAAAGGAAAAAGCCAAGCCATTAATTATTTTACTGAATGTCAAGAACAACCTGCGCGATCCTCGACGGTTGGAGCATTTCTTACAGAACCCTGATAAACTGTTTGAAAGGGATGGTCAAAGCGGTATTGGTGGGCACATTCAACGTATCCGCCGTTACGCTAAACAGCATTATGCTAATGACTACTTCGATATTATTCCTGTGATGTTGCTGGCGGCGCAGCTTTCCCGCGAACCAGAACACGTCAAGAAGAAACAGGAGCTTTTTAAGGCAAGTCAGATGCAGAATTTTCTGGAGTCAATCCGTGTATCTCTGGTTAATCATGGGGCAATTCGTCGCTCTCAAACTCTGCTTGGTTCTACCGTAGGTGCAATTGATCATCCTAATAAATGGGTGAATCAACAAGCTTTAATCTATGAAAAATTGACCGAGACGCTGAAAAATAAGCGCGAGGGAATCCAAAAGGATATCCGAAAAGCAGCTAAGGATTCCCAAGACTCTTTACTGCAACAAATCGATAGGATTTTTCAAGATGCTATAGAAGCCGTTCCATCTTTTGCAGAAGACCATTATAACTGTAACGAAGTTACTATGAAGCTGGAATGGGAAAAAAAATTAAAAGCACTTCGATGTGAAGACCGATTAAACATAGCTTATCAAGAGGCCAGCAAAAAATTCAATAAGGAAGTCCAGGAAGTTCTTGAGGAAATAGGGAATGAATTACAGCTAATGTCTCAGATTGGCAGCAATGATTTTAGCTTTACTGAGCAGGATTCAAACAATTTTCGAGACTTGGTACGAATCGGTGCGGGCATTCTAGGGATAGCAGGAACTATTATAGCGTTTTTCGCCCCTCCTGTTGCAATCGCTATCGGGATTTTAACTGCTGTGGTTAGCGGGCTTAGCGGAATGTTAAAATCCAAAAATGAAAAGCGACGCGAAGCTGTTCTAAATATTTCAACTTCATTGGAAACTCAACTCAACACTCAGAGGCAAAAGACTCTACAGCAGGCTAAGGGGGACTTTGGTAAGTATTCTGATTCCGTAACCACGAACATCAACATTTATTTTGAAGAATTGATTGCAGGGCTAGAAGCGATCGCCACTGAGCTTGAAAAAGCAAAAATCAATTTATCCCATAACGCTAAATATCTTAATCGTGCTTATGCTAAACGAATTATTGATTGGTCTATTGAACAATACGAACCCTTAACTGTTCAAGGTATCAACAAAACGATTGCTAAAGTCAAAAGAGATTTCGGACGTAGCATGAAGATTGTAACACAATCTAAAGTTCAACGACTAAAATCACTAGAGGATATAAAACACATCCTTCAAGAGGATATTTACTTTAGCCTCAAATCTCCCAAAAAGGACTAAACTACCATGACTCAGAACAACCCTAACTTTAAAGCTGCCGATGTCGGTGCTTATTTCAAGAAAACGCTAGTAAAATTTGACAATTTGCTGGCTCAGGGAAACACAGCCGAACTAAAAGCGATTCGCAAAAAAGTGCGGGATGAGTTAAAAGAGTATCGAGAACAGGGAATTCTCGGTGTAGCTTTTGTGGGGCAGTACAGTGCAGGCAAATCAACTATTATCTCTGGCATGACAGGACGGCGCGATATCCGTATTGATGCGGATATTGCTACTGATAAAACTACCAATTATGACTGGAAGGGCATCAAGCTAATTGATACGCCTGGACTTTTTACAGACCGCCAAGATCACGATGAGATTACTTATGAGGCGATCAACAAATCAGACTTGCTGGTTTTCTGCCTCACCTATATGCTCTTTGACTCACTGACAGCAGAGAATTTCAAGAAGTTAGCCTATGAAAAAGGTTATCGCTGGAAAATGATGTTAGTCATCAACAAAATGTCTGATGAAGCAGGAGAAGAAGAGCAAAAAATTGTCAACTACCGCACAAGTCTTGCCGATGCACTGAAGCCTTACAGTCTTGATGAATTTCTTATCTGCTTTATCGATGCCAAAGACTACTGTGAAGGCATTGATGCTAACGATGATTTTCTGACAGAAATCAGCCGATTTCCAACTTTTATCGATGCTCTAAATCAGTTTGTAGAGCGTCGTGGCTCCCTTGCTCGTTTTGATACACCAGTCCGAATTGCCCTAAGCTGTGTTGATGATGCTCAGTTGAGCTTTACTCGCAATTCCAGCGAAGATTCTACTTTTTTTGAAGTGCTAACACGGTTATCTCGTACAGTGCGAAAGGAGCGAGATCGTCTGCGAATTAAGGTTAAAAATATAGCCCTGGAGATGTCTTCAGGCGTTGCTAGCGAAGGCAACACTCTTGCCGCAGCAGTAGGTAGCGAGCAGAATTTTGAAAGCCTTAATAAACAAGCTGAATTGAATGTGAAGAAACACTCTGAAAAAGCAGAAAGAAAACTGCAAGAAGCTGTTAATGTAGCAGTTGAGGAGATCCAGCAGGAGGTTGAAAAAGTGCTAGAAGGTGATCTAGTCAAGAGTTTTGTTGCTTGCCTAGAGAAAAATCCAAATATATCAGCCGAAAATCCTGGTTCTGGTATGGATGTGGAGCGAATTAAAAGCCAAGTTGATTGGCTTGGAAGGATCGGTGAGACAGCCGGAGCGAACCTAACGACTTTGGCAACTAGGGGTTTTGCAAATACCGCTCGACAAGGCTTTCTACGTTCTATGGATGTAGCAGGAAGCGGTCTACATCAAGGTGTTTTAGCGGTGGGAAAATTGGTTGGCTTTAAGTTTAAACCTTGGCAGGCGGTTGGTCTTGCAAAAAACATCGGCAATGCTGCTAAATTCCTGGGGCCTGCTGTAGCACTTGTTTCGGTAGGAGTAGATATTTTACAAATGCGACAAGAACATGAGCGAGAAAGGCAAATGTCTGATGTCCGTCGTGATATTAGCAGTCAGTTTCAATCAATAGCAAAAGACTTGGAAAATCAAATTGAAATACAGCTTTTTGAATTTGAGCAACAGGTTTACGGAGAGATTGAGAAGCAAATTGCAGCCGCTCGCCAGAAGGAAGAGGAAGTGATTTTTGCTTCTAATACTTGGGTAAAACAATTGGCAGAAATCCGTAAGGATTTTGACCTGATTATCCAGTCCATCACGAAGGCAGCAGCTAACCCGAATACTTGAATCTGAAAAAGAGCGATCGCGCCTCTTCTGGCACTTTCTGCAAAAGCGCGATCGCCGTTACATCCCAACTTGTCAAAAAGCGCGTGAAGCGCAGCTATCCCGTAGGAAATCGCTCTTATATTATTTAGAGAAAAAACGACCCGAATAATATTTCTTCATCGATTCCTGAGAAATAATCCCATGACAAGATTCGTCTCTCGGCAAATCCCCTCTCGCTTCCAGCCAAGGTTTTTCACTGCAAATCATTCGTTCCAAAGTTTCATCATCATACTCAAAATATGCCTCCGCAACTTCTTCGATAAATTGCCCAACTTTTTGGGGAAGTTTTGGTTGTTCGATGTTCTCTGTAATTGGTTCCCAACTAAATTGGCATTGATACTTCTCTAATAAATCAGGAATCACTGGCCCGTGAATCCCGGCTTGAAAATCTGCATCAAATAGTGGCTTGCCGTAAACTCCTAAATACCAAGCTTGAGCGTAATACATGAGTTTTTGTAGCTTGTAGACGTTGATTGCTACATTAGTTTGCGCGGCTAACCAAAGGAAAGCATTTGCAATATCTCGATAGCTCAGTTTTGCTGGATTAGTTGGAACCGCAACAACTTTCAGTTTGCCTTCGCCTATCTGTTCCAATAGTTCATAAACTGACAAGTTAAATTCTCCGGCAATTTGCTCAACTCTTTGCCATACCAGAGAACTTACAGTTATTTGATATTCATTTGTTATTGAGTTAGCTTGAGTCATGGCAGTCCTTAAAGCTGACTTAAATAATTGTAGCAAACAGTGCGGAATAATAATGACGTAAAGGCGATCGCCCTTACATCCCAATTTGTCAAAAAGCCCGTAGGTGTAACCATCCGCAGTCAATGGGCACAGCATCCCTATGTCTGTAGCAAATTCCCATCAGTCAAAAGTTGACACTACGAAATATCAGTCTAAAAAATACTTGACAGTGAAAATCTAGCGGTGTAGTATATAAGTAGTGCATACAATAAAAAACATGAGACTAAAAAGTTGGGAGTCTCCTCGCAGCGAGGGTAGAAACTCCAAAGGTAAAGGCGGCTCAGCCAGGGCTCGGCAACTCAAAAAGCAACAGCAAACTCTGCGAAAACAGTTAAAAGCTCAACACGATCGACAAAACCACCAACAAAACCACCAACAAAACCATCAAGGGAAGGAAACCGATAATTCCTTCCCTTTTTTTGTATCTTTCCGCGGCTCAATCCCGCTGAATGTTCGGACAAATCGTGCGAGTAATGCTCGCCTGCGAAGGTTGCTCTTGCCAGCAGTTGAGAATGCCTTGCAACTCCCTCTTCAAAGTTTCTAAGGCTGCAATTTGCACGGAAATTTCCTCTACCTTAGCCGTGAGATGCTGCTTCGCTTCAGAGCAAGGCAACTCTCCCCGATCGCGAACTTGTAAAATATCCTTAATCTCCTGAAGGCTCAAACCCAGAGTCTGAGATCGTTTAATAAACGCCAACCTGTTAAATACCGTTTCGCCAAACAAGCGATAACCAGCGGGCGATCGCTTTACTGCAGGAGACAGCAAGCCCATCTCCTCATAGTAACGAACAGTTTTCACCGACAAACCACTACAGGCAGCTACAGAGCCAATTTTGTACAGTTTCTCGGCAACAGAAATATTCATACACCAAGCATCCAAGATCGAAAGACTTTCTTGCCCTCTCTTTTAGTGCCTCAGATTCAGGGAGTCGATCGGCACATCGCCCAGTCACCATTGCCCGGTAATCTTAATAAGGAGGATTTTTTTTAGATACGTTAAGCACAGGCAACTGAGGTCTAGAAGACTGAGGAGGAAGATAGTATTCGGGAGCAGGTGCGGTTTGTTCGGCTGCAGAGCGGTAAAATTGCCACCAGCGGAGAGCCATCGCCACCCCAGCGGTGCCCAGCCCAAAAGCCAATAAAGAGCCACTCGCACCCATGCTGCCGATGGCTGCATCGACAACCCCCACTGTCACAACAAAGCTGGTAATTGGTTCTCTACGGTAAGCTGACCTCAAAAGTCGCGTCCACGAAGCATTCATTTGGTTTTACTCTGTTCTATATTTATTTACAATCTCTAAAACTTAGAGTTGGCGGAACGATCGGGATTTCTAGCTCAAAGACTAGCTTCACCTCAATTAATCTTCTCGCCTGTGGGGAATTGTACGGGAGCGAGGCAAAATTGCCAAGCTTGTCAAATCAAAATTCCACCCCATATACACCTCCAAAAGCCAGCTATTGCATTCGGGAACAGATCTCTCTCGACAGAGAAGTCGCTGGGCTTGTTTCTAATTAATATTTTAATCAATTCCCGAATTTGTCGCGGTCAGCAGAAGTCACACCCGCTGCCGTTCGAGTCAAGACAAAGTGTAACGCTGACCGCGCCATTGCTAAAATTAGTTGAGACCTAACCAGGACAGCAAGCCCTGGCCTGTGACATACTCGATAATTAAAGTTAGAGAAAAACCGATCATCGCGGCTCGACCGTTAAGGCGTTCCGCGTAGCTGTTGAAGCCAAACTTTGGCTGTTCCAGTTTGGGAGTGACGGTGGGTTGTAGTTGTGTCATTGCTGTGGGTACCTGGCGATCGACGCTATTCAAATGTGAAATCCAATGTTAGTTACAAATCTTAAACATTGCTACTTCTATTATAAAGAGGGTTAACCGCCGTCAACCGTCCCCGAAGAGAAAAAACTGCTGCCAACTAATGCCAATTAATTATACCCGCTCAAAATATGACTAATCAGTTAGATAACGATAAGCTTCCTGTCGCCGTACAGCGAGTTGCCTTTGCGCTTCGTACAACAGGCTGGGTTTGCTTCTGGGTACAGGTAGTGCTAGGGGTGGTAGCGGCGATCATTTTGCTCTTTGCCATCCCCTTCGCCATCCCCCGCACTACCGCCGCTGCGGGTTCAACCAGTGCCGGCACCGGCGGCGGCGTATTTTTTGCCATTTGCGGGCTGGCCGTACTCGCTTACAGCGTATATCGCTCTTTCCGCTTCACCCGCTTGTCGAGACAACTGCGATCGCCCGCTAACGCTGTCCGCCCCAAAAAAGCAGACACCATCAAAGAAGTGCGGCTGGCACTTTGGAGCAACTTATCGGGAATGGTGCTGACGCTGATCGGCGCCGAAGCCATCAGCGGCACGCTTTTAGCCAAATCTCTAGCTCAGCCGCAAGCCTTGTTCGGTGCCGCAGTTGATTTGGGCAGATTTATTCAGCCGCTAGATATATTTGTGGTACTCGCCAATACTCACGCCACTGTTGCCCATTTTGTCGGGATTTTCGGGGCTCTTTTTTTGCTCGATCGCATCCACAAGCAATAGAAAATTGGTAAGTGGGAATTGCGCCTCTCCCACTCTCCCACACTCTCACTCTCTCACTCTCCCACTCTCCCCCAACCGACATCCGGAATCACTGCCAACCTGTCGAAGAACGTACTCAGATACCTTCTACTAAGACAACATGAATATCATGGCACTGAAACCCGAGGCTTATTTTGGGGTGACAGATCACCCAACTATTGAAATTTCTCAAGAAAGTTTTCGTTCTGTCCTAGGTCAAATAGAAACTGAACTCCTCTGTAGCGACACCTATAGCCACGCTCTAGCTAGCCTGCAAACAATGTTGGGCGAAGCAGCCTCCGCTGCCGAAATTTTAATTAGAGCAGTTAGCAGAGAAGCCGTCAAGCTCGCATTCGATCGATTTCCCAAACAAAACAAAATTGAACCGCAAGTACCCCAAGAGAGTTTTACTGCTCTAAGTCCCGCCCTTGAGACGGTGACAGAAATTCAAGAATTGGAGCCACCAGTAGCTGCTCCTGTCTTCTATTGGCGCAGCGCTAGTGTGGAAGCGCCCCCCCAAACCGAGTCCGACACTGAAAATTCCGATCAAGACACTGACACTTCTGAAGACAGCAAACAAGCGCCCCAAGACGAAATTAAAGTCGAGTCGGCTCCACCTGCAACTGTCACCGTCCCCGGAAAATCCTTCCCAGGGTTCGGTTTTCCCAAAAAGCCGAAAAAACTCACCAAGGAAGAAGAAGCAGCTTTAGCCGTTCAACAGCGAGAAGAGTGCCTGCGGGAGTTGGGTAGAGAATTGCGTAAGGGACGGCAAATTCGGTCTCTATCCCTCCAACAACTCCACAGTCAAACTCTCGTGCCGCTGCACCACATCGAATCGATCGAAAATGGGGAAATCGACAAACTGCCCCAAGATATTTACGTTAGAGGTTTTATCCGCAGACTCGGCGACGCCTTGGGACTAGACGGCAGCGCTATGGCGAATGCTTTGCCCAAACCCGCTCCGACTCCAATTCCCAGTATGTATGTGTCTGTTTCCGATTCCGACTCAGGTGAAGGCTTTCAAATGCGTCCGGTGCATTTGTACATCGGCTACACCGCTTTGATGGCTGGGGCTGTAGGGGGCTTGGGTTGGCTGTCGCAGCAACCCGTGGTGCCAGGAGCACAGGCAGTACCTCCAACGCAGGTGACACCGCCAGCCTCAGTTGCACCGGCTCAGAAGACCCCAGAAAAAGCACCTCAACCGGGCTTGAAGAAGTCTAATAACGGGGGATTGATTATGGGGGCTGACATGGCGCCGCCGGAGGTGATTTTTGGTTAGTGTGTGTCGGGCGATCAATCGTCCGACAACTCTCTTGGCGCAGGTGAACTCGGAAACCGGGTTTCCGAGTTCACCTCCATACGGATATTTGTTTGAAGAAAGGAGTCCTGGAGAGCAATTACGGTTGAGATTTTAGTTAAATCCCCCACATTCATCCATCTGTAGAGTCAATTCTAAAATCTAAAATCTAAAATCTAAAATCTAAAATCTAAAATCTAAAATCGCCAGCCCGTGTACCCAAAGTGATTTTTCAACTGCATCAGGAAACCCGATATGTGCGATAAACTATCTATTTGACCACTCCTAAAAGAGGTTTCCGATAAGATGAGTTCCCCAGCCACCGCTGCTTTCTCCGATCTCGATCCGCTATCGACTCACTCGCCAACAGCCACGAATTTGGCGACACCAGACAGTGCCTTGGTAACGGCAGCTCAACTGCCACAAGCATCTTGGACAATAGAAGATAGTGAGAAACTCTACCGAATTCAAGGTTGGGGCGAACCGTATTTTTCGATCAATGCAGCCGGTCACGTTACAGTCTCTCCCAAGGGCGATCGCGGCGGTTCCCTGGACTTATGCGAACTGGTAGAATCCCTGAAACAGCGAAATTTGGCTTTGCCGCTGCTGATTCGTTTTTCTGATATTTTGGAAGACCGGATCGAGCGCTTAAATTCGTGTTTTGCCAGAGCGATAGCTCGGTACAATTACAAAAATGTTTATCGCGGTGTCTTTCCAGTAAAATGCAACCAGCACCGACAATTAATTGAAGATTTGGTGCGTTTCGGTCAACCGCATCACTTCGGGCTCGAAGCCGGCTCTAAACCGGAATTAATGATAGCTTTGGCGACCTTAAAAAACCCAAGCGCTTTATTAATTTGTAACGGTTACAAAGACCGCGAATACATCGAAACTGCTATTTTGGCGCAGCGGCTAGGGCAAACGTCCGTAATTGTGCTGGAGCAAATAGAGGAAGTAGAACTCGCAATCGCCGCGAGCAAAGCATTAGGAATTAAACCGATTTTGGGAGTGCGAGCAAAACTCACTACCAAAGGGGTTGGCCGCTGGGGAGGTTCCACGGGCGATCGGGCAAAATTTGGCTTAACAATTCCAGAAATTATGCGTGCAGTCGGCGAACTAGAAAAAGCTGGAATGCTCGATTGTTTGCAGTTACTGCACTTCCACATCGGCTCTCAAATTTCCTCAATTAGTGTCATCAAAGACGCCATTCGAGAAGCCAGCCACATTTATGTAGAATTAGCTAAGTTGGGAGCTAATATGAACTACTTGGACGTAGGCGGTGGACTCGGCGTTGACTACGACGGGTCTAAAACAAACTTCCACGCTTCCAAAAACTACAATATGCAAAACTACGCTAACGACGTAGTAGCGGGAGTGAAAGATGCCTGCGACGAGCGCAAAATCCCGGTTCCAATTATCATTAGCGAAAGCGGGCGGGCGATCGCTTCTCACCAATCAGTGTTAGTTTTTGACGTACTCGGTACTAGCGATGTCCCCAGAGAAGTACCAGAACCAGTAGACGAAAACGCGCACCAAATTCCGCGCAATCTCTACGAAATTTACCAATCTATCAGTCCCGAAAATTACCAAGAAGTTTATCACGATGCCATCCAATTCAAGGAAGAAGCAGTCAGTTTATTTAACTTAGGCTATTTAGGAATTGCGGAACGGGCGAAAACCGAACAGTTGTACTGGGCCTGCTGCGATAAAATACAGGCGCTGGCACGGCAAAAACAATATGTATCGGAGGATTTGGAAGACTTAGAAAAGGTGATGGCGTCCATTTATTACATCAACTTATCTGTTTTCCAGTCAGTACCGGACAGTTGGGCAATTAACCAATTGTTCCCAATTATGCCGATTAACCGACTCGACGAAGAACCAACTCAACGCGGTATTTTAGCCGATATTACCTGCGACAGCGACGGCAAAATCGACCAATTTATCGATTTGCGAGATGTGAAGTCTGTTTTGGAACTGCATACTCTCAAACCTGGAGAACCTTACTATTTGGCGCTATTTTTGGGAGGTGCTTATCAAGAAATTATGGGCAACCTTCACAACTTATTCGGCGATGCTAATGCAGTTCATATTCAGCTAACACCTTCTGGCTATCATATCGAACACGTTGTGAAAGGAGACACTATGAAAGAAGTCCTTAGCTACGTACAGTACGATTCAGAAAATTTGGTTGAAAGCATCCGCCGTCAGACAGAAGCAGCTTTGCAGCAAAATAAAATTACTCTTTCCGAAGCCCAACTTTTGCTGCAAAATTACGAGCGGAGTCTCAGCCAATATACTTATCTTCAGTCTTAAAATGTAGGGTGCAACTTAAGCACATTACCATAATTGAAAGCTGAGATCATAAACGTAAAAGTAGGGTGCGCCTAGCGCACCTTACCTTGAGCAATTAGCAATTGCCACTGAGCAATTAACAATTATGCACCATGACCGAGAATTTCAGATATCGCCCGCCGCTCTTCTCCGTGCTGAGTCGGTAAAACTTGGCGAGCGTCAGTAATCAGCCAATCGAGAGCAGCCGCTTGCAAATCGATCGCAGCCCCGGTTTTATCAACGCAGTAGCGCCCAAACACCAGTTTGTCAACCAACCGCACCTCCGGGCCCAAACGAGAATACTCAAAAAT
Organism: Microcoleus sp. Pol11C2; assembly: GCF_036701505.1. NCBI lineage: Bacteria > Bacillati > Cyanobacteriota > Cyanophyceae > Oscillatoriales > Microcoleaceae > Microcoleus > Microcoleus sp. Pol11C2. The sequence goes on from NZ_JAUBQX010000001.1 coordinate 129,844, forward strand.
CACGCTGTTTTCCACAGTAGCGCCACTGCAAAGCCAACAATTTGGGCCAATCATTGTCGGGCCGACAATTTTTGCTCCATCCTCAATGATCGTCATCCCCCCAATATAAACAGGCCCAGTAATATCAACCTTATCCCAGTTGACAGCTACATTCAAACCAGCGTAAATGCCGGGGCGCACTTCAATTCCCGGAATCGAAACATTTTTAACTTGTCCGAGGAGTACGCTCTGAATTGCCCGCCAATAGTCAGGAACTTTGCCGATATCCACCCACTCAAAGTCCATGCTAATCCCGTAAAAAGGCGCGCCTATTTTTACAAGGTGGGGAAATAATTGCGAACCGATGTCGTACTCTGTATCAGAGGGAATATAATTGAATATTTCTGGTTCAAAAATGTAAATGCCAGTGTTGATATCGGTACTCAGAGCTTCCTCTACAGAAGGTTTTTCTTGGAAATCTTTAATTTTGCCAGACTCGTCTGTTACCACCACTCCATAACTAGGAACTTCCTCGCGGGGAACCGATTTCATAACAATAGTAGCGATCGCCCCTTTTTCCCGGTGCCACTTCACAGCAGCAGTCAAGTCCAAGTCAATCAAAGCGTCGCCGCACAGCACCACAAAAGTATCGTCAAAAAACGGCGAGAAGTCCTGAATTCGTTTCATGCCACCAGCCGAACCGACAGCCTCTCCAATCATTTCTCCGTCCTCAATTCGCCCTTCAAAAGAATAGGCAATTTGTACCCCAAACTTTTGACCGTCGCGGAAGTAGTTTTCAATCACGTCTGCCAGGTGGGAAACATTGACCATAATCTGGTCAAATCCATGCTGGCGGAGCAATTCAACCAAAAACTCCATCACTGGCTTTTGCAGGATGGGAATCATCGGTTTGGGTATTGTCTGAGTAATAGGACGGACGCGAGTGCCTTTACCGGCCGCCAGAATCATCGCTTTCATTCTTAACTTCCTCAACCCTCTGTTAACTGATATCAACTGAACAATTAGATGCTAGCGGTTGCGATCGTCGAATCGATCGAGCACAGCAAAATCCTGACCTCTTTATAGGCGACATCGTACCAGGCTATCAATCATTTATTCCGAATTTACCTGGATTTAAGAAACCAGGTATCGGGAACCAGCAATAACTTCACGCTCCCGCTCTCCGCATCCCAGACTCAGCAACAGAATGCCATAGAGCGAGATTCTGCCTAGAATCTTAACCGACGCAGTGGCATAGTTATTAGTTTCCCCCGAGAACCTAATACCGTGCAAGCTCAAAGCGCGCGGATTTTCAGGTCTTGGTAAAACTCCTCTTGAAGCAACTCTACTTTAGACTGAGCCGATAGGAGCAACAACGCCCAAAAAATACCCACGCGGTCATGATTTGGCAAGTGAACTTCCGCAGTCGATACCGGGAGTTCTGGGTTGACAGGAGAGTGCAAATCGTTATGGTGCCAGAGCTCTAGCAATGTGTCCAAGTCCAGCCAACCCTCGTCAATTTCCGGGCCCCGCTGAGCCAAAAACCGTTCGAGTTCACTAGCAGTTTCTACGAGATTTTCTTGGTGAGCTAGCTCAAAGATAGCTTGGGCCGCTTGCGATCGCATTTTTGAGGTAGGGCGGCGCCGGGGGGTAACAGTCTGCTCCATTGCTGCTTTCATTAGCTGCAACTGCTCAATCAGTTCTGGGAGAGTCACCGGGCGTTTTTGCGGTAGTTGAGCTACACCGCGACGGCGCAATTGCCGCTCTAAATGCTGCGGCAAGTGTCGCCCGGCTGAGTGCTCTGCGTCTTCTAGTGCCGGCTCGTCGGCCGAGTCTGGATTCGCGGGGGGTTCGGAGAGGACGATACTTTCTGCTTTGAGCAAAACCAGCATTGAAGCGTACAAAAACGCTTGGCCGGAGTGGGACAAATCGGAGAAATCCTTACTCTGATCTGCATCGGAGGCGTTCGTAAGCTTGCTCAGACATCGATCGAACACTTCAACTACCTTAACGTCCCAAGGATCAATTTCTCCCCGTTCCGCTAGGTCAATTAAAATTGCGATACCCTCGGAAATCGTTTCTAAGCCATCTTGGTCTCGGGAAACGGCCATTCGATTTTATATTTTAGATTTTAGATTTTAGATTTTCCCTCTGAGAAAACGAGAGAGCATATCAAGTTAATTGGCGGTCATTTCAGCAGTTGTGCCCTCAATGGCTGCTATTTCTAAACTTATCGGTTCTGCACTTTCTAACAAAGGTTGTTTGCCTTCTACTTCGGCTTTATAGCGTTCAAGATTTTGTTCTAATTCCTGAATCCGCTGCTCTTTTTCGCGAACTTGGCGAATCTCTTGGCGCAACGCGAGGGTTCGCTGCATTCTCGACCACAGACTGAACAGCCACGCTAGTGTGGCCCCTAATCCGGTCGCTACAATTAGTTCTACGCACAGCGGAGCTTTAACTTGGACGCCTTGGATAACTTGAATCGCGACTGGCTGTGTATTTTCGATGCTGAATAATACTAGAGCCAAGCAGATCAGAAAGATGAAGAAGAAATTTAGCGATCGCATTTTCTCTGTTCCTAATTCTCAATTCAGGTTAAGCAAATTATTTACCATTTGTCAACTGTTTTTTTGACAGATGTTATCATTTTTTTGGATAATATTAAATCCGGTCAATTAACCATAATATCCGGGGAGGGGCGGGTTTATTGGAGTTCTGAGAGTTGAGTGAAAATATTGGTTAACCCGCCCCTCTAGGGCATATCCTTTTTAGGTTTGACCGATGTTTTGGGGTTTCTTGCCGATTCCCAGTGCTGGCAATATTTTATATTTCAAAGCAACGCCTGCAGCCACAAATAAGGCAATAATCAGCGCCCCAATTCCTACGGGACTGGGAATCCAGAATATCGCCTCCAAATAGTTAACTTCTCCGGGTTTGAGCTTCCAAACTAACTGTTTTCCTTGCTGATAGGTTTCGGGAACCAGCGCACCGGCGACCGTTTCAATACTTTCGGCGCCCCAAGGCGTGTTCAAGCTAAAGTCTAGCTCCAAAAGTCCCCCCGGACTTAGCAGCAGACTGCCGTTAGAAGAAAGCAGAGAAAGAGAGCGCAAATCCAATTCCAAACTCAACCGATTTCGCAGCACCAATAACAAATTATTCTGCTTGACACTAAGGTGAGATTCAAACTTCGGCAAATCTGTTTCTAGTGGACTTGCTGCCCGATATTTTGTCGTTGGTGCGATCGGATTGTAAAATTGGTTGAACTTGTCTTGCAACTCTGCTCCATTATTAAAAGGAATCCTCACTAGAACTTCTGTGGGGGAAAGCTGTTTAGTTTTTCCGTCGAGCAACCTCACCCGGCGTTCTACGCTTTTCAACCATTCTGCAACAGTTTCGCCGCTGAAGCTCGTCAACCTTTCCCCCAGTTTAATGTGCTGCACGATTTCGCCGCGAGTTTGACTCTCAAAGTTGACCCCGACATCGTACTGAACGCATCCCGTCACTAGAGTTAAAAGGCAAAAAACCAAAGGTAAAAGAAAGAAAAAGTGCTTTTTCTTCTCCCGAGTTCCATCCTTGACATTTTGCTCTTTCATTGTACCTTTTTCCCTGTTTTTCCCTATTTGCATGAATTAGCAAAGCGTTGAATTTCCGGCACTGTTTCTGTGTTTTTATTTCCACGTCTGGACTTGCCAACCGCGTACCACAAACCCGGTTTATGGGCTACCGAAGGGCAATTACACAGATGCTTTGTGGCAGAAACCGGGTCTTTTTGAGGTGAGTGCTAAGATTTTTCTAGCAACAGTATCAGCGTCACGTATAATTAACCGCACTGAACTTATTGCCTCGAAGCTACACCCAACTCGTGAAACAGCATACTCGGCAAATAGGCTGCACCGCCTACCCATTCGGCTTCGCTGCTCAAATCTGCCAAGTTTTTAAAGGCTTCAAAAATGCTGCCTGCCACCATTGTATTCTTGACGCGGCCGACAATTTTGCCTTTTTCTACTTTATAGCCTAAGTCCAAATTGACAGAAAATTCGCCAGCTAACTGATTGGACTGACCGGCACCTAAAACCTGCTCTACTATTAGACCTTCGTCCATGCTAGCAATCAAGTCTTGAGTGGCGGTATTTCCTGGGGAAATGCAAAAGTTAGTCAAATCAGGGCCTGGGCGAGACAATCCGCCACGAAAACCGTTGCCGGTTGAGTGTACACCGGCGCGAGCGGCCCACCTGCGATCCCAATAAAATCCGGTGACAGTACCTTTGTCTATCAAGACTTTGCGGGTGGTGGGTGTACCTTCGTCGTCAAAGGGACAAGCAGAAGGGCCTAAGGTGGGGTCTTCAAAAAAGGTAAAGCGTTCGTCAAATAAGGTTTCGCCGATTTGGTCGGCTAGGGGAGAGGCTTTTTGAACTACTGCTTGACCTGAAAGGATGGTATCAAAGAGGCTACCAAGGGTGCTAGCAGCGCCTCTGGGGGTAAATAATACTGGGTAGGAACCGCTGGTGATGGTGGCTGAATGTTCGGCGAGGCGGTATTTTTCGAGGAGTGATTCGAGGATGCTGTTGGTGTCGAGGGGACGATCGCGCGCAACGTCGTAACTGTATGCTTGCATAAAGTCTTCTCCCTTGACCAAATTTCCAGCGATCGTCCCGCTGACTATTTGGCTGCTTCTTTCGGCATACAGGTCTTGCGTCGTGGCAATTTTCACGCGGCCGCTGCGGACGTGAAAGCCGACATCTACCATAATATCGGGATTGTAGGCGTGAACTTGCTCGATCAGGTTTTTGCCGTTTTCGACTAATTCTTGAGTTGTGGGCGGAGTATAGGTGGTTTCCGGGCTTTTTAGGTGGAAGTTGGAGGCGAGTTCAAATTCTGCGGGGTCGCCGATTTCGGCTGTTTGAATCGCTGCATCTACTAAATCGTCTATCCGCGTTAAATCTGTGGAACTAGCAAAACCGATTTTGCCTTGGTATATCAGCCGGAGTGCTACGCCTTGCAGTGCTTTGGTTTGGAGGGATTTGAGGCGATTGTTTTCAAATTCGATGGGCGTGTCTTGACTCGACAGGTAGTAGACTTCAGCCGCATCGGCGCGCTGAGAGGCCAATTTCAAAATCTGGTCTACGGTTGAATCGCTCACAATAATAGCCTTTCTGGTTGGGTCTTTTTTTTATTTTAGCAATTATCGCTATTCAACTTCTGACTGCTGCCTCATGCTCGATAATTAATCCGGGTATCCGTGTCAAAATCAGTGTCGTTCCCTACTTGTTCCTTCTCCTCTAATTGTAATTCACACTGTTTAAAAACATAGTTAACGGCTGCAAACAGTCGCTCTAAGTCCTGAATTGTATAGAAAAATTTATTTTCAGTAAACATTTCTAATTTCAGCTTGTCAAACTGCCACATTGCGCCATTAGAAACAATACCAAAGATAGTTTGTTCGGGTTCATTGTTAAGTCCCTGCACGGCGATCATTTCTGCCAAACACTGCCCCCATCCTTCATCAAATGCGCTCTCTTTCTTGGCTTCAACTAATATGAAATAGGGCTTGTCAAAAACTACTGTGCCGAGGGGGGAGCGCTTCGCCAATATATAATCAGGAATTCCTGACAGATTGTCATTATAGACTAAGGTTTGGTGACTCCAGAGGAGAAATTTACTGCGATAATTTTTCCAAACTTCTTTTAATACAGGATAAATGATATTTTCACAAATGGCGATTTCCGAGTTGTCAAATACTCCCTCATAGAAAATCAATTCTCATTCATTGCGAAAAACGTCGCTGACTGCAAATTCTGTTTCGACAATGAAATTATCCCGTACGCAATTAATTTGGAATTCTTTCGCGACCGCGCTGATGCTTTTGTAATTGCTAAAAGGCATTGCTTAACTTCTTTCAGTAGGGGTAAGGTGGGCGGAGGCGCACCCTATAGATAGAGTTTGTGCGAATGAAAAAATGATTAATAACTAATAAATAAGCCGCCTAAAATTAGCCCGATCGCAATTAACGCCACCCAGATAAACCTATTATCTTTCGTATTAACCTGACTCAAATCTACAGGCTCTGATACGACTGGCTTGGGTTTAGCGTACTTGATATCAGCGTTTGGATTAGCTTGAAAACTGATTGATTGATTTTCATCTAAAGCTGCCAAATCTGGAATTTTCACCATCCATTCAGGAGGGATAGTGAGTTTGGGAGCTTCGAGAATGAACAGCAAGCGCTTTGCTTGCTGGCGGGTTTCTTGGCGGGGATGGCGGGTGAGCGCACGGCAAAGCTCGATCGCCCTTTCTGTATTGCCCGAGGCTTCGTAGGCTGTCACTAGCCACATCTGCACCTCACCGCCCAACCGGGAATTTCGATCGACTAAACCGGTAGCTGTTTCTAAACTCTGCACAGCTTGAGCATACCGGCCACTCTCAAAAGCTACTTGCCCAGCTTGGTACTCAGTTTGAACAATTTCTAACTTTTCTGAAGTCACAAGCACCCACCCAATTCACAAATATTACTTCCCCAATTCCCCAAACGCTAGAATTCGCTGTTGTGTTGCGACATACCCGACTCGTTGTCGCGTTTGGAACCCAGCAAGTCTAAATGGTCTACCTTAATTACCGGCTTCGAGCGATTTGAACCCGTATTGCGGTCTTGCCAGCGATCGAACTTCAAAGAGCCTGTTACGCCAATTAGAGAGCCTTTGCGAACGTAGTCAGCAGCAATCTGCGCTGTTTTGCCCCAGATTTCCAGATTGAACCAGTCTGGTTGATCGCTGTTCTTGGTTCTGCGATTCACTGCCAGCGTCAAACTACACTTAACTGTACCGGACTCAAAATACTTAACGTCCGGGTCGCCGCCGACGCGGCCTACTAAAGTCACAACATTAAGACTCATAAACTTTTTTGGGAATGTGGTCGATCGGTGATGTAGTTAAACAGTCCACACGCGCATTAGCCTCCAAACTGAACTTGGAACAACGCTTGTGAGGCTTCATCCTGATTGTACACCCAGTTAGCAGAACATATAGATAGTGGATGATTGGCAAGTCTGCGCTCAACCTGAGCTCGACAATGTACATTTCTGACTAGACTCAGGATGAAAAACGTAATAGAATCCACCTCGGTTACACTTTTGTAACAACATTATTGCACACAATAGTATTTTAGTTTTTGGGGGGGGGTACGAATCAGTGGGTCTTCTCAATCGATTTTCGTTATCTAGAGATATGGGTATCGACCTCGGTACTGCTAACACGCTCGTTTATGTATCGGGCAAAGGTATTGTTCTGCAGGAACCTTCTGTAGTGGCGATCGACCAAGATTTAAAAATACCGCTGGCTGTTGGAGAAGAAGCAAAAAAAATGCTCGGCCGCACGCCAGGGAATGTCATAGCACTGCGCCCGCTTCGCGACGGGGTAATTGCAGACTTCGATACGGCGGAACTGATGCTCAAGACTTTTATCCGCAGAGTTCACGAAGGCCGAAGCTTAGTTTCGCCGCGGATAATTATTGGCATCCCCAGCGGTGTCACTGGAGTCGAGAGGCGTGCTGTCATTGAGGCGGCGACTCAGGCCGGTGCTAGAGAAGTACGGTTAATTGATGAACCCATCGCTGCGGCGATCGGGGCTGGACTGCCTGTTGCTGAGGCGACTGGCAATATGATTATAGATATAGGCGGAGGTACGACGGAAGTTGCGGTTTTGAGTTTGCAAGGTACGGTGATCAGTGAGTCTGTACGGGTAGCCGGCGACGAACTCAATGAGGCGATCGTCCAATACATGAAAAAAGTTCACAATTTGGTGATCGGCGAACGAACTGCTGAAGAAATTAAGATTCAGCTTGGTTCTGCATATCCAACTCCAGAGGATGACGATGTAATGATGGAAGTGCGGGGCTTGCACTTACTGTCTGGTTTGCCGCGAACTGTTACTATCAAAGGTCCAGAAATTCGCGAAAGTATGTCGGAACCGCTTTCAGTAATTGTGGAAGCTGTCAAGCGTACTTTGGAACGCACCCCCCCGGAATTAGCAGCAGATATTATTGACAGGGGAATTATGCTGGCTGGTGGTGGCGCGCTGATGAAAGGTTTAGATACTCTGATCAGTCACGAAACAGGAATTGTCACTCACGTAGCAGCAGATCCGCTGTGCTGCGTGGTTTTGGGAACAGGTAGGGTATTGGAAAACAAACAGTTGGAACGGGTTTTCAGCGGGCAGTCATCGCGTAATATGTAGTTAACAAATTTGGGATTGTGGATTTAGAAATACGGCTGCAATCTCAAATCTAAAATCCTGACTTAACAATTTTAGATTAGTGAAATTATGCTAAAAAATACATTCCGAAAGTGGTGGGATCTGCGGCTGCAAATTGCTCTTCTAGGTCTAGCTGTAACTGCCGCTTGGGGAGTTCGACAAACACAAGGTGCAGCAGTATTTGAAGTTTACAATTGGGTGACTCGTCCGTTTCACGCCAACGGCTCTGGACAAGAGGAACTTATCTCGGCGCGTACTCAAGAATTGCAAGCGCAGCTATTAGAATTAGAAAATCAAAATCAGAAGCTAAAAGAGCTTTTAGGTTACGTTTCGGCTAAGAAACCAGCAGGAATTGTAGCTCCTATTGTCGGTCGCAGCGCCGACCACTGGTGGCAGCAAGTAACCTTGGGGCGTGGCAGTAAGGATGGCATCAAAACAGATTTTACTGTGATGGGCCCCGGCGGTTTAGTAGGCAGGGTTGTCAGCGTTACTCCTAATACTAGCTTGGTGCTGTTAATCAGCGACGCTACGAGTCAATTGGGTGTGGGCATTACCCGCAGTCGCCACATGGGTTTTATGCGCGGGAAAGGCGGAAATCAGGCGGTGATGGAGTTTTTTGAGAATGTTCCCAATGTCAAGCCTGGGGATGTGGTTTCAACTTCTTCTTACAGTCAGTTGTTCCCTGCTGGTTTGCCTGTGGGAAAAGTGGTTTCGGTGGATATGAATAAAACTCCGGCTCCAGAAGCTGTGGTTGAGTTTTCTGCACCAATGAATGCTCTGGAGTGGGCAGTGGTTTACCCCCACTCTAAGCAAGCCGAACCGAAGGATTCGCAGAGTCAATCTTCTGCACCATCTGAGGGAGCACAGCAGCAATGAAAGCTTTATCTCGGATGTCTTCGCCGCGATCGCGCCCATTTCTCAACTTCGCAGTTACATTTCTATCTGTGATGCTGTGCATACTGATATTGCCCACTCGGATGCCGGGAATGGAATTGCTGGGAATTGGGCCGAACTGGCTGTTAATTTGGTTGGTAGCTTGGAGTATTAAGCGGAAACGTACAGTTTGGGGAGCTGCTAGCATGGGCTTGGTTTTGGGTTTCCTTCAAGATGCGATGACGGCTCCTCATCCCACCCATGCTGTAAGTCTAGTTGTTGTAGGAGTCTTAACAGTTGTTTTGCAAAAAACCTGGTCGATTCCGGTAGATATTGTTGAGAGAGATCCGATTCCGATCGCGTTAATTGTGTTTGGGATGGCGGTGGTAGCGGAAACGGTGATGGGGCTACAATTTTTTTCTATGGGCGATCGGGCTTTACTGGAAATTTGGAGCTATCACCAGCGAGTGGCTTTGTGTTCTGCTATTCTTAGCAGTCTTTGGGCTCCGGTGATTTATTTTCCGCTCAATCGCTTGTGGGAAATGACCAGGAATGTAGAAAAACCTTAGTCAGCCATTAGTCATCACCCATTCGTCATTAGTCAACAGTTAAGTGTTAACTAATTACTGTTAACTGTAGTCATTCTACTATTACTTGTTGACCGGAACCTAATAAGTGATGAACGGCAATAATCAAGTTGCTGAGAATGAAATTAGGCTGGTGCTTTTGGAGTTGATAGCGACTGCGAATTCCGCAGGTAACGGCAATTGTAGGTATTCCCAATGCTTTTCCTGCGAGGATGTCTGCTTCTGTATCTCCGATCATCCAAGCCGAACCCAGCGATGACTCAAATTCTTCTGCAACTTCAGCCAACAATTCAGTTTTTAAGGCTGTATAGTTGTGATAGGCGGCATCGGCCATCTGAGTTCCGCGAATGCTGGTAAACAGTCTGGCTAAACCGTAATTTTGTAACAGTTGAACGGCTTGATTTCTCGGCCGCAGGGTGACTAAAATCAGCCGCACGCCGCGGGAGTGCAGAAGTCCGATCGCCCATTGTACTCCAGGCTGGATGCGATCTAAGTGCAACAAGTCTGGCTGATTGACAATCCGACTCACGCATCCGAGAAAAACGTGAATTTCTTCTCCCGACAAGCCGGAACTTTTGGCTATTTCAGCATCGGGCACTCGGTTTTGTTTCATTTGCCAAAACTGCTGTTTGCTGAGTATTTGAAGGTTGAGGTTGATTCCCCGATCGAGATAAGCTGCTTGAGTATCGGCTAATCCTTGTTGATAGGTGGCGTAGTAGCGATCGGACACATCGACTATGGGCCCGTCTAAATCGCAAAATACCGTCATCCGGGGGGACGACTCAGCCTCTGATGGTAGCTTGTACTGAAGGTTTTCGGAGTCTTGGGCGACAGCAGTTAACATAAAACGTTAAGTAAATCTAGGGAGTTATACATTTCTTGACTGTAGCAAAAAATGTATAAGTTATAATACATAAATTTTAATGCTTTTATTAAAAAAACCTATGAATTTGTTGAGGATGGGGTTCAAGAAAGGCGATCGAGCCTGTGCGTCCATAACTTTAAGGGAAAAAGTGATTTTTGTGGCTGTTAATATGTGCTTTAGCCATTAAAGTTTAGAATTAAGTTTTTAGTCTTCTGTAATTTACCCATGCTCAAACAAAGCGATTTTGTTAGGAATTCGGACACTAATCGAGTAGAGGTGCTGTCCGAAGCACTGCCTTACATTCAACACTTTGCCGGTCGCACCATTGTAGTCAAATATGGCGGTGCGGCGATGAAAGATAGCAATCTCAAAGACAAGGTGGTTCGGGATATTGTGCTGCTAGCTTGCGTGGGGATGCGTCCGGTTGTGGTTCACGGCGGTGGCCCGGAAATTAATATTTGGCTGGAAAAATTAGGAATTGAGCCGCAATTTAAGGATGGTTTGCGCGTGACTGATGCGGCGACAATGGAAGTTGTAGAAATGGTTTTGGTGGGTAAAGTAAATAAGGAAATTGTTTCGTTAATCAACCAAGCTGGTGGCAAAGCAGTGGGATTGTGTGGCAAGGATGCCAATCTGATTCAAGCTCGTCCAGATGGCCGGGAAGGAATTGGGTTTGTGGGTGAAGTCAGCGGCGTGAAAATCCAGATTTTGGAGTCTTTGGTCAACAGCGGTTATATTCCGGTGGTGTCGAGTGTGGCAGCCGATGAAAACGGTCAATCTTACAACATTAATGCTGACACGGTAGCTGGGGAAATTGCGGCTGGTTTGGGAGCAGAAAAGTTGATTTTGATGACCGATACTGCGGGAATTTTAGAGGATTATCACAAGCCGGATAGTTTGATTGCTAAGTTAGATATTCAAGAAGCAAGAGAGTTGGTTGAGTCTGGAGTTGTGTCTGGGGGGATGATTCCGAAAGTTAATTGTTGTGTGCGGAGTTTGGCTCAGGGTGTGAAGGGTGCTCACATTATTGACGGTCGAATTCCTCATGCTTTGCTGCAAGAAATATTTACGGATGCGGGGATTGGGTCGATGATTGTGGCTTCTGAGTTTAGCAGCGCGAACTTAAGGCCTAAGTAAGGTGTAAATCCTAGCGTAGGGAGGGCGGGTGCGTGAAAGGGGTAAACTCGCTGCGATTGCGTATATCCTAACTAAACCTGCCCCTAAAAATCTTGAAAAGGTACTTCTGGGAAATTACTTCAACTAATTCTAACCGTTTTTGAATTTCAGCTTTTCTTAAACTATGATTAAACACTTTAGAGTTTTGGATTCTGTTGCGATTCTCAAGCCGATTTCAAATACGCGATTAGCGCTAGTGGAACCAGAATACGCATCTATTTCTAGTTTGCCAGTTGGACTTGTGGGAACTATTGTTGAACTGTATGAGACGGGAAAAGAATGTCAGTATTTAGTGGAGTTTGCTGATAGTCAAGGGAGTGAATATGCTATGGCTATGTTGAAAGCTGATGAAATTTTAGTTCTGCAATATGAACTTGCAGTTGCTTAGGAATGTGAGGAGAATAGAAGTTAGATAAGGACGATCGCACTTGGGCACAGTAAGGGCGATCGCCCCTCCATTGAGAGACAAAAATGTTAATAATCTTATAGCAGATAGTTTGAGAAGGAACTTTTTGATAAAATATCAAAATTAAAACTGGTCGCACCCGCTTCGATTTTACCTAAAACAATCAAATTAGTCAAATTTATGTCTCGATTAAGTATCCGATCGAACAAAAAAGCTCTGGGCTTTGTGCTGGGTTTATTAATTTTTGTCATTTTCATTCCCGGATGTTGGGCTTTAACAACTAATATTGCTCCCACACCAGTACAGCAAGTAGATAACACAGTAGCGATGCGTGCAAATGTACAAAATACGTCAAATTCTCGCTCTTCTTTAGGAGTTGGGCTTAATGGTATTGCTGACTACTCCACACAATTACCCTTTTTAGATGCTTTCAAATCTTCTAGACAATGGATAACTCAATGCGTTAGCGGACAACCAAACTGTAAAGGTGAATGGGATACAGAGGAGTATAATCTTTTAAATCTTGATGAAAATGGGTGGGTGAAGTCTCTCCCATCGCCCGAAGATGCTCCTAAATATACTAGGGTAAGTACGCTATTACTTAGGGAAATCCCCAATCGCTATCCTTCAGGGCAATATATTGTTACTTATGAGGGTGAAGGTGCGATCGAATATCAATTTGATGGCAAAAAAGATGAGGCTGCGTCGAAACCAGGCAGGGATATCATTAATGTGGATGCCACACAAGGGGGAGGCATAATGATTACAATTACTGCTACCGATCCTAAGAAAACAGGGAACTATATCCGCAATATTAAAGTGGTTCGCTCCCAAGATGAAGACCTTTTTCAAAGGGGTGAAATATTTAATCCGCTGTTTATAGAAAAAATTAAAAAATTTAGGACCTTGCGTTTTATGGACTGGATGGATACAAATGGTTCTGAACAAAAAGAATGGTCAAACCGACCGAAAACAGAGAGTGTATCCTATGCTTACAGAGGAAATGTTCCCATAGAAGTTATGGTGAATTTAACTAACAAAGTCCAAGCAGAACCCTGGTTTAATATGCCGCATCAGGCTACGGATGAATATATGACTAACTTTGCTAAAATGGTCAAAGATAGTTTAGATCCAAAGCTGAAAGTTAATGTAGAGTATTCTAATGAGGTTTGGAATTGGTCATTTCGACAATCGAATTATGCCTTGGAACAAGGTAAAGCGAGGTGGGGAGATAAAGGCGATGCTTTTATGCAATGGCACGGAATGCGTAGTGCTCAAATGTGCGATATCTGGAAAGGCGTCTTTGGGGATCAAAAGAATCGAGTTGTCTGCGTGTTAGGAACTCAAAGAGCTTGGAAAGAGTTAGGCAATTATGCTTTAGATTGTCCCTATTGGGTAGCTGAGGGCAATAAACCTTGTTATCAACACGGTATTGATGCCGTAGCCATAGGTGGATATTTTAGCGGAAACTTGGGCGGGAAAGAAAGTGTCAGCACAGTAGAGTCTTGGTTGAATGACGCAGATGGCGGGTTTGGCAAAGCTTTTAAGCAATTAAGAGAGGGTGGGTTACTTCCGGGCTTCAAAGATAGTTTGCCCGATGTTGATAATGACTTTAGGTATTACTTAGGTGTGGCTCAAAAAAAAGGACTCAAGTTATTTGTTTACGAGGGGGGTCAACATATTGTAGGTATTCAAGGAGTTGAGAATAACGAAAAACTGAGCAAGTTTTTTATGGAATTAAATAGGCGCCCAGAAATGTATGATATGTACACCCAATTACTGAATAGTTGGAAACAGGCTGGAGGCAGTCTTTTCATGCACTTTGTAGATGTGAGTTCATTTAGTAAGTGGGGAAGTTGGGGGGCTTTGGAGTATGTGGAACAAAAGGGTTCGCCTAAGTATGATGCTTTGATGGATTTTATTGATAAGAATCCTTGCTGGTGGGATGGGTGTGCTGTTGAGGGATGATGAGAAATTGGGGGCAATCAAGAATCCTTCGACACTTCCTCAAACTCTTCAGCATCCCCCGGTAAAGCCGAACCCTCGCTACTCCTCAACCTGGGCGATTCCCCATTACTCGCACCCGCACCGTAAACCCCAGAATACCTGTCCTCTAAACCCGAATCCCTTAGCGAAAGCGCACTTCTTTGACTCGGCGACAATCTCTCTGTTGACCGGCGATTTGTCCCAGAAATCGGCGGCTTCCGAGTTAAAGTTTTCCAAGCAGCCTTAATCCCAGTCACCACGCTGCGAGTAGTTACCTGGACGTTTTGCGCCTGCTTTTTGGCGCTACCAATACTTCGATCGACCTGTTTGACAACCTCGCCCGCACTTTGTACTCCCTCGCTGACATCATCCGTCAACTCGCTAATTTCCAGCCCCGTCAACCGAATCGCCTCCAAAGTGGGCGGAAATTCGCGAGAAAGTGTGTCAGCGAGCTTTTCCACGCTGCGGGCCGCCCGTGCCAGCGCTTGCACCGCAGGTATTAAAGTCACTAAAACAGCAGTCAGGCTAACTGCCACTAGCAAAATTGAAAGTCCTAGCCAAAATATGGGATCACTCACTTGAATCTGGGATTGGGGGTTGAGAATTTCATGGCATTTAGCGGATGGGGGGGCGCGACGGGGGACTCACTTCAGATTCAGCTTCCGACAGGGTTTGGCGTTCCCGCTGAGTCGCTTCCAAACCTGCCGCGATCGCCTCTTTGAGTCTAATCAAAGTTTCGTCCCAATTCCGAATTGCAGTTTCAGAAAGTCGATCGGCCTGCAACTGCACGCTAGTCGATAAATCTTCCGCCAACTCCGGCAAAGCATCGGCCGATTTTTTCAATATCTGGCGCGTCTCCTTGCCCGGTCGCGGTGCCATCAGCAAGCCAGTCACCGCCCCGATCGCAGAACCCACAAGCAAACCGCCAATAAATAATCCTGAACGTTTAGTTGACATTTTTATAACTTCTCTCCATACACCAATTTTAGGGGCGTTTGCCCGATCGCAGCCCTTTACAAAGATAGAAATATTGTTGAAAACCCTAGGGAGTCAGCACAGGCGGCAATTTTAGGATAGCTTACCTCAAACGTCGATCGCGCCTGGACCAAAGCATCCGTCCCAAACCCAGCAATCCCAAAAGTTGCTGAACCTGTTGCAGTTGCAATTCTAGTTGTTGATAACGCCGTCGTAGTTGGCGGGTACCTTGCTGCCTTTTACCAAGGAAATCCGGCGTCGTACTGAGGACATTGCGGCTACAGCGTTCGATTGCTGCGATCCGAAGTTCCAAACGTGCGATCGTCCGCCTGATTTTCCACACTCTCGCAGCGATATAAAAACAGACTACAGATATTAGTATATTGATAATTACAACAGCATTCAGCATTTATTACCTATTTTCAACTACTAACATATTCCGCTTTTTGTGGCGGGCTAGGAGTAACGGCCTACCAGATATATTGTAGGGAGACAACATTGTTGTCTCCTGATCTATGTTTTAGGGACACAACAATGTTTTGTCCTGAACTATGTGTCCCTATCCCTAAGCTGGGTCAATTTTTAAGCCTGAGACATAGCAGGCAAACAAACCTTAGTACCGCCCAAGCCGCAATAACCGTTCGGGTTTTTAGCAAGATACTGCTGATGATAGCTTTCTGCGTAATAAAACTCAGGAGCATCAATAATTTCAGTGGTAATCTTGCCGTAACCGGCTGGAGTCAAAGCTTGCTGGTAAGCATCGCGCGAAGCTTCAGCTAGCTGCTTTTGGCTGGCTGAATACGTGTAAATGCCCGATCGATACTGAGTACCCGAATCATTGCCCTGACGCATTCCTTGAGTAGGATTGTGACTTTCCCAAAAAACTTTGAGCAGCGTTTCGTAACTAATTACTTTGGGATCGAACACAACCAGAACTACTTCATTATGTCCCGTCATCCCGCTGCAAACTTCATTGTAAGTAGGATTCGGAGTAATCCCGGCCGCGTAGCCAACAGCGGTCGAAAAAACTCCATTTTGTTGCCAAAATTTACGTTCTGCTCCCCAAAAACAGCCCAGGCCAAACAAGGCAGTCTCCATGCCGTTTGGAAAAGGAGGTTTGAGCGGATTGCCGTTAACAAAGTGACTTGCCGGTACCGACATCGACTCGGCCCGTCCCGGTAATGCCTCTTGGGGAGAGGGCAGGCTCGACTTTTTGCCAAATCCAAATAGCACCATAAGTTTGTGAGGGGATCTCTGATAAACGTCTTTACCTTACTTAATAATATCAGATGTATACTGAAAATAGTGGTCTGCTTAAAGGTAGAAGGTAAAAACCAGAAGGCAGATTTTTTTTTCGCAAGGTTTTTGGTGATACTGCTCACTGCCAACGCAGTTTTAAATCACATTAGGCAGTGTTCTATGTCACCAAAATATACCTAAAATATCACCTATTGTTGAGGTAAAAATCACGCGGATTTTAGGCAAAATAGCCGATTATTAAAGGTATGGTGTTGTAGTAGTTATTCAATGCCATTTATAGGGAGTGTGTAGAGATGGGCGCTAAACCTTGCAGTCAACCTTTAAAATCTAATCCCTTTATTACTTACCGCGACCCAATTACAGGCAAGTGGATAGTTGTAAGTCAGACTTTGCCTCAAGCAGCAGAACAATCACAGCTAGCAGCAGCTTGAGTTTTCCTATTAATTTTATACCTGAAAAATTAATTATAATTTCAGATTGCCTAGGGGCTGGTTTTACAAACCATCTATGCCTAAAACCAACAATCTCGTAAACCCACCTCGCTCAACGGTCAATTGGAAGATAATTTTTTTTATTATATCCAAGAAAGGGTTTACGTAGATTATTAGTGGTATGGGGCGGGTTTACGAGATTGTTTGCTATTATTAAATATTATTGGTAAAACCCGCTCCTACGGTATTTAGGGTTATTTAATCCGAGTTAAGTTTATCTCTTTTTGCAGTTCCAAATACCGATAGAGATATTCCGAAACTATCCCGTGGAAAAACAAGTTGCGTGCCGCATTAAATGGACTGTTGAGCGGTAGCGGATCGCGATTGCAATTACATGATTCCAGTCGCAATTTCCGGTAATCTCGCTGACGTACACTCCAAAATTTTCATCTAACTGAAGCGACATCACTGCTCGCGCAAATTCGTCGCTAGTCAAACACAGAGAATAAAAGACTTTAAAGAATTCGATCGCCGATTCTAAATCCAGAATCTTTAGCCATCGGCGTTTTTCAAAATCTATGGCAACTTCTACTGGTTGAATGCTATCATAATTGATTCCCAGTTTTTTGACGGGTTGCAACCAGTTAGGATTTGTCAGCATTGCCTGGTTGTAATCCCAGACAAAGTTATAGAGAATTAAGTCGTGTTAGAGAAACGCATTGTCAGCTAAATCGTTAACAGTGCGCGGATAAAGCTTTGACTTTTCTATCTGGGTGTCGGGGCCGTTGTCAATCAAAAAGTTGATAATGTTGGAGCCGATGCAGATGTGTCGGACAATTAAATAACAAGCTTCTGGCGAGACAAAGTTATTTAAAAAAAATGCAGCCGATTTGTGCATTAAAGTGTAAGCGCAGAATTGAAATGGCAACAGGCGCTTTGTTGTCATAATTACCGCCAGCAACAAGTTAGCAATTACTTTGATATGGATGAGTAAATAATTGCGAGTCCAGTTTTTCAAATCCCGCATCATGTATGCTTTTGCAACTAAATCGACGGGAATAGCTCGATCGCAAAACAGCACATCCTAAACATTCGGATATCGGCGGTTATAGGGTTTGGTAGCGTAAGGGATTTTTCGCTCATCTGGGAGATTTTAGGTATCTTGTTTTTGCAGCTTTTGCATTATCGAATTTCCTCCAAGTGTAGCAAATATAAACGAGCAGTAACGCGAGCGGTTTTGACAATGCGGCGGGCAATATCCTCTGTCATCCATTCGGCATTAATCAAATTTTCCAGCTTGGCTAAATGCGACTGGTCATTAGATCCGTGATAAGCTAAAAACGATACTTGTTCGGATTGCAAACCGAGAGTTTCTTGAATTTGTTTTGCCCACTTTCCCGCCAACCGATTGCCCAATCCTTCGATAATAAACATACTGCCAATTAAATCAACCGGATTTTCCCGCGATGCTTGGTGGAAGATAAAAGCTGATAGTGCTTCGCTGCCAATATTCTTATCATATTCCACAATTTTTGCCAATTCACCGCCCACAGAAACATAATTTTGTTCTAGCATTTGATAGTCGCGGTGTTCGTCTTGAGCATGACCGATAAAAGTCGATCGCAGGCGAAAGTCACTCATGTTAGAAGCAGCGCGAGCAATCCAGCGAGCTCCCTCTACAACTTGCGGCCGGAGATTGCACAGCAAAGCTTGATAATCTTCTATTGTAAACTCTCCTCGGTACAATTTGCGGACAATGGTAACAGAACGAATTTCGCGATCGAACTTCAGCCAAATCCATGCTAACTCCCGCAACAAATAAGCTTGCGGAGAGTTGGGGTGTTCGGGTTTAACGCTTTTGAGAGGCGAAGCTTCGGGAACCTCATGAAAGTTAGAAATTTGAGAACTCATAGGCTTATGGGTATTTTCCACAGCAGTTAACATCATATATGCCGTTGTAAACTGGCCGCTTTCCGGGACAAAACAAAAGATTTTCTGTCCAGGCTGCAACTTGCCCGAATTTAACAAGTCCTCTAACATTAAATAAATCGAGGCGCAGCCTGTATTTCCCCGTGTATATAAGTTGGTAAACCATTTTTCTTCAGGAATCATGCAGCCTGCTTGTTCCAGAAGTTCTACAATTTGCCCCCGTAAAAAGTGAGACGAATAGTGGCACAGCAGCCAGTCGATTTCCTGCGGACAAACTCTCCCGGCTTTAATCAGCCGCAGCCAACCTTCAACGCCTAATTTCATTACATTTTCCAGCAAGGGAATATTTTGCCGCAAGTCAAAAGCTCCCGCTGTGGCTGCATCGAGATAGGAGGAATAATCCAACCAGCTTTTAGGGGATTTTTCGTTGGCTAATCCTGAATACATACAAACAGGATAAGCATTGGCGTAAGAAACGAGTTCAATCTATTCTATTTTTAAGCTGATTCCTGTCGCGTTAGGATGGTTTTGGAGCAACAATGCTCCCGCATCGTCGGAGAACATCCAGCGCAGAAATTCTGTATCGAAAGGCAGGGGTTTTCCCGCTTGCACTGAAGTCTTTGCTTCAAATTTGGTGTTCTTGAACAGGCGCGAGGGAAATTCGGAAGCGACGGCAATGGCGGTTTGTTTTTTGCCGAGTTCGATTTGAGAGGCGGCGTAATTTAAAGCACTAACTCCGGCACAGCAAACTCCTTGAGTTGACAGTATTTCTAGGGGGTATAATTCGGAAAGTTCGCCGTGTACTGTGCTGGCAAATCCCGGTACTAATAAGTCTGGTAAAGTGGTAGCGCAGACCAATAAGTCGATCGCCCCTGCTTCCAGATTTGACTGAGAAATCGCGTCACGGACGGCAAACGCTGCCATTTGGCTGTTAGAATATAGTGTTTGCTGCTGTTTGTCGATCGCGTAGTAGCGCTGTTGAATGCCGTTGCTGTTGAGAATTCGCTGCCTGACTCTCGAAGGGCGCGAGGCAATTTTGCCGAGATACTCTTCCATCTCATCGTTATTAATCGGTTCTCCCGGCAAAAATTTTCCGATCCGATTGATATAAGCACTGTACATGGCGTAAACCTCTAAAGTTGCTAATTTACTCGGGTTCGTTCGTTTGTTAAATCAAGCCAGGAAA
The DNA here is from genome assembly GCF_036701505.1 of Microcoleus sp. Pol11C2. Taxonomy (NCBI): domain Bacteria; kingdom Bacillati; phylum Cyanobacteriota; class Cyanophyceae; order Oscillatoriales; family Microcoleaceae; genus Microcoleus; species Microcoleus sp. Pol11C2. Next base: position 149,743 of record NZ_JAUBQX010000001.1, read on the forward strand.
TATCTAAAATTGATAATGCTTTGAGAAGGAGTGAACTTGAAAGGAGCAAGCAGCTATCTTGTAGAGTCGCCGGAAATCAGGCAAGTTTAGCAACAGGGGCAACAAGTAACCTGAAGCGGGGTGAAGTTTATGGTAATTGAGCCAATATGTAACTAGAGTTCCTTCGCAGCTTCTCGACTGAAATGGATATTGCAAAACTAGATACTTGGTATTCTCCTTCTCAACGCCGCACGGCTGTTTCGCTGCTGATGAAACGAGTAGGCGTAACTCGCACTAGGGCTGAATGCTTTATCAGGCTTTGGGTTTACTTATCGGTGAAACAGCTTCAGGAAAGCCAGCCCCGTCTCAAACCACCGCTGGCCAAACTGGAAGTGCCAGCAACAGAAGTGCAGTGTACTCACCGGGAAGCCGCCGAACTATTTTACTGTGATTCCGATCGCGGGAGCGATCGCGCCGCCGGAATGATGTTAGATAAATTAGCAGCACTCGGATTAATCGCAAAACACTTTGATGGTAACGCTACGGCAATTCAGATTCAACCAGTTTCAGAAATTTTAGAGGCCGCCGAACCTCAAAAGCCTGTACAACTCCAATTAGATAATTTTGACCCCCGGTGCGACGCGATTCCGGTTGCCAATTTATTAGCCACCAATTACAACTGGATGAACCGAAACACTAACACCGTTCCCCACAAAATTGCTAAAATACTCCGGCTTTTTGCCAGTCAATACTCAAAGGGAATGCGAGTTTTGCGCCGCTCAGATAATCTCAATCCAGTCGGCTTTTACTTACTTTATCCCACAGCTAGCGAATCTGAAGTAAATTTTTTTAATGCTCCTAGTAAAGGGCTTCATTTAAGTTCTATTTCCGATATCGATCCTTTCAAAATGGCGCTACCAGGAGATATAAATTGCCAGTCAGTATTTGTCCGCAGTTGGATGATCGATCCGCAGTATTTGTCAGAATACCGCATTGCTTTTCTCGAAGACTCACAAAAAGTTTTAGGCCAAATGCAAACAGATTTTCCCAATCTTTGCGACTTGTACACCCTGATGATTCACCCCATGTACGAAAAACAGTCCCTGGCTTTGGGATTTCAGAAGACTAGCAGCGATAGTCAATTATCTGTTTATTGGATGTATCTAGCATTGGATAGATTTTTAGCATTAAATATCAAAGAAGCGTTGCTCAAACTTTAAGTAGAAGGAAGTTCGGCAACGGATTCGGTAACGGATGTAACGGATGTAATGGATGTCAGTCCGATGGAAGTCGGAAGAAGGAAGAAGTCGATAAAACATACAACACCCAGAACCCCGACTTAGCCGAAGTTGTCGGGGATCTAACAGCCTTCGCGTTTTACGTTATTTTTTAGTCCCCTTCTGCGGGGACGAAAGTTTGTCTAGGAGGGATTTCAATAGCCGAGTCATATCCAATCCGGTAGCATCGTCGGGCGTAAAATCTAGTCAACATTCAACCACGAACCGTGCAACCGGAATTTCTCTAATTCATCTGCGTTAATCTGTGTTAATCTGCCTGTATCTGCGGTGAAAAAAAATATAATTTCTCAACCGCAGATGACAATGGATTCACGCAGATTCACGCCGATGAAGAGAAGAGAGAGAGGCATAATTCCGATGCCAACAGATTTGATATAACTACAAACTTGTCTATAAAACTTCCCGTCCCAAATAGGTTTGTAAGGCTTCCGGCACTTTTACAGTTCCGTCTGGCTGCTGGTAATTCTCCAAAATTGCCGCCATTGTGCGGCCCACAGCTAAACCGGAACCGTTGAGCGCGTGAACGAATTGAGTGCCTTTTTTACCCGCTTCTTTAAAGCGAATATTTGCCCGCCGCGCCTGAAAATCTGCGACGTTGGAACAACTGGAAATCTCGCGGTATTTGCCCGCAGATGGCAGCCACACCTCTAAATCGTAGGTTTTTGCCGCCGCGAAACCTAAGTCGCCCGTACACAGTGCGATCGCCCGATAAGGCAATTTCAGCGCCTGCAAAACTCCCTCAGCATCCTGCACTAACTTTTCGTGCTCTGCCTCGGAGGTACTCGGATGCACGAGTTTTACCAATTCAACTTTATTAAATTGGTGCAGTCGAATTAATCCCCGCGTATCTTTGCCGTAACTGCCAGCTTCGCGGCGAAAGCAAGGAGTGTAAGAACAGTGATAAATAGGCAACTGTTCTGCTGTCAGTATTTCGCCTCTGTACAAATTGACAACCGGAACTTCGGAAGTAGGAATCAGCCACAAATCGTCTTGATCGCACTTGAAACTTTCTTCAGCAAATTTAGGTAATTGACCCGTAGCCGTGAGGGATTCAGTGTTAACTAAAAATGGGGGAATTACTTCTACATAACCGGCTTTTGTGTGGCGATCGAGCATGAATTGAATAATCGCTCTTTCCAGGGCTGCACCAGCTCCCATTAAGCTGACAAAGCGGGGCTGAGCGATTTTTACTGCCCGTTCAAAGTTGATGATTCCTAATTTTTCGCCGATTTCCCAGTGCGGTAAAATACCAGAATTTTGGGGTATGTATTCGTCTCCCCAGCGCCGGATTTCGACGTTTTCCTCTTCATTTTTGCCGATCGGCGTTGAGGAACCCGGCAAGTTGGGCAACGGTAGCAATAAAGCTTCTATTTGAGCTTTTAGGTCTTTTTCCTGTGCTTGCAGTTCGTTCGACTCGGTGCCGACTGCGTTGCCTTCTGCTTGCAGTTCCTGAATTTCGGGTGATTCGAGGGGTAAACCCAATTTTCTTTTTTGACCGATGAGTTTGGCAATTTCGTTGCTGCGGGCTTGCAGTTGCGATCGCTTGCCTTCCAACTCTCGCTGCTGTTTGTCTAATTGCAAAATCGGCTCGATTTCATAGTTACCTCCGCGCAGGTTGAGGCTTTCTTGCACGGCTTGCGGGTTTTCTCGGATTAATTTGAGGTCTAGCACAGATTTATTCTAAATCTTAAATTTTAGATCGGCTGGGACAGAACGAGATGATATAAAAGCTTTGTTAATCATTGGCATATTAAATCATAATTTATTCTGACCGAAATTCCTCGTTGGGTGTCACCCATGAAGGGTGACACCCCACAAATGTATGTTATAGTTGCAAATATTAGTAGATGCACCCTGATAATTTTCTACCCCAGCCAGCGATGGTAGGGGTTTTTTGTTGTGTGGCATGGAATTGAAGCCCTGGATGCACTATCAGTCTAAAAAACCCGGTTTCTCGCGATTATCGTCTCAAATGAGGCAATTACGTCAAGAAACTGGGTTTTTGCGTCCTGGACTAGGTTACTAAAATATCTTTCCGCTTAAAAGTTAAAGCCAGTGCGAAGCAACCAAACCCATTGAGTGTCGTTGCGGCTGTCATTCTCAGGATTAACAACGACCCAAGCAGCAGGGGTGATAGAAATGTTGTCGTTGACCTGAAAGCGATAGAAAGCTTCAATGTGATAGGAAGTATCTCGCTCGCGGCGCACATTACTGCTCGTCACGCGACCTGGTAAACCCACTAAAATCCCCGGTAGGTTGCCTTCACCTCCCACATCTGGGAAACTTACCCCGATCGCTGCATACACAATATCGGCGCGATCGTCGCCGTCAACATTTAGCAAAACCACGCCACCTCTACCATCAGAAACGCTGCTAACACCGGAATTTTCTGCATTGGCGCGAGTATAAACGCCCCAACCGTGAACTTGCAACCGGGGAGCAAGGCGGTAGAATCCTTGTACGCCTACAGAATCGCTGGATGTAGCAATATTGTCCCCAAACGGTCGCGCAGCCAGAAAACTGCCCGTACCGCCTGTGAGGTCGGCTTTACCGCTTGGCGCAAAGGTACGAGAATAGGCTACGCCAATTGCTCCGCGATCGCCCCGGTAGGCAAGCTGAACCAGAGCGTTGTACGAACCGTTGAATAAACCGTTACTTTGCTGCGAGAGATTGGGATTTCCGCCTACATAGCCCACAGTCAGGGTGAGGTTTTTGACGATCGTCCAGTTGACAGCAGCACCGCCACCTCCCCGGCGGTAGAGGGGATTGTATTGTCCGAACTTCGAGGGAATTCCCTCACTATCGCTGGCGATCGTTGGAGGAGTCAGTAAATCCGTAATATCGGGATACCCAACACCTGTGGGGCCGACGGTCAGCGCCAGATTAGAGGTCAGCGGCGTTACATACAATACGTGAGGAACGGTGATTGTGTTATCGACATTGCCATCAAAGTTCAAGGCCGTCATATTTGTACCCGTCTCATCGGCAATCCTCCTGCCCAAATTGCCGAATTCCAAACGGGTTCTCAGCATATCGCGACCGGTGAAGCTGGTTTCCAAATTTAATCGCCCCCGGTTGGCAACCATAGTGTTGGTGCGATCGCGCGAATCCCCAACACTGTTGCCCGAGGTATCTGTTACCACCACGATAATTTCCGCATTCAGCTTAGTCGTGGTGGAGAACTGATTCGCTTCTAGTTCGGCTGTGCGTGCATCGAGAGCATCGACTCGACCCCGCAACACCGATAATTCAGTTGCAAATTCTGCTTGCAGCTTTTGGACGATAGCTAAATCTTCCCCAGTAATCTGGTTGGTTGTTCCTGCGGCAATTAGTTCGCTAACTCGATCGAGACAGCTATTCAATCCTGCTGCAAATTCGTACCGCGTCAGCGCGCGGTTTCCTCTGTAGGTGCCGTCGGGATAACCGGCAATACAGCCGTAGCGTTCTACTAGAGATTGCAGCGCCTGAAACGCCCAGTCAGTCGGTTTTACATCCGAGAGTTGAGAGACAGAATTTACCTGCCCGAAGGGGTTTTCTGCCAAGGTATTTAACGGTTCAGAAGCAACTAATCTCTCAATTGGTGCTGCAAAACTTGGTAATGATGTTAGTAGAAACACAGCAGGTGAACCCAGGATAAAAGCAGTAATCAGGTGATAAAAATGCTGGATGTGCATAAGATAAAGCTCCGAATAAGGAACCGATACACCGAATTAGCAATACCTTTACGCTGCGCTTGAACCGGTGCGAACTTTGTCAATCGTTACTGCGATAATTATCACCAGACCTTTGACAACTAACTGCCAGAAGAAAGACACGTTCATGAGAGTTAGTCCATTGTTTAGCAGGGCAATAATTAAAGCCCCCAGCAAAGTACCCCAAATAGTGCCAATTCCACCTGTAAAACTCGTTCCTCCCAAAATTACAGCAGCGATCGCGTCTAATTCGTAGCCTTGCCCCAACATTCCCGTCGCACTGTAGAGGCGCGACGCGCTCATAATTCCACCTAAACCAGAAAGCAACCCACTCACGCCATAGACAAATAACAGCACGCGACTCACCTTAATACCTGTCAATCGTGCTGCCCGAATGTTACCTCCCACAGCATAAATATGCCTCCCCAGAACAGTCCGCCGCAAGACAAACCAACTCGCTAAAACTGCGAGAAAAGCGATAATAACTAACCAGGGAATAGGGCCAACATAGCTGTTACCTACCCACGCGAAATTCAAATTTCTATTGATAACTGTAGTGCCGTTAGCTACTAAATAAGCAACTCCCCGTAAAGCAGTGTAAGAACCCAGGGTGACGATGAACGGAGGCAAACCTAAATAGGCAATTAGGGAGCCGTTAAGTAATCCTAAAAATACTCCGGCTATTAACGCAGCCGGTACGGCAAACCAACCCAGACCGGGAACTAAGGATACCAGTACCCCGACTACGGCAGTCACGCCCAAAATAGACCCGACAGAAAGATCAATTCCGCCAGTCAAAATCACAAAAGTCATGCCGGTAGCTAGGACAATATTGATCGAGGCTTGCCGGATGACATTGATCAAATTTCCTACTGAAAGAAAGTTGGGCGTTACCAGGGAAAAAATTATACAGATGCCAACCAAAATCGGCAGGATACCGGCAACTTGGATGAAATTTTTCCAAGCTTGAGCTTTACTGGCTTTTTGGCGATCGCCCCCAGAATTTCTGTTCGTTTTTGTTTGCGTTTGACTCATGATTTTACTACCTCTTTTGCACCAGTGGCATAAGCCATAATGTTCTCTTGCGTAATTTTTTCCCCAGTCGATCCGCCTACTTCACCGACGAGGCTTCCTGCTCGCATCACTAAGACGCGATCGCTCATTCCCACAATTTCCGGCAACTCGCTGGAAATCATTAAAATACCTACACCCTTGGCTGCCAAATCGCTAATAATTCGATAAATTTCGCTTTTGGCGCCAATGTCCACACCCCGCGTCGGTTCATCTAGCAAAAGTACCTTTGGGTTGATAGCCAACCAACGCGCTAGCAGCAACTTCTGCTGATTCCCCCCAGAAAGATCCATTGCCCTGATGCTTGGACTTGCAAGGCGAATCTGCAAATTATTAATAGCATCATTGACAATTTTTAACAGAAAATTTGAGTTAATAATGCCAGCTTTTGCTTCTCGCTCGAGGACATTCATGGTGATATTTTCACCCGAAGTTGCCTCCAAAAATAGTCCGAGAGCCTTGCGATCTTCGGGCACGTAAGCAATTCCGGCGGCCATTGCTTCATTGGGTGTTGAGACATTGAGAGGATGATTTTCGAGTTTTATTTCACCGCTTGTCTTTCGATCTGCACCAAAAATCAGGCGGGCAAGTTCTGTTCGGCCGGCGCCAACTAAACCAGCTAAACCCAGAATTTCGCCCGCATGAAGTTGAAAAGTGGCCGGCTTTACTTTGCGGCCGTCGCTTAAATTTGTTACCTCAAGAACAACAGCACCTGGTGTTATTTGATGCTTGTTTTCGTACAAATCCTGTAAAGAACGACCCACCATCATTTCCACCAGGCGATTGGCAGAAATTTCGTGCTTTTCAAGAGAGCCAATATATCCGCCATCTCGGATCACGCTCACGCGATCGGCAAGGGCATAAATCTCTTCCATCCGGTGGCTGATATAAATAATAGCAATGCCCTCATTCCGCAAACGGCGAACCACTTCAAAAAGCTTATCTGTTTCGCGGTCTGAAAGTGCCGCTGTCGGCTCGTCCATCACTAAAATTCGGCTTTTATCTTTGAGTGCCCTAGCTATTTCCACTTGCTGCTGTTCGGCAATTGAAAGTGTGGAAACCAGGTCTCCAGCATCAAAACTGGCGTCGAGGTTTGTTAATACCTCAGCGGCCCTACGCCGCATTTCATCTTGGTCTAAAAATGTACCTCCTTTCTTCAGCTCGCTGCCCATAAAAATGTTTTCAGCAACTGTCAGATTGGGGGCGAGATTGAGTTCTTGATAAATAATCGCTATCCCTAAATTTCTGGCTTGACCGGGGTCTGTCATCTTAACAGCTTGACCGTCAATTTTGATTTCGCCTGCATCAGCTATGTAGGCTCCCGCCAGAATTTTCATCAGCGTACTTTTGCCCGCACCGTTTTCCCCCATGAGGGCGTGGACTTCGCCTGGGTAAACGGTGATATTTACATCGTGCAAGGCTGTAAAACCATGAAAGGTTTTTGTAATACCTTGCATTTCGAGGACGGGCTGAGTTTTAATTGAATTTTGAGTGCTATTTACCATCGCAAATACCGTAATTTTAGGCGAATTACAATTCGACGTTTGCTAAATCAATTTGGGGAATTAATTGCAGGTATATCTGTAGGGTACGCATTGCCCACTTTACTCCTGTCAATAGCAGAATGACTACCAAAAAGAAGTAATTTCACAAACCAGTCGGTTGCCAGTAAGTCCTGGTTTATTCACTTGTCCAGCCTTTATGTTGATTGACGTTTTCGCGAGTAATCAGCGCGACTGGAATCAGAATGTTTGGATTGGCTGGCTTTTTTCCTTTCAGAATGTCGTTGCCGACTTCAACGGCTTTGGCTGCCATGCGAAATGGATCTTGAGCTGCTGTAGCCACAAATAAACTGTTGTTCTGCTTGAGCGCATCTAAAGCTTCAGGTGCACCATCGACTCCCACAATAAAGAACTCGCTCCTTTGTGCTTGCTTGGCTGCTAATTCTGCACCAATGGCACAGGGGTCATTAATTGCAAAAACAGCATCAATTTTCGGGAAGGAAGTAAGCAAATCGCTCATCACTCTTAACCCGCCATCGCGACTACCTTCTGCGTTCTGATCTTTGGAAAGAACTTTGAGATCGGGATATTTGGAGAACACACTCTGGCAACCCTGAACTCGCTCGACCACTGAAGCGACGGGAGGCCCGTTGATAATCACAACGCTGCCTTTTCCTTTCAAGCGATCGGCTATATATTGACAACTTACTTCGCCAGCTTGCACGTTATTTGAAGTAACTGTGGCATCAACGCCTCCCTCGGCGGCGGTATCAACTGCAATTATCGGAATTCCGGCTTGCTTGGCTTTTTCGACAGCCGGGGCAATGCCTTTGGTGTCAGCAGCATTGAGTACAATCATGCTGACATTAGAGGCAATAAAGTTTTCGATTTGATTAAATTGCTGATTTAAATCGTCGCCGCTGGAAACGAGAGTTGTCCTCACGTTTGCACCGCCGATTTTCTTGGCTGCGGCCTCAGCGCCCTTGCCAACTTGTACGAAGAATGGATTGCCGAGGTCACGGACTGCTACAGCAACTGATGAAAGTTCGGAGTTGCTTTTTTGCGTGCTGTTTTGAGCGTTCTGGGAAGCGGCGGTGCAACTTGCCAGAGTGCTGCTGAGTAGACTAAAAAGACTGAGTGCGATCGTTACTCGTTTCACCTCAAACTCCAATGAAGGCTCGTTTGGAGAGAGTCGCTCATAAATATGGCGTTGCCAACCTAAGATTAGCTTTTGTCAGGTTTAAGCTCGAATACCTAATATTTTAGGTGACAGGCTATTCCTCGTACATGATTGTACAAAACCTTGTTTATTTTCTACTCTTAAAACTTTCTTGCTCGGCTCGTTAGACTACTTTTACGAACAGACTAGATACGAATATCTAGGCTCGGTTTTCCCTGCAGAAAAAATCAACTCGGCTTGATTTTTTTTCAATGCTTTATGAGCCTTAATTTTAGCAGCGTTTTAGAAAATTTTAGGAGAATATTTTCGACAAAATTTTTCAGAAATTGTTTTTAAAACCTGGCAGAGTCATATTGAATTTAACTCTCTATGTTTGCTGATGATAACAGTTCAATACTGGCTCGATATCTATCTTTGGATAGACAAAACTTTTAGCAAAAACTAAAGATGCGAGTTCCTATATCGACACCGATCTGCTGATCCGCAGTCTGGTCGGATGCACCGCACCAACTCAATAAATCTTAAATTTTACTTGAGGTAGGATATTGTAAAAAATCATTAAGTTTACTGTTAATAACGGTAGATCGTAGTAAACTGCAACCAAAGCCTCGCGCTCACCCATGCAGCTAGTTAAAAAGCCCTAGTTAAAAAGCAGAGCTTCGCTCAAAACTAACGGTGAGAGTAGGCGAGTCAAATATTTTTATGTAAAACCTGCAAGTACAGTCATCTTGATATGGTGGAAAAGCTCTGGATAATGGCGATCGCCCTTTTTGGCAAAATCACTATACTGCAATAATTGTCTGCGCTGTCAATGCCTAAATCTGAGATGCGATCGACAAATTACGTGTTCTGTTTCCTAGAAATATTTGCCAGCGAAGGCGGCATTCAATCCTACGTTCAAGACATTCTCAAAGCTTACCAGTCAATAACCGCAGGGACCAACTCACCGCCCCAAGCTGAAGTTTTGCTGTTGCGAGATTCCGAAGACTGCAACAATCCTTACGAGTCAAAAAATCTGAAATTTTATTACCTCAAAACCGAGAATCGCGGGTTTGACCGTCTTACGTTTGCTACAATATTACTAACTCGATTGCTGCAAAAACGACCGAAACGGGTTTTTTGCGGTCATATCAAACTCGCACCGCTGATTCAAACTTTATGCCTGCCACTGGGAATTCCCTACACAATTTTAACTTATGGCAAGGAAGTGTGGGAACCGCTTCCGCCCAAATATCAAACAGCAATGAGACAAGCTGACAGTATTTGGACTATTAGCAGGTACACGCGCGATCGCACTTGCAAAATTAACCAATTAAATCCTGAAAATTTCCACATAGTGCCTTGTACTGTAGATGAAAATATATTTACGACGGGGCCGAAGCCACAAGATTTATTAGAGCAGTACAATTTGGTTGGTGCTAAAATATTGATGACTGTAGCCAGATTGCGATCGACGGATATTTACAAAGGCGTCGATGTCACTATTCAAGCTTTGCCACAAATAGCCAAAACTTTTCCGAATGTGAAATACTTAGTTATTGGCAGAGGAGACGATCGACCTAGATTAGCCAAACTCGCTGAAGATTTGGGAATTGCCGAAAGAGTAATATTTGCGGGTTTTGTACCGACAGAAAATTTAGCAGCACATTACCAGTTGGCCGATGCTTATGTAATGCCCTCCCAGGAAGGCTTCGGTATAGTTTATTTGGAAGCGCTGGCTTGCGGAGTACCCGTACTCGCGGGAGACGCGGACGGGTCGGCCGATCCGCTGCAAGATGGTAAACTGGGATGGCGAGTTCCCCACCGAGATTCAGCAGCAGTAGCGCTTGCTTGTGTGGAAATGCTGCGAGGAGAGGATAAAAGGTGCGATCGCGACTGGTTGAGAGAAGAAACCCTCGCGATATTTAGTTTTGAATCCCTTTGTCAATCCTTACAAGGAATTTTTCAACCCTCTGACTCAGATAAACTTATGCCGTAGAGAGCGGTTTCTGGGTGTACAATAGAAAAATTAACTCGATCGACCGCCTGAATTTCTGAGTAGGATAGAGTTATGCCTACCTGCAAAGACACCAAAGGAGACCACAGTGAACCAAGGCACCCCCAAAATATCTTTCAAGCTACCCCGTATTAGCAATTGGTTGATACTGCTGGGCATCGCGTATTTGTTGGTGTCTATTGGTTTGGGGTGGATAGTTAAATCAGTGTTGATTTTAGTAGCTTTTTTGTTGTTGACGCCTGTGGTCGCATTTTTCGCGCTTCAGTGGTGGCTGAAACGCAATTTAATTGAGGACAATTGTCCAGTTTGTCAATACGAATTTACAGCTTTAAATCAAACTCAGTTTCAGTGTGCCAACTGCGGCGAACCTCTGCAAATAGAGGAAGGTCATTTTAGTCGCTTGACACCGCCCGGTACGATCGATGTTACCGCAGTTGAAGTATCATCGGTTCAACAGTTGGAAGATTAACCGATTTTAGATTTTAGATTTTGGATTTTAGATTGAAAAATTTTTGAATGTTAACTGCTAACGGCTAACTGTATTACCAATCCCCATCCCCAAAATTACTTTTCCAAGCGCACAGCATACCACTGTAAAAATTTTCCAGCCCCGACATCTAATTCACAATAAGTATCAATCAAATACTTGGCTTGAGCTTCCACGCCCGATATTTTATCAACGTCCTGCGGCAAATCTTCGTGTTCCTCGGTTAACACGGCTTTCAGCTTTTCTAACAGTTCCGCCGCAGTCAAAAACTGCTCTGACTGGTTTGTTTCTAACACCACAAAGGTGTCTTCGTCATACAGTGACATAGTTTCAATGGTTGAGGTTAATTATTTCTAAAGTTTCGTACACTTAAGCGATCGAAAGTATAAACTCTTAATTACAATTTTTCAGCCCCGGGTCGATCGTGTTACAATTGAACAATATCAGAATTCCTACCGGATTACCGTTATTAACTTACTTGTTAACTGACTTGTTAACCGAGTTGTCAACATATCCGACACAGCATTTCTGAGGAGATTTGTCAAGTGCAAATTTGTCAAGTGTCAAATTGTCAAGAAATATTCGATCGGCTGTATCTAATTATAACTGGCACTATACATTCCCATGATCACATCTTCCACTTCAACGCCTGTTGCGCGCAAACCCTCTAAATCAGAAGGTCTCAAAGAACGCAGCAACTATTTACGAGAACCCGTTGCGACTGAACTGTTACAAGAAACTACCCACTTCACCGAAGAGGGGATTCAGATTCTCAAATTTCACGGCTCGTACCAGCAAGACAACCGCGACAATCGAGTTAAAGGACAAGAAAAAGATTATCAGTTCATGCTCCGCACCCGCAATCCCGGCGGGTTCACTCCGCCGCAATTATACTTAGCCTTAGACAAGCTATCTGAAGAATACGGCAATCAGACAATCCGCGTCACAACGCGCCAAGGTTTCCAACTGCACGGCGTGTTGAAAAAAAATCTTAAAGCAGTGTTTTCCTCAATTATTAAAAATATGGGGTCAACCTTGGGAGCTTGCGGCGACTTGAACCGCAACATCATGGCACCGCCAGCACCATACAAAAATCGCCCAGAATACCAGTATGCGCTGCAATACGCCAGCAATGTCGCCGATTTGCTAACGCCGCAAACCGGTGCTTATTACGAAATTTGGTTGGATGGGGAAAAAGCCGTTTCGGCTGAGGAAGACCCAGCAGTCAAGGCCGCGAGACAGAAAAACGGCAACGGCACAATCTTTAGCGACGACAAAGAAGAACCGATTTACGGCAGCCATTATATGCCGCGCAAGTTCAAGTGTTCCGTCACCGTGCCGGGAGACAATTCAATTGACTTGTACTCTCAGGATTTGAGCTTGGTGGTAATTACCAATGAAGCTGGCGAGTTGCAAGGTTTTGACGTGTTTGCTGGCGGCGGTTTGGGCCGTACTCACAATAAAGAAGAAACTTTTGCGCGGGTTGCTGACGAGATTTGCTATGTTGCCAAGGATGATGTTTACGATTTGGTCAAGGCAATTGTAGCAACCCAAAGAGATTACGGCGATCGCACAGACAGACGGCACGCGCGACTGAAGTACCTGATTAACGACAAAGGTGTACAGTGGTTCCGCGAAAAAGTAGCCGAATATTTTGGCAAGCCACTAGAAGCCTTTAAACCGCTGCCTGAGTGGAAGTATTTTGATTTCTTGGGCTGGCACGAACAAGGAGACGGCAAGCTGTTTGTCGGCATTTCTGTGGATAATGGCCGGATCAAGGATGAAGGGTCGTTTCAGCTAAAAACGGCTTTGCGGGAAATTGTGCAGAAGTACAACTTGCCGATACTGGCGACGCCGCACCAAAACGTGCTGATTTACGATGTTTCGCCGGATATCAAACAGGAAATTCAGGGAATACTCGATCGATGCGGCATTCAGCGGGAAACTGCGATCGACCCATTGGTGCGCTATGGGATGGCGTGTCCAGCAATGCCGACTTGCGGGTTAGCGATTACCGAATCTGAGCGCGTGATGCCGAGCATTTTAGAGCGGATTCGCGCACTTTTGACCAAAGTTGGCTTGGCAGACGAGCATTTGGTGGTGCGGATGACGGGTTGCCCAAATGGATGCGCCCGTCCTTATATGGCAGAATTGGGGTTTGTCGGGAGTTCCCCGGAATCCTACCAGATTTGGCTGGGCGGTTCTCCCGACCAAACGCGGCTGGCAAAACCCATTGAGGAAAAGCTGCACGTCAAGGATTTTGAAGCTTTTCTGGAGCCGATTTTTGTTTATTTCAAGCAAAAACGGCAACTGAACGAGAGTTTTGGCAATTTTTGCGATCGCGTCGGGTTAGAATCTATCCGTCAATTTGTAACCAACTACCAATCTGCTGACTCGATGACAACTGAGATTAATGAATTAGAAGTTACGTCTAGTAACGACGATGCAAATGAGACTGCCACTGCTGGCGGTGGTAAAGTCCGCCGTCGAATTAGCGTCCGCGATGAAATTTACAACGAGCTCAAGGAAGAAGCAGCCCGTCAGGGCAAGCCAATCACGCAGCTAGCTACAGAAGCGATTTCCACTTATTTAAAGAAGATTAAGGAGGAAGGATAAGCCGATTTTCGATTTTCGCTTGGTGATTTTCGATTGTATTCAATAGACTTCTGGCAAAAGTAATATAAAGGCAGAGCATTTGCAGAAAAAAACTTGAATTTGTAAAATAATTCCGGTTGTAGATGCTTTGCCTTTATTGTTTTTTGAACTGTTGAAACCCCGCCTGCCTATCTCCTCTCATTCTCTCTTCCTCTGCGTTCTCTGCGTTCTCTGCGGTTAAATAAAAAAATCTCTAATAGAAAACGAACAATCCCAAATTCAATGTCTCAATTACAAAGATTAGCAATTACTGCAGCTCAAATTTGCGAGCGCCAAATCGACTTAACTAGAGAACAGCAACATTATTTAAATCGAGTGCTACGTTTGCAAGCGGGCGATCGATTTATTGCGATGGACGGACGGGGACATTGGTGGTTAGCAGTCCTAGAAGTACGGGAAACCGGGTTATTTGCCTCCATAAAAGAGGAGATTGCTGTGAACAGGGAGCTACCCGTGGAAGTTACTTTGATGGCGGCATTGCCCAAAGGAAACGGCTTTGACGAGGTTGTGAGACAAGCGACGGAGTTAGGTGTGGCAAGTATTGTGCCAGTGACGAGCGATCGAACTTTGCTCAAACCAAGTGATCAAAAAGTTGAGCGGTGGAAAAGAATAGCTGGGGAGGCGGCGGAACAGTCGGAACGTCAAATTGTGCCGACAATTTTAGCTCCTATTTCGTTTGAATTTGCTGTAAAAGATTGCCGTCAAAAATATCGATTTATTTGTGTGGCTCGCGGGGAAACTGGGCATTTGTGGGATTGTTTGATTGGTAGTTTCGCTCCCTCCTGTGTAGGGGCGGTGCCCCCGTACTCGCCCCCGGCTGGGGGAGAATCGATTGTGATTGCTGTTGGGCCGGAGGGTGGATGGACTGAGGGTGAGGTGAAAAGAGCGATCGAATTTGGTTTTGAAGCTGTTTCTTTGGGGAGTAGAATTTTAAGAGCGGTAACAGCTCCGATTGTGGCTTTATCTTTAGTTGGCGCGGCATTTGAGAAGTGCTAATATCCACAAATAACCAAGAATTCATCAGATAGGTGGGTTGACGGGGAATGAAAATAGAGTTGAGGAAAGGTCGATCGCTCTTTTGGTGGAGCGCCATTTTGGCAATTTTCGGTACAACATCAGTTTCGGCACAATCTCCGATTTTTCCCATTGCTCAACAGATTAATTGCGATCGCCCGCAAGGAGATGCACAAGTCAGAACTTGTATTCGGTTGAATTACGAAGCCTCGGATAAACGACTGAACGAGGTTTACAAACAACTGATTTCCCAATTGAGTGTCGAAGAGCGGGCGCTAATTTCCGAAGCACAATTAGGGTGGATTCAGTTAAGAGATAAAACCTGTGAATTTGAAGTTTATAAAAGTCGTGGCGGTACCGGTTATCGAGGTTTCCTCAATGAATGTTTGGATCGCATGACTAAACAGCGCACTGCGGAAATAGAAAAGTATTTAAAACAAAGATAAAATAGGAAGTACACCGTACAACACCTGACAACAATAAATAGAAACAAGTATTTATGAAAAGCCGATCGCCCTTCACCCTCACCCTCACCATCATCTCAGCAATTGTAACCACCATCGTCCCAGCAGTTTTCGCCCAGCGACAGCCATCAGCCAACGAAATATACATCGATAAAAATTGCCAGCGCAATCAGCAACTACCGCAACTTGAAAGATTTACTATTTTTAGCAGAAACGAATTTACAACTAACGGTCAAAACTATTTGTTCTACGCCGCCCGCTATCAAGATGGAGGCGTACTTCTCTGTATATCGCAACCCAATTTTAATCAACCAAAACCTATAAAAGAACAAAAAGTACAAGCCAATTTTATTGACAAAATAGTCCGAGATATCAACACCAAAACAACTTTTATCATCGTAGTCCGAGAAGGAAATGGCCCCGAAGCACCCGTGACAAATTACGGCTTAGAATTGAGCAATGTCGATCGCCCAAAACTCACCTCTCTTTCCATCCTACAGCAGCGGGGAACCCTCAAAGACGGCGACCCCAGCGAACACACATTTCAAGGACGGGCAGGTCAATCTATTACGATCGACCTAAAAAGCAGAGCATTCGACCACAACCTAACACTATTCGACACCAGCGGCAAAAATATTGCCCAAACAACAGGTAACTCCCAGAATCGCCGAGAGTCTCAAATCACTGCAAAATTGCCTAGTAACGGCAGTTATAAAATAGTTGTTAAAGGAGGCGATCGCACAAGCAAAGGTTCCTACAGCTTAAGCATCAATTCCAATCAACTTTAACTTATATTTTTTTTAAATCCACTCAACATCCATCTCTACAAATCCGCGTTCATCCGCGTTTATCTGTGGTTAAAAATCGAAATCTTAATTTTTCCCAACAGTCCAAAATCCCAAACTAACATAACAGCGAAAATTGTTAACCAGTGGCGAAACCAACCAAACATCAGCCAAGATAGAAACAACGCCATTCCCGCAACTGCCATGACAGACATCAACCAAATAGCCGCCGCCCTAGAGGGTAAAGACTACAAACAAGCTGCCCAACTCATCAAACAACTACAAAAAGAATCTCCCGAAAATCCGTGGGTACAATACTATATCGCCCGCTACTACGAACTCACCAACAACCTCGAAAAAGCCCAAACAACCTATAAACAAATACTCCGCGACATCACCAACCCCAAAATCGTCTCCCAGACCCGCCAAGCTATTCAACGGATTGAAACCGCACAACAAAACCTCCGCCAACAAGCCATAGAAACCGCCAAAAACGACCCCAGTAACCTCGAACCCGGACTCCTCATCCTCGAACCCGTGAGTCCCGAAAACAAACCCGCCGCCATTCAAAATATCAGCAGAATCTTTAAAATCGACGCCTACACAACCCGGATGCAAATCCAAAGCCGCGGCTGGAGACTCTACAAAACTGGCCCCATCGCCGAACTCCGAATTTACGGTCAAGAACTCCTCAACGCCGGCATTCCGGTATTTTGGGCAAGCTTAAGCGATATTCAAAAAATCCAAATCTTCCGAGTACAACACTTCCAGTCTCTCTCTTCCCCAGCCGTTGTTTGCAAAAATCAACTCGATCGACTCGGTGCGATCGAATTTAACTGGTCAGAAGTTACCCAAAGAGTAGAAGGCTTGTTGCCGATGTTCATCGAAGTCATGGACTACTCCCCCAACCGAAGAAAGGAGCAATTTCGCCACAGAGAAATCAGGCAAGATTACGCTCAAATCTGTGACTTACACATTCCCCGCAGAAACTGCATTCTGCGAATTTGCGACCAAAGTTACGAATTTCAAGAAGGAGTTGACTTCACCAAAGCTTCAGCCGAGCTCCCCACTTTACCGAATCAGAAAAACAAAACATCGAGAGTCAAAAACTTTCAACAAATTCCTCAAAGTACCACCCGAATTAACTGGAATCACTTACTGGAAATATTCGATCGCCAGCTTGACGTTACAGTTTGGTCAGAATTTACGCCCTTTGCCGAGACAGTGCTCGATTACACTAATATGTTGAGCAAGATCGAATCTCATATAGAAGTCGAGCGCAAATCCGAAACTCCTTGGGACTCAGCTTTTCAGCTATACAGCGGATTAGCTTTCCTCAGAAACCAAGAAAATAGGGAATAGAACAAATAGTTAAAATTAAAAATGAGGAATCCCATTTTTAATTTGTTAACGTCAGCATTGGGAATTATCCAATGCCCAATTCCCTATTATCAATTCCCAATTTCCTACTTCGTTTTCACCTGACGAGCCATTTCCCGGAAATTGTTCATGCTGGGGCCAGGGCCACGACGAGTTGCATTTGATGTCGGCATTAAATTATTAGGAGCAAAAGTCCGATTCGGTTCAGCTTGACTCGGCACTTTGCCGTTAGTTGGTGCAACAGCAGGTACTTTTGCGGGTTCCGCAGTATTAGCAGGAACGCTAGCAACTGGTTCCTTTTCTTTCTGAGACTTTTTCTCTACCTTAGCCTTTTTAGCTGGTTCAGACTTCTCAGACTTAACAGACTTTTCAGACTCAACTTTTGCCGGTGCGATTGCAACAGGCTCAGCCTTCGCAGGGGCAACTTTTGCTGGTTCCTTTGCTCCCGATTCGCCCAAATCTAGGAAATATTCAGACTTTTTCAAGCCCAACATTCTGCCGAAAAAGCCGAAAATACCGCCGAAGAAATTTTTGATAAAACCAAACATTACACTTACTCCTTTTGTTCTTTTAGAGAAATTTGTACAAGCTTGTCAACAAAGTTAGATTACGAGGTAAGGCAACTTTAGTCTACATTTCTTAATCAAAATTTACATTTTGCTGTATCTAAGCTAGCTCATCAAAGCAACTTTTAGGTATAAATACCAGGATGCTTTGCACTTATTTACAAGTATCTCAGAATTTTTTACCGATTCCCACCAATTGCCGATCGTACCTCGATCCGATTCCCTAGCTGTCCTAGTAGGGGTAAAACTCCCTAGGGGAGTGATTTATGCTTTAATCACCAAGCAATTTTCTTTTCAAATGAACAGTTCGCTCGATCGCAATCCCGTCATCCTCATACACGGCATCTGGGACACAAAGATGATTTTCAGCAAAATGTCCGCCCGCCTCACCGAACTCGGATGGTCAGTCCACAGCCTCAACCTCACCCCCAACGACGGCAGCCTCGGCCTTGACTTACTGGCCAAGCAACTCGCAGACTACATCTCTGAAACCTTCGATCCAGAACAGCCTTTAGACATAGTAGGCTACAGCATGGGCGGCATCGTCAGTCGCTACTACGTCCAGCGACTCGGAGGAATCAACCGCGTACAGCGTTTCATCACCCTATCTTCCCCCCATCACGGCACCCTCACCGCTTATTCCCTACGCCTACCAGGATACCTGGATATGCGCCCCGATAGTGGCTTGCTGCGCGATTTAAATCAAGATGTGACAATGCTCAAACGCATAAACTTTACATCAATGTGGACGCCATTTGACATAATGATTGTACCGGCGAACAGCTCCCAAATGCCAGTAGGTAAAGAAGTTAAAGTCAACGTTTTGCTGCACCGCCAAATGGTGACCGAACCCCTAAGTATTAACGCAATAGTTGAAGAACTAAAAGCACCTCATCAAAATAAAATTCCACTTAAAAATGAATAGCAATTTCAGCCGCAACCCAGTCTTGCTAATTCACGGAATCTTCAGAAAATCGGGAATTTTTCACAAAATGTCTGCCTACCTCACCCAACTGGGATGGTCGGTCTATACCCTCAATCTCTCGCCCCATTGGGGCAACGCCAGCATAGACGAATTAGCCCAACAAATAGCAGCTTATATAGACAAAACCTTTGCGCCAGAACAGCATTTAGATATAGTAGGATTGAGTATGGGCGGTTTAGTAACTCGCTACTACCTGCAAAGGTTAGGTGGCATTAACCGAGTGCAGCGCTTTATTGCCATATCTTCTCCTCACAGTGGTACTTGGATGGCTTACACTCTCTGGGGAAAAGGCTGCGTTCAAATGCGTCCTGGCAGTGCTTTTCTGGAAGATTTAAATCGAGATGCTGCCTTGTTGGAAAAGCTCAATTTTACTTCGATTTGGACAGATTGGGATTTTATCATTGTACCGGCTTCTAGTTCCCAAATATCTGCTGCCAAAGAAGTAAAATTGTCTGTTTTCGCCCATGCCATGATGGCGAGGCATTCAAGCAGTTTAAAAGCGGTGGCTGAAGCACTTTCAGAACCATTGAAAATTCATGAGTAACTGTTTGATTCATTCTTGTATAATGTCAAATTTTGGATGGGTTGACCTACAATAATTGCCTAAAACCAACAATCTGGTAAACCCGCCCCACAGGACGAAAATCGCTACGGGACTAGATATCAAACAGCATCTCCAACTTCAGCGTATTCGCTGCGACCAAAAATTGCTTCAGCTTCACAATAATACTTGAACTCAAGTATATTGTGGAAAGGGTCTTCTAAGAAGAAAGTACGGTGTTCTGTAGGCAAACCGACAAATCGCCGTCTCGGTTCTTGATAGAAATTTAAGTTGTTTTGGTGGGCTTTTTCTAGCAACGCTTCCCAGTCAGCTTCGGAAGTAAAAATTAACCCAAAATGCCGGGGATAGATGCCTCGCTGAGGCGTCAAAGGTTCGCGGCTGACGTGGGCGACTATTTGATGACCACACAGACCCATAATCGCAGAATTAGGCGATTCGCGACCTAGTTCGCAGCCGAGCCCGTCTACATAGAACGCTTTTGTTTGGGCAATATCGGTCACGGGGAAGGCAAGATGAAATAAGACTTGGTTCATGGAGGTACTAAATGCAGAATTCAGAATTGTTCTTTAATTCTTTATCTTGGTCTAATCCTTGGTTGCTGGCGATCGCCCTAAATACAGTTTTACTCGCGATCGCCACCATTGCCCCAAAAAAATTGCTCACTCCCGCTGGTCAATTTCACGGCTGGATATTGGGTGTCCTCATCTGGGGCTGTTTGGGATGGCAAGGCTATGCTGTGGTGATGTTTTACTTTCTTGTGGGATCGGGAGTTACCCGCATAGGCAAAGCCCAAAAAGAAGCAGAAGGCATAGCCGAAAAGCGTTCAGGCGCCCGAGGCCCAGAAAATGTCTGGGGTTCGGCTTTAACCGCGACTCTTTGCGCTTTAGGAGTTTTGGCATTATCTATTTTAGGAGATACAGGCCAGATGGCTGTGTCACAAGATGCTATTTCCCTGTTATTGCTGGGTTACGCGGCGAGTTTTTGCACCAAACTTTCCGATACCTGCGCCAGCGAAATCGGCAAAGCTTACGGCAAGCGGACTTTTTTGATTACCAGCTTGCAGGCTGTACCTAGGGGTACGGAAGGGGCCGTAAGTTTGGAAGGAACGATCGCAGGTATTGTCGGCTCAATTCTGATCGCGCTTTTGAGTTGGGCCGTCGGTTTAATTGACTTGACAGGAATTGTTTTTTGTATTATTGCAGCTTTTATTGCCACGAACATCGAGAGCGTCATTGGGGCGACGGTGCAATCAAAGTTTGAGTGGCTCACGAACGAGGTGGTAAATTTTTTTAATACATTCATAGGAGCGATCGCAGCGATTATTCTCGCGGCGACCTGGAGAGCTTTTTTACCTTAGTTAATCCTGGAGGCATTCGCGACCCAATCAACCGGGTTTATTACGACAATTCAAGGCCTTAACGCAGTATTTTACGAGAGAAACCCGGTTTCGGCCTCGCGATCTATTAGCTATTAGACCTCTTGCAAAAATCCTTTTCATCAATTCATGGGACGGGCTCTCCGGCCCATCCCACAAGAGTTATTTTTTATTGTGGGATGGGCCGGAGAGCCCGTCCTAATTATTTTGGCAAGAGGTCTATTAATCATTAGTCATTAGTCTCAAGCAATCAACTCAGGACTAATGATTAATAGTTAATCAAACTAAGCGTCGTCTTGCGGCCCAAAAACCATTTGTAAAATCATCGTCGGTTCGCCCCGCTTGTGATAGCGATCGGCCCAATTGCGAATAATTTCATCTAATTCCTCAAGGGCTTGGTCGAGGCGTTCCGGCGGAATATCCAAAGTCTCCATAATTCGCATCACCTTCGGTTGTTTTTCCGCCCAATCCTTCATCAGCCGGAAATATCTAGCCGTATCCTCAACCATAGTAAATGTCCGCTCTTCCTGCTCTGCGGGAGAGTAAGTAGCGCGAGTGAGGGCATAAAACGGCATTCCCCAAGGAGAATCAATGCGAGTAACTGTCCCAGAATAGATCAAGCGCCGCTTAATGTGTTCTGCTAGAGCTTCGCTCAAAGGCATTCGCCTTTCTGGAGACATATCTTCTTGCGATCGCCTGTGCAGAAACTCGATCAACTCCATAAACTGAAAAGAATTGATCAGTTGAGCGTCTGGCGGATTCGGAGGAATCTTGCCTTCGAGATATTTTTTTTCATCTACAGTCAAATTGTTTCCCGGAATGCGAGGGCGTCCCGGCATCCAACCATACTGTTCCAACCAGACATAAGGAAACTGAATCAAATATCTAGGTTCTTGGGAACCCAACATTTTCAGCAATTTTCCCTGAGTCAGAGCTTCCCGGACTTCCTCAACAATCACCTTCACCCGTTTAGGCTCAATGTGATGCAAGTGCCCGGTCATCCGCAGGTTGTTGTCCTGCTCCATATAAGTCATATAAATGGCACACTTAGCCGCCGTTGCGGCCGCGTCTAGAAACGCCCCGTGCCTGTGCCCACTGGTTCTCATGGCGCTAAACGCCAGATATAGCATGATCTGATCCATTGCACTAGGGCTGAGGCTTTTGACCAGATCCAAAGAGTCATTTTTCATCACTATCCCCGAAATAGCCAAATTAGGAGGCATTTTGTCATCCTCCATTAAATTATTGCGAGAGCGCCGAATCAAGCATAGCCGACTGTCGCCGGAAAGCTTGCCAGCTACCCTAATATTCAGGTTAGTTAATTTCCCTGAGGTAACAGGGGCATGGGCTTAAAGGCTATCCACACCGCATAAGTGGTTCTTATTGGTGGCCAATTTAAGTAGATTGCTGCACCCTCTGCGCTGACAGTTTACCTATATATAAGTTAGTTATCGCAAGTTAATTATAGTGCAGTGGTTGAAAATTAAACCCTACCTGTGGGGGGGAGAAGGTAAATAACTGTTGCGATCCCAGGAATTTGAGGCGACTCCGATCCCCTAATTCTTGACGAGTCATGGATGCCGAAACCCGGTTCGATCAACTAAAACAAGGCTGTTGCATAATAATTGGGGGAAAATTTTGATGGTTTTGTGGGATGGGATATCGTAGCTCGTCGGCTGTATTTTCACAGCAGGCAGGACACCCCACAAAAATCCTCGTCAAATTGTGCAACGCCAAAATAAGGCGTGGAAGGCGAGGGATATTGGTTGAAAAACCCAGATGAGCAGAGGCCTGTGGGTAATTCATGTTTAATTGAAGCGTTTTCAATACAAAACCGCCATATACTAGAATCTATCTCTAGGTAGATGGCGGTTCCCCGTTTATATGCTAACATTACTAACCCAAAAAAGAATATCCTCAGAACTGTCCACAAAAAGTGCAGTTGTCGCTTAACCTGAAAAACTAGAATCCCAGAAAATCCGATCGAGCGATCGAATGAACTGCCCGAAGCAACTCAGTTGTGGTCATCACTTGCGTCCAGTGCGATTAGAAATCTTGTAGCGGATGAGTGTAAACATTAGGCTCAGTAAAATGCCTGCGTCCGCCGCCCCTCTTAGGAGGGTGCTCGCCCTTTTGTTGAGTTTGGGCTGACAACATATATTGGGCGGTGGCAGTTTCGAGCATGGGGAGTGAATATTCAAAAGCTTGAGCGGCGCTGGCAGTCAAGGTAATGCCCAACAGGCTCAGTAAAGCAATTGCAGTGTAGGTTTTCATGGGTAGTATTAGTGTCAGTATCTATTTAGAGATACGACATTACCCAGGCTTATCAGGATGAATTTCCCTGAAATTATCAAACTCTAGAATCAGCAATCAGGAATCACGAATCAGAAGGAAAAAGGAAGAAGGAATCAGGCTTTAGTTAAGCTATCGCGCATTTAAATTGTATCCTAAAATCCTTGTACAAAAAGCGGATAATTATCTTTTCCTCTTCCTTTCTCACCCTGTCCCCATCCCGAAGCAACAGACACTTTGGATGCGTAGCATCTGATATATGAGAGCAGTCAGAAGTCGATGTAAAAGGGAATAAATAAAATCTCTGGCTTCACTAATAAAAAAATTCATAATTGCATTACCCCGACGGTTGCAATAATATACAAAACCGCCAAATACAAGATTCAATCTCTCGATAGATGGCGGTTTAAGGTTTATATGCTATCATCACTCACATAAAAGAAGAGCCTAATGACTGTAAACAAGAAATGCAGTTGCCTTGGAAACCTGAAAAACTAGCATCCCCGGAAATCAGATTGAGCGCTCGACACGGGCGGCAGAAACTAACTCAATAACGGAAATCGCTTTCGTCCAATGTCATTAAAATGCTTGTAGTTGATGAGTGTAAAGATTAGGCTCAATGAACTCTCGGCGTCCGCTGCCTCTTTCTGGAGAACGATCGCCCCTTTGTTCGGTTTGGGTGGATAAAATGTATGAAGCGGTGGCAACTTCGAGCAGTCCGACGAGGGATTCAAAGGCTCGAACGACAGTGGCGCTCAAAGTAACGCCCAAAAGACTGTGTAAAGCAATTGGTGTGTAAGTTTGCATGGGGTTAGTATCCGTGTCATTGTCTATTAACTGATACGGACTCTCCCCGATCGATCAGGATAAATTTCTGTGAAATTTTCGGATCTCTGCAAAAAACCTTACCTCTTCAATTCTACTGATTCCGCCAGCAGCCAAGCACCTGCCGAATTCAGCCTACCCCATACTGTCAGAGGCTTTTCGGTTTCGCAATTCTGTAAAAATCTGTCGGTTTCCGAGTCCAAAGTCACGAGTTGCCAAGTTTGAGCGGCTAAGGATGCGGGGCTTGTCAGCGTTAGTGTCCAGTCTTGTTCGCCGAGGCTGCGGAAAATGCCAGAAAATTGCCTGTGGGTGTTTGCTGTTTGACTGCTTGGTTTCTCTACTGACTGCTGACATTCGCCGCTGGCGGGATATGCTTCAGGTCGATCGAGATAATAGCGTTGCCACTCCAGCCAGTCCGATCGCCCCCGTGTCAAATTAAATAAAGGAATAACTGCCGCACTCGCCTCGGAATCTTGCAGCAAAGCTTCCTGCAAAACTCTCACCGGCAAATCCCGCGGCTGACATCCAGATTCCGCGCACAAAGCCGCCGCCATCCCCGCCGCCTGTCCGATGTTCATTACCGTCGGTTGCAAGCGAGTTGCACCGTTGGCGATGTGAGAGACGGAAATATTTTTTTCGCAGACTAGCAAACCGTCTGTACTCGCAGGAATTAGGGCGCTGTAAGGAATGGTAAACGGAGTTCCCGTCCAGCGGCCGCCCCAGCGGATGGATTTTGGCTGCAAGGGAATGTCGCCACTGGGGTAGTGGTGGTCATTGGCATAGTTGCCGATCGCAATTGTTTCACAAATACCCTCAGAATTTATCGGCAACTTCGCGACTCTTCCGCCGGCAATAGGCAAAATATCTTGTTCTCGGATTGTTTGTACTCCTCGCAAGCGGCGACTTTCTCGGTAGTAAGGATGTATGGCGAAAGCACCAAGAAGGGAAGAATTTTGTTGATTTTTGATCGTTGAAATCGGGAAAATATGCTGTGCTAGGCCGTAGCGGCGGCCGAGTTGCGTTTGAATGAAGCGGGCGAAACTTTGAGTATGCCAGAGACTTTCTTGCAGGAATTCTTGTCGAGATGCTTCAGATTTAATGAGTCGATCGACCCCTTCACCATAATCATTACCTCGAATGGGCCAATTAATCATCAACAATCCGCCCGGAAGCCTGCCGTAATTGATAAATTGTTCGGGGGTGTAACCGTCCCAAGCACCGAGAAATCGATCGGGATTTTCAACAGGCGGCGCGGGAATTTCTGGCCCGGCCGCACCTTTACCAAAATCCTGCATGATTGCCACCCAAGTCGGAGCTTGCACCGAATAGCTCTGTGTGAGAGCATTAGAGGCAGTCGGCGCGCTGGGTTCTCCCCACTCGGCTTGGAATTCCCAACCCCAGCGGTGTCCAACTTGCGCTAAAGCCAGCAAATCTCCCAATTCCGTGGCATCTAAAGTGATTTTGGCGGAAACCGTAAAATCTGCAAACTGAACGCCAGAAATGCGATCTCCTTCATACAGCACATCGTGAGCTTTTTTTCCAGAAATCCAGCGCAAGTTCGGCAAACATTTAACCCAATCAGCGAAAATTTCAGCACCGGTGCGGGGATCGTAAGTAAAAAAACTGACCCAGCCCCAATCCAAACCTCCCGGCTGTCGCTGCTGGAGTTCCCGCAAAAATGCGCCCCACAAACCGGTTTGAAAAGCTGCTAATTCATTGCCATCGGGGGCAGAAACGCCTGCTGCTGTCAGCATTCCTCCCAGCCAGGGGAATTCGCTTACTAAAATAGTTTTGGCACCTCGGCGGGCTGCTTGCACGGCTGCTGCAGTGCCGCCGGTACCGCCACCGACTACCAAAATATCTGCTTTTAAGACCGAAGACATGGGCAATACCATTTTAGATTAAGGCGATCGGTGCGCTACGGATAGATGTTCGGCGTTGGCGATCGCGAAGTGAATTTTACCTCGAACGGCGGGAATGCCCCCGCTATAATCTTTGATTTGGCGGCGGGATGAAAGCCCGGTTTATTTTGTCAGATATCTGACCAATGCTGAAAGCCAGGGAAGAGAGACTGACCAAATAAACAATCTCCTACATAACTTCACGACAATTTTATACACACCATCCAAACGTGTGTTACCATGAATCTATAAACACGGTAGAAGTTGCAACAGTGTATCACGCAGTTAAAGTCAGAATCTACCCCACTCCCGAACAAGAGCAATACCTAGCTCAATGTTTTGGTAATTGTCGTTGGTTATACAACCGAATGTTGAACCTAACCACAACGACTTACAAGGAAACTGGGAAAGGTATGAGTAAAGCTGCAATGGATAAATTGCTACCCCGCTTGAAAACGGAATTTGACTGGTTGGGAATTGCTTATTCTCAATCATTGCAACGGGTGACATTCAATCTCAGTGCAGCCTTCGTGAATTTCTTTGAAGGTCGTACTAAATATCCGACATTCAAAAAGAAAGGATCGAAACAATCGGTTTCATATCCTCAGAATGTCAAGCTGATGGTTTCAGAGAAATCGATTAAATTTCCTGGTACATTGGGATATGTCAAAACTAAGTTTCATCGGAGTTTACCTGATGGTAAGCAAGGTTGCGTCACCATCTCACAAAACACAGATGGCACGTACTTTGCATCAATACTGTTTGAAGTGTCCAAACAAACATTAGAACCAGTCAACGATGCAATCGGTGTAGATCTGGGATTGAAAGATTTTGCGATCACCTCTAACGGAGTGAAGCATAATCAGCCTAAAAAAGCTCAGAAAAAGCTACAAAAACTAGAACGCAACAAAAAACGCAAACAACGTAAATTAGCCAGGAAAAAGGGCTATACGAACCGTAGAAAAGCGAAATTGCTGGTGGCAAAAGTGTGTAGCAAGATTGCCAGAATCCGCGAAGACTTTCTTCACAAGCTATCCCGCAAGATAGTGAACGAAAACCAAGTAATTGTGACAGAAAATCTCTCTGTCAAGAACATGGTCAAGAATCCCAACTTAGCCAGAGCTATTTCAGATCGAGGATGGGGAACGTTTTGCACCATGCTCAAATACAAAGCTGAACAGTTGGAGCGAAATTATGTCGAAATCAATCGATTTTTTCCATCATCACAGCTTTGTTCAGAAACGCTGCTACCGATTCCTCAACTTCAGAAAGGTTGGGATAGTCTGAAGATACGTTATGTAGACTGCCCAAACTGCGGAAAACAACACGATCGTGATATCAACGCCGCGATCAATATCAGAAATGAAGGCTTGCGGATTTTGGCGTTAGGAACTAGCGCTTCTGCTTTCGGAGGGGGTGTAAGCCCAAAACGATCTGGACGTAAAAAATCTACCATCGTCGAGGCAATCCCCCGTGAAGAAAGAAGCCTACACCATACTGCTCCGTGAAGTTGGTTGGTGTAGGTAGTTCACTGTGTAAAGACTTGACAAATAATAAATCGGTAATTATACAACGAGCGCACACTTTTTTTACTAAATGACGGCATGAGCGATCGCAAATTTTGATTTCTAACTTTTGGCGCGCAAATATTGGCAATTTGACAGCGCGAATAACGATAATAGAAAAAAGGGAACAGCATCTATAAAGTTTTACGTCTTGATAATTTCCCACTTAGTAATTAACGGCTGAAAATGGAAAAAGGTTTTATTTTGTGGTTCACCGGGCTGAGCGGTTCCGGCAAGACAACTATCACCAAAGCTCTCGAACCCGAATTGAAGGCAAGAGGTTGCAAAGTTGAAATATTGGATGGAGATGTCGTTCGCACCAACTTGTCAAAAGGTTTGGGATTTAGCCAAGAAGACCGAGATACTAATATTCGGCGGATTGGATTTGTAGCTCACCTGCTGAGCCGCAATGGAGTAGCGGTAATGACCGCAGCTATTAGCCCCTACAGAGCAATTCGTGACGAAATTAGAGCAATGGAGCCCAATTTTGTTGAAGTATATGTCACAGCGCCGTTAGAAGTGTGCGAAGGTCGCGATGTCAAGGGCCTGTATGCTAAGGCCAGAGCAGGAGAAATTAAGGGTTTTACGGGAATTGACGATCCTTATGAAGAACCGCTCAATCCTGAGATTATTTGTTACACAGAGCGAGAAAGTGTGGAAGAGAGTGTTAAAAAAGTTCTAAGCAAGTTAGAACAGTTGGGTTACATTTGATGGTGGCGGGCTAGGAAGCGGATAGGGGCAAAAGGCGATGGTGAGCAAAAACTATTCAAAATTCAATACTGTCAAAGGTTTCACGGTCAAATTTTTAACAGTGTCAGCGCTGGCTGCGGGTTCATCTCCGGGGATGGCCCAGTTTTTGCCTCCTCCTCCTGCTTTCTCTCCTCCTCCTCCTCCTCCTGGTTCTGCTGTTCCCGTACCCGTGCCTCCTGTTCAGGGATTTCCGGCGATTCCGGCAAGTGCACCTTCAAGTGTACGATCGGAAGTTTACACTTTGGGAGCGGGCGATCGTATTCAAATGGACATCTTCAACGTCCCGGAATACAGCGGCCCTAACGGTCAACACCAAGTACAGGCAGACGGTTCCCTGAATTTGCCGTTAGTTGGCAGCGTTTCAGTGTACGGGATGACCTTAGAACAAGCTTCTAATGCTGTTAAAGACAAATACGGCAAATACCTCAAACGTCCTTGGATTACCCTCAAACTGCTAGCGCCCCGTCCTTTGCAAATTGCGATCGCGGGCGAAATCAACCGCCCCGGAGCCTATACAATATCCTCAGCAGCAGGCCCCGGAGGCACATCAGAGCAAATGGGAACTCAAATGCCGACAATATCGCGGGCTCTGCGAATGGCCGGCGGAATTACGCAGTCAGCAGACGTGCGGCAAATCAAAATCCGCCGCCCCCAGCGCAACGCACCGGAACAAATTATTAGTGTGGATTTGTGGGAATTATTGCAAAACGGCGATTTGCGGGCAGATATGACTTTGCGCGACGGCGATACTATATTTATTCCCACTGTAACTAGCCTCAACCGCCAAGAAGCACCGACTTTAGCAGTAGCTAACATTACCGGACAAAGCACTCAACCAATTAATATTGCTGTGGTGGGCGAAGTAACTCGCCCCGGTACTTATACTTTGGCAAAAGAGGCTCAAAGTAGGGTACAAGAGAATGAAATGGGTGAAAATTCTGGTTTGTTTGCTGCTAGGGAAACCAACGGCGGGGAAACTGTTTTGCAGCAAACTGTAACGAGGGCAATTAAAATGGCGGGCGGTATTACGCCTGTAGCTGATATCAGACAAATACAAGTTCGCCGCCTGACACGGGCGGGTACAGAACAAATTATTAATGTGAATTTGTGGCAACTTTTGGAAGGGGGAGATGTATCCCAAGATTTAGCGCTGCAACAGGGAGATACGGTAATCGTTCCCAAAGCCGAAAACCTCGATGCAGCCCAAGACGAACAAGTTGCTAATTCTAATTTTTCACCTGATACGATTAAGGTGAACATTGTGGGAGAAGTCGTGAAACCCGGAGCGATTGCGGTGCTGCCCAACACTACTTTAAATCAAGCGCTGGTAGCAGCGGGAGGTTTTAATAAAGCGCGGGCAGAAATGGATTCGGTGAATTTAATTCGCCTCAATCCTAACGGCACCGTTTCGCAGCTAACTGTTAAGGTTAATTTTTCTGCAACTGCCAATGAAGAAACTAATCCCAAACTGCAAAATAATGATGTAATTATGGTAAGGCGATCGGGTCGCGCGACGTTCTCGGATAATGTAGGCGGGACTCTCGCTCCTCTCAGCCCGCTGTTAGGAATATTCCGGTTGTTCGATATTTTTCGGTGAGTTGAATAGACTGGCATTAAGACCTCAGAAACCCGCTTTATAAAAAAATTGCGGTTTGGCAATGAAATATCTAGGAATCAACCGATTTCCTGAAACTCAGCCACCAATACAGACGTTTAAACTAATAAGTTGTAGAACTCAAATGAAACCAGAGAAACAATCTCACGTAGCACTGTTTAATCATAAAAAAAACGCTGATCTGCAAAAAATGTCTTCTGGGCTTTATGAAGAAAATCAGTTTTTAGGCAGAAACAAAACCGAGGCAGAAGAGTTAAGTTTTTGGGAAGTTTGTCGCAGTCGCTCCATCTTAGTCATCGGCGTAGCAGCGGCAGTGACTACCGGAGTTTTCGCCGGGACACTGAATCAAAAAAGCGAGTACGAAGGGCGCTTTCAATTATTAGTAGAACCAGCAGTTACGCAAAATACTTTAGCAAAAATATACTCCGGTGAGCTGAAACTGCAACCAGCGGGCCCCGCGACGACGGAAAATGCCGGTTTTGACTACGAATCCCAAATTCAAGTTTTGCAAAGCCCGCAAGTAATGTCGCCGATTATTAAACAGTTGCAGGCTAAGTATCCTGAAATAAATTACAACTACCTCTTGAACCAAAAAGCAGATAATTTGCCTTTTTCTCAGGAAACTAGGTTGTCAATTAATCGATTCAAAAATACCAAGATTATCGAAGTTAGATATCGGGATTATGATCCGAAAAAAATTCAGTTTGTTTTGGAAAAAGTTGCGCTAGGCTACCGCAACTACAGCGTGCAAGATACCACAACTCAAATTAGTCAGACTCTGGATTTTGTGAAATCGCAAATTCCCAACCAGCAAAAGCGCCAACAAGCTCTGCAAACAGAAATTCAAAAATTGCGGCAGCAGTACAATTTCATCGACCCGCAAATTCAAACCCAACAGCTTTCGCAGCAAATCACCCAACTTCAAGCGCAAAGATTGGACGCGCAAACGCAGCTCAATCAGCAGAGATTGCTCTATTCCAATCTGCAAAATCAGCTCGGACTGAACCAGCAGCAAGCGCTGATGGCCTCGGCTCTGAGTCAAGCTCCCCGCTATCAAGCGATGCTGACTCAATTGCAGCAATTAGAAGGGCAAATTGCGATTAACTCGGCTACGTTTACAGACCAAACTCCACAAATGCAATTGTTGCGAGAACAGCGCAAGAACCTGATTCCTTTGTTGAAGAAAGAAGCCCAACAGGTTCTGGGAACTGATTTGGCTAAGGTAAATTCGCAAGTGCTGACTTTTCAAGATCCGGTGCGGATTAAGTTAATCGAGCAGTTTATCGGTACTGCTAATTTAATTCAGGTGCTGGGCGTGCGGAATCAAGTTTTGGAACAAGCTGCTAAGCAGTTGAATCAATACTCTCAAAAATTCCCGGTGATTTTGCGGCGCTATTCCGATTTGCAGCGCGAGTTGGATTTGACTAACAATACGCTCAATAGTTTGCTGGCAAAACAGCAAGCTTTGCAGCTTGAAGCTGTGGGCAAAAAAGAGGTGGCTTGGGAAGTTATTGCTAAGCCGGAAATTCCACGTTACAAAAATGGCGAGTTGAGGGCTGTTGCTCCGATTATGCCTTTGAATTTGGCTTTGGGGGGATTGGCTGGTTTGCTGTTCGGTATGCTGGCGGCGCAGTTGGCGGAACGGTTTAAAAATAAAACGGTGTTCCAAACTCCAGAGGATGTCAAACAGTCGATTCGCCTGCCTTTGTTGGGGGTAATTCCTGCTAGCGATAAAATTTTGAGACTTCCTCCTGCTGAGACAAGCCCGGTGGATGTGGCAATTTCGCCGATGCCGACGGATGCTTTTCAAGAAGCTTTTCGCTCGCTCAATGCGAATATTCGCTTACTAAACCTTGATACTCCCATCAATTCTTGTGTAATTACTTCTTGTCAAGTAGCTGACGGCAAGTCTACTGTAGCAGTCAATCTGGCGCGGGCGGCTGCTGCAATGGGCCAGCAAGTGCTGTTAGTTGATGCCGATTTACGGCGGCCGCAGGTACACGAAATGCTGGGTTTACCGAATTGGCAAGGCTTGCACAATGTGATTGCTGATGATGTGGATGTGCAACAGGTGATTGTGCGATCGCCCCGTGATGAAAATTTGTTTGTGTTAACTTCCGGCCCTGTTCCTCACGATCCCACAAAGGTGCTTTCTTCCCGAAAAATGACACATTTAATGGCAGCTTTGTCAAGTCATTTTGACTTAGTTATTTACGATACTCCACCGCTTTTGGGTTTGGCGGATGCGAATTTGTTGGCGGCTCACACTAACGGATTGATGCTGGTAGTGGGGCTGCATCAAACTGAGCGGGAGGCCCTGTTGTTGGCTTTTGAAGATTTGAAAATGGCGGGAATTCCGCTGTTGGGAATGGTGGCAAATAACGATAAAGGTAGCAGGTATTACTATCAGTCTTACGTGCAGGATTACGTCCAGGAACAGTCTGTTTGAGGGAGAGGAATTGAGAAATGTGTAGTGGAACAGGCCGTCGGGCCTGTTCTTGAGAATGCAAGGCGGAGGGACACCCGACCCGATATTTCATCCATCTTGCACCATTAATTGTGAATAAAGCTGTCAGGGGCGGGCGTCCCGCACTACAAAAACATTTAACTTTTATGGAACAGGCCGGAAAGCCTGTTCTTGAGATTTGTGCTTGATTTCAGAAAGACAAATTTTCTTAAGATTTGCGATCGAGACTCTGAACTATAATTAAAAGTAGAGAAATTTAAACAAATCGCGGCACTTGCAAATTGGCAAGACCTGAAAGAAAACGTGGCTGGTAAATTCCTATTTTGTAATACCTTAATACAACTCCCTGCCTAGGCTGAAAACTAGCAGGGAGTTTTGTGTTTTTCACACAGGAGATGAAACAATGGCTATTGCTACTATCAACCCTGCAACGGGAGAAACGCTGAAAACTTTCGAGCCGATGG
Organism: Microcoleus sp. Pol11C2; assembly: GCF_036701505.1. Classification (NCBI taxonomy): domain Bacteria; kingdom Bacillati; phylum Cyanobacteriota; class Cyanophyceae; order Oscillatoriales; family Microcoleaceae; genus Microcoleus; species Microcoleus sp. Pol11C2. The sequence goes on from NZ_JAUBQX010000001.1 coordinate 182,613, forward strand.
CGGATGAGGTAATAGAAGCTAAGCTGGAATTAGCACAGCAAGCTTTTAAAAAATACCGCCAACTGCCGTTTGAGCAGAGATCTCTGTGGATGCAGAAAGCAGCAGACATCTTGGAGCGCGATCGCGAAATTTACGCTGAAATGATGACCATGGAAATGGGCAAAACGCTCAAATCTGCGATCGGCGAAGTGGAAAAATGCGCCTTAGTTTGTCGGTATTACGCCAAAAATGCCGCTCAATTTATGGCAGACGTACCGGCAACCACTGACGCTAGCAGCAGCTTTGTCCGCTACCAACCGCTGGGCCCTATTTTAGCCGTTATGCCGTGGAATTTCCCATTTTGGCAAGTTTTTCGGTTTGCGGCGCCAGCACTGATGGCGGGCAATGTCGGCTTGCTCAAACACGCTTCCAACGTGCCTCAGTGCGCTTTGAAAATCGAAGAAATTTTTACGCTTGCTGGCTTTCCCGAAGGAGTTTTTCAAACTTTGTTAGTCGGCGCGGACAAAGTAGCCGATATCGTTGCGGACGATCGTATAAAAGCAGCAACTCTCACCGGTAGCGAACCAGCGGGTGAAAGTTTGGCAGCAAATGCGGGCAAAAATTTGAAAAAAGTAGTGCTGGAATTGGGAGGAAGCGACCCCTTTATTGTGATGTCCAGTGCCGATTTAACAGCAGCTTTATCAACTGCGGTGACATCCCGGATGCTCAATAACGGTCAATCTTGCATCGCCGCCAAACGCTTTATTTTAGCAGAAGAGATTGCCGACGAATTCATCACAGGATTTGTCGAAAAATTCGAGCAATTAAAAGTAGGCGATCCGATGTTGCCCGAAACCGATATCGGCCCTTTAGCTACTCCCGCAATCCTCAAAGACTTGGACAATCAAGTGCAAACTTGCATCCAATCGGGAGCAAAACTTCTGACAGGTGGGCGCCCATTGTCAGAGAAGGCCGGCAATTTCTACTTGCCAACTATTCTCGCAGACATTCCGCCGAATGCCTCTGCCCGTCAAGAAGAATTTTTCGGGCCTGTAGCTTTAGTATTCCGAGTTGCAGGCATCGATGAGGCAATCGAACTCGCAAATAGCACATCTTTTGGCTTGGGTGCGTCAGCTTGGACTACAGTAAACTCAGAGAGCGATCGATTTATTTCCGAACTCGATGCCGGCGCGGTATTCATTAACGGTTTAGTAAAATCTGACCCTAGATTGCCCTTCGGCGGCATCAAACGCTCCGGTTACGGACGCGAATTGAGCATCCAAGGAATGCACGAATTTGTTAACATAAAAACAGTGTGGGTGAAATAAGCTCCCACTCTATCAACCGATCGCACAAATCTACATAAGTCTGCGTTTATCTGCGTTTACCGGCGGTTAAAAATTCCAATTTAGTATTTTTGCGATCGGTTTAAAAAGACCACAAACCCCCATTAACCGAGGAGAGAAACGGAAATGAACACAGCTCAACTATTGGTAAAATGTTTAGAAAATGAAGGCGTCGAATACGTCTTCGGACTTCCTGGAGAAGAAAATTTAGAAATTCTAGAAGCCCTGAGAAACTCTTCAATTAAATTTATTACTACTCGCCACGAACAAGGCGCGGCTTTCATGGCCGACGTTTACGGTCGTCTCACCGGCAAAGCCGGCGTTTGCTTGTCCACCTTGGGCCCCGGCGCAACTAACTTAATGACAGGAGTTGCTGACGCTAACTTAGACGGCGCTCCTTTAATAGCAATTACCGGACAAGTGGGCACAGACAGGATGCACATAGAATCGCACCAATATTTAGATTTGGTTGCCATGTTTGAGCCAGTTACTAAGTGGAATGCTCAAATTGTTCGCCCCAGTACGACGGCAGAAATTGTCCGCAAAGCCTTTAAAGTAGCTCAAAGTGAAAAGCCGGGAGCAGTTCATATTGATTTACCTGAAAACATCGCAGCAATGCCTGCTGAAGGAACTCCGCTCACCAAAGACAACCGCGAAAAAACTTTTGGCGCTTACCAAAGCTTGAATAAAGCCGCTGTGGCAATTTCCAAGGCAAAAAGTCCTCTGCTTTTAGTAGGAAACGGCGCGATCCGTGCTAACGCCAGCGATGCTTTGACACAATTTGCTACTCGATTGAATATTCCTGTAGCTAATACTTTCATGGGCAAAGGTGTAATTCCTTACACTCATCCTTTGGCGCTTTGGACGACGGGATTGCAAAAACGGGATTATATTAGCTGTGCTTTTGAAGAAACGGATTTAGTGATTGCTGTTGGCTACGATTTAATTGAATATTCGCCGAAGAAGTGGAATCCCGAAGGAAAAATTCCGATTATTCACATTGGATCTTTGCCAGCAGAAATTGACAGCAGTTATATTCCTATTATAGAAGTTGTGGGAGATATTTCTGATTCCCTCAATGAAATTTTGCAGCGGGCCGATCGCATGGAGAAAGTAGACCCTTTTGCTAAGCAATTGCGGGCGGATATTCGCGCTGGGTACGAACAATATGCAGCCGACGACGGTTTCCCGATCAAGCCACAAAAACTCATTTACGATTTGCGGCAAGTCCTGGGCCCGGAAGATATTCTTATATCTGATGTGGGAGCTCACAAAATGTGGATCGCGCGGCACTATCATTGCGATCGCCCGAATACCTGTTTGATTTCCAACGGATTTGCGGCGATGGGAATTGCGATTCCGGGTGCGGTAGCTGCAAAACTCGTTTATCCCGATCGCAAAGTAGTAGCAGCAACCGGCGACGGCGGTTTTATGATGAACTGTCAAGAGTTAGAAACTGCTTTGCGAGTCGGTACTAATTTTGTGACGCTGATCTTTAATGATGGCGGTTACGGGTTAATTGAATGGAAGCAGCAAGATTATTTTGGTCATTCCGATTTCGTCAAATTTGGCAATCCAGATTTTGTGAAATTTGCGGAAAGTATGGGTTTAAAAGGCTATCGTGTGGAATCTGCAACCGATTTTATTCCCATCCTCAAAGAAGCCCTGGCTCAAGATGTCCCTTGCGTGATTGATTGTCCGGTAGACTATCGGGAAAATGCGCGTTTCAGTCAATTATCTGGGGATATGAGTTGCAATTTGTAAGAGTAGCTAGAGCCCCGACTTCTTCAAGAAGTTGGGGTTCTAATAATGGACATTCTTCGAGATAGAGTTTTGTAGCTTGTTTAAGATTGGCGATCGCTTCTTCTATGGTTTCGCCTTGGTCAACTGTGGGGACTTCTAGACATTCGGCAATGTACTTCTGCCAATTATTTTACCCAAGTATGAGAAGCATAAATCACTTCCTCTTCCTTCTGGCGAGCGGTTGCAATTTGCTTCTCAATCTCTCCGTAGAGTTTTGTTTCCACTCGTGGGAGTTGTGAGATCAAATCCGGTAGCATCGGAATTAATATTACCCACTGCCAGGACACGGCGCCGTGCCTAATCGAGTCAACAGTTAACACTCAACCATTCAGTTTTTCGACCCGCCCGTCAACAGTCAACAGTCAACAGTCAACAGTAAACAATCATTTCGGTGTCACCGGAATTGATATCAAATCTAATCACTTCAAACCCAATAATAAGGCGATTCCGCCGATCGCACCAACTACCCCCAAAACAGCCCGAATGCTCACTTTTTCGCCCGCCAGCACCGCTAAAGGCAGTATAAATAGGGGACTTGTAGAACTGAGTGTTTGAGCGATTGCTGCGGGTGCATATTTCAGCGAAGTCTGTTGTAGGAAAATCCCGAGATAAGTTCCTAAAAAAGCTGCCACAATTATGGCACCTAATGTTTTTGAGGATTTTAATTGTTTTAAACTGTCAAGGTTTGTTGGCTTAAAAAAGCACAGCATGACTGCCATGCCGCCGCTCAAACGCAAGGCGGCTGTCCACAGGGGATCAATATCTATTTGAGTGAAGGCGGCGCGGGATAAAATTGCTCCAGCGGCGTGGCTTGTTTGTCCTAATAAACTAATACCTAATCCCTGCCAAATATGTTTTGATGATAAGGTTGTTTCGGCTGTTCGTTCGGCAATTACCCACGCTACCCCGCAGATTGTTAAAAGAATGCCAGTACAAGCAATGGGCGATAACTTTTCTTGCAAAAATATTAAGCCCAATAAAGCTGTTAAAGGGGGAGATAGGGTTTCTAAAAGCAGCGTTCGCCTCGCGCCTAAATATTTTAATACTATAAAGAAAGCGGTGTCTCCGATGCCAATTCCTAGGCCGCCGCTAATGAGCAGCATGGCTAAAATATTAGGGTGGATTGCGGGTAAAGGTTTGCCTAAAATTAGTACAGTGGCAAGGAGCATGAAAAGGGCGATCGCGCCTTTGAGCAAGTTGAGCACCACTGCGGGGATTTGCTGTCCCACTCGCTGCCAGATGGTGGAAGATAGAGCCCAGACCAAGGCAGCGCCTAAAGCGGCGATTTCACCCATAAAATTTGTTGACTGTTGAGTGTTGACTGTTGAGTGTTGACTGCAAGCGCGATGCCCAATTCCCAATTCCCAATTACTAATTCCCCATGCCATATAAATTAGGGTTCCAGACTTATCATCTGGAACCCTAGATTTATTAAGCTGTTCTAGCAGTGGGCGGGGAGAGAATCGAACTCTCATACCTTTCGGTGTCAGATTTTGAGTCTGATGCGTCTACCAATTTCGCCACCCGCCCTTTTTCGTTTCACCATCATAACACACCGATCGATTTCCTGCAAGCAAAGATTCATAATCTTTTGAACTTGCCCAGCGATCGATCTCTCTGGCGCGCAAGACTGGTACAGGATGGGACAACTGAGCCGTCTGAGCTTGTTTGAGCATTTCTCCCAGTTGAGTGGTGCTGAGGTCGTCGTAGGCCCGGGCCTGCGCCAAAAACGCATCGACATTCAGTTTGGGAGCTAAAGTCGGCGAACCTCCGGCCAGTTTCATCAACAGTGATGCTACCACCCTTGGGTCTTGAGTCGCGAGCAAGGCGGCGCGATCGCACGTAAATTCCGCACACCGCAACCATTCCAACATTTGCGCCTGCAAACCCTGAGCCAGCACGGCTCCCACAGGCGAAATTTGCCCTGCAGCCAACACAATTAAATTAGCCAGAGTCAGGTAAACTCCGTGCTCGCACTTCAAATGCCCCAACTCGTGAGCAATTACTGCCTTAACTTCCTCGTCTGTGAGCAAATCAATCAGAGAAGTGTGCATCACCACAAAAGGCTGTTTTCCCCGCATCGCAAAGGTGTAAGCATTCGGCATCGGATGCTGGCGGACATAAAGCTGCGGCACCTCCAAATCCAGAGTTTTGCAGGCATCCACTAGCAATTGATGCAGGTGGGGCAATTGATTTTCGCCGACTTGGACGCTGGAAGCCAGATTTTCCAGCATAAAAAACTGTTCGCCAAGTTGTCCCAGCAACTGCCGCACGATCAAATCAAGCCCGGGCAGTTGTTTGAGAGTGCTGGTAGCTTCCAAGTCTAGCGGGTGGCGAAACTGGTCTGCTTTCAAACCGATGAGCGGTATGTTCGACATTTTAATCCTGAGTCATTAGTCAATAGTCACTGGTCGTTAGTCATTGGTCATTGGGAAATGGGAATTATGAATTGGCAATTGAAAAAGGTTGAATTATTTTTCTTTCTTCTTCCTTCTTCCTTCTTCCTTCTTCCTTCTTCCTTCTTCCTAATGACTAATGACTGCTGACTAATGACTAATTAACAGTTTAAACCCGATCGCACGGGATTGACAGGAGCCTCAGCAGTCGCCGGGTCTGTACCCTCTTTGACGCGCCGCAACTTAGCTCCCAATTTTTGCAGTTTCACCTCTAACTGCTCATAGCCGCGGTCTAAGTGCTGCAAGCTGCTGATGGTTGTGACACCATCGGCTGCAAGTCCCGCTAACACTAACGCCGCCGAAGCCCGCAAATCTGTTGCCACTACCGGCGCACCCGACAGCCGCGACACTCCGCGCACAATCGCTACATTGCCTTTCAGGCGAATGTCGGCGCCCATGCGGTTGAGTTCTGCTACGTGGCGCAAGCGATTCTCAAACACGGTTTCTTTGATCAAGCTGTCGCCTTCGCTCAGCGTCAGCAAAGCCATAAACTGAGCTTGCATATCTGTGGGGAAACCGGGGTAAGGCAGAGTTTCTATGTCTGTGGCCGAGTGAGTTTTGCCGGGAACTATCCGCAAAATGTCGGGGGATTCTGCAATAATTTTCGCCCCAATAGTCTTCAATTTGGCAATGACTGCCGTCAGGTGGTCGGGAATTACCGGCGACAAACTGATTTCGGAGTGAGTGATGGCTCCTGCTACTAAAAATGTTCCGGCTTCAATGCGATCGGGAATAATTGAATAGTCTACCGCGTGCAGCTTGGGAACTCCCGAAATGACGATCGTATTCGTGCCAGCGCCTTGAATTTTTGCTCCCATTGCGCGGCAGAAATTCGCCAAATCAGCGACTTCCGGCTCTTGAGCCGCATTTTCAATCACGGTTTCTCCTTCCGCCAGAGTCGCCGCCATCATCAAAGTTTCAGTTGCGCCGACGCTGGGGTAGTCCAAATAAATTTTGGCTCCTTTCAGGCGGCGGTTCGGCCCTTTGACGTAAGCGTGAACCGTGCCGTGGTCGATGTGGACTTCGGCACCGAGGGCTTGCAGACCGCGAACGTGAAGTTCAACCGGTCGGGCACCGATGGCGCACCCACCGGGCAAGGGTACTTTGGCAAATCCCAAACGCGCTAGCAGTGGGCCGATGATGAAGAAGCTCGCCCGCAGTTGGCTGACTAATTCGTAGGGGGCTTGAGCGTCTATGAGGTTGCTGGCGTTGATGTCTAAAACGTCGCCGTGCTGTTGTAATTTGACTCCTACAGCCGAGAGAATTTGTCCCATGCGGGCGACATCGACTAGACCAGGAACGTTGCGGAGACGGCAATCCTCTGGGCATAGCAGGGCTCCTGCCATGACGACTAAGGCCGAGTTTTTGGCGCCGCTGATTTTGACGTGTCCTTTAAGGGGCTGGCGACCCCAAATTTGCAATACTTGTTGGTCGCTTTCAGGTGAAGCTGGCACGTTAGATGAGTTCTGAGCTGGTGTAATGGGTTTGCCCTCCATAATTCGCTTCGTTACTTTATACATTATTAATTTTGGTTCGATTTTACCGGAAAGTTTTTATATGTCTAGGGGTAACATGAGGAATTCCGGGAATTATATTTGCTGGAATTCAATAGGGACAAGGCTTTCATGTTTAATGGCATAAATAATGTCGATCGAGTCTAATGAAGTTATCTGTATCAAAATTTACGTTCATTTGTAGCGGTCGCTTCGATCACAGATATTGTACCTTTGTCAACGCACTTTTTAAGTAAAAGCAGGCTCGGTTGTTGACAAAGGTGTAAGATATCGGTTCGATCGACAATGCCAGAAAGTTAACACATTGTCGATCGGCCCATTGCCTGTGCTACCCTGTGACAACAACCTAGAGCCAAAGCTACTCCTAGCATATGGTTCACATTAAACGGATCGAACTGACGAACTTTAAATCTTTTGGCGGCACGACGGCCATTCCCGTGCTGCCCGGTTTTACTGTGGTTTCCGGGCCCAACGGTTCTGGGAAGTCCAACATCCTCGACGCTTTGCTGTTTTGTCTCGGACTTTCGAGTTCTAAGGGAATGCGGGCTGAACGTTTGCCGGATTTGGTGAACAGCGCCCAAAACAAACGCGGTACGATCGAAGCTAGCGTGACTGCGACTTTTGCGCTGGAAGATGTGGGGGAGGAATGGTTCGCCCGGGATGAAGATGAGGATGAAAATGCAGCAGATGAGTTATCTGTTGAAGCAGAGGAAGTCGAAGGGAGAGAACTTGCCGAAACTCAAGACAACAACGGCCAATCATCTCCTGCCAATCGAAAATCGCCTCTATCTGTTGAAGAAGCCGAAGGGATAGAAACTGTCGAAACTCAAGACAACAACGGCCAATCATCTGCCAATCGAAAATCCAAAATCCAAAATCCAAAATCCGAAGAGTTATCTGTTGAAGACGTAGAAGAGATTGAAATCGCAGCAACTCAAGACAACAACGGGCAACTACTCGCTACCAATCGAAAATCCAAAATCCCAAATCCAAAATCGGATGAGTGGAGTGTGACCCGCAAACTTCGGGTAACTCGCCAAGGTACTTACACTTCAACTTATTACATTAACGGCCAACCTTGCACGCTGACTCAACTTCACGAACAACTCAACCGCTTGCGAATTTATCCCGAAGGCTATAACGTCGTGCTGCAAGGAGACGTTACCAGCATTATTTCGATGAATTCTAAGGAACGCAGAGAAATTATTGACGAATTAGCTGGCGTGGCTCAGTTCGATCGCAAAATCTCCTTAGCTAGGCAGAAGTTGGATGAAGTTAAGGATGTGGAAGAACGCAGCCGCATTGTAGAAAAAGAGCTGATTTCTCAGCGCGATAGACTGGCTTCCGATCGCACAAAAGCGGAAAAATATCAAAAGCTGCGGGCGGAATTTCAAGAAAAGTCGCAATGGGAAATTGTGCTAAAATTCCGCCAACTGCAGCAGCAAGAATGGAAACTGCGAGAACAAATCGAAACGGGCGATCGCACTTCTGCATCTCTCACGGAACAACTACAAGCAATTAGTACCCAAATTCAAGAAGCAACCGCCGAACTTGATGCGCTGAATGCCCGCGTTAAAGCTTTGGGAGAGTCGGAACTGTTGGCTTTGCAAGCGACGATTGCGACTCAGGAAGCGGAACGGCGGCAACTGCAAAACCGCAAACAAGATTTGGAAAAAACTGCTGGACAAATGGCTGCTAATATAGCACAAACCGAGGAAGAAGTTCGGCAATTCCGGCAAAGTTTGGAGCAAATTGAGATTGAAATATCTTATGTTAAATCTCAAATAGGAATTTTGCAGGAACAGCGGGACGCAGCCCAGCAAAGTTTAGATGAAAGTCGGGAAGTTGCAAATGCGATCGCCTCGACGGCCGAAGTTTGGGTACAGCAGCAAACGGAATTGCACCGCCAAATCGAAACAATTCAACAAACTTTGGAACCGCAGCGTACAGAACAAGCTACCATTGGCGAAAGAGCCGATCGCCTGCAAAGTCAAATTCAAGAACAAAACCAATCGCTGCAAGTATTGGAACAGGAAATTGCCGCGAAAAAAGAGCAGCAATCTCGCCTTGTGGAAACCAAAGGCGTTGCATCTTTGCAAGTAGAATCGCTGAATCAGATTTTAGTCGAAGCCGAACAAGAATTGCAACTGCAACAGGAAACTCAAACTCGTTTGTTGGAAGAACAGCGGGAAAGACAGCGCAAATTAGACAAACTAGAAGTGCAGTTTCAAGCACTGCAAGAAGCGACGGGAACGTTTACTGCAAAAATTGTCGCGCAAAGCGGAATTGGCGGAGTTTGTGGCTTGGTGGCTCAACTCGGCCGGGTGGAACCGCGCTATCAGTTGGCGCTGGAAATTGCGGCGGGCGGACGCATGGGAAATATGGTGGTGGAAGATGACAGCGTGGCTGCTGCGGCGATCGAATTGTTGAAACAAAAACGGGCGGGAAGGATGACGTTTTTGCCTTTGAATAAGATTAGAGGTGGCAGGTATTCGGTGAATGAAAATTTGCGGCGCGCGGCTGGGTTTGTGGATGCGGCTGTTAATTTGATTGATTGCGATTCGCGGTATCAGGAAATTTTTGCTTACGTTTTTGGCAGTACGGTTGTGTTTAGCAACCTCAGCGACGCCCGCCGCTATTTGGGACAGTACCGGATTGTCACTTTGGACGGGGAAATTTTGGAAACTAGCGGGGCGATGACTGGGGGAAGTTCTACTAACAGATCTACCTTGCATTTTGGCACGGTTGAGGCTAGTGAGGCTGCTAGTGAAGCGCGGACGATCGCATCTCTGCAAGAAAGGTTGGAGGAAATTGAGCGGATTTTGGAACGGTGCAAAATTGCGATCGATCGCGCTTCTGTTGCAGTTAAAACTCGCAGCCAAGAATTGATGGAAGCGAAACAAAATTTGCGCGAACATCAGTTGCGCTTGGAACAGTTGGATTCAGAAATTAAGAATTTGCAAGCGCAACAGGAACAAGTGCGATCGCAAATTGCGAAAAATACACAGGAATTAACTAATTCGCGAGCGAGATTGCAGTTGCTGGAACGAGAATTGCCCGCACAGGAAACTCAATTGCAGCAATACCGCCAAACTTTGGCGCAGTTGGAAGAGTCGAACAGTCACAGCGAATGGCAGCAAATGCAATCGAGTTTGCGTACTCTAGAAGCGCAGCTCCAAGAGCGAGAATTGGCTCTGAGAAACGTCCAGCAGCGCCAAGGAGACTTGGAAAATCAATTCGGGCGTTTGGAAGACAAAATTAAGGAAGGCAGCGAGAAATTGCAGGAATGGCAAGTGCAGCAAAACGCGGGGGCGGATGCACTCGATCGCATTGTTTCCCAGCAGTTAGAACTCGATCGGCAAATTGCGGAAGCTAAGGCGGCTTTGGGGGAAATTGAGGAAAAATTGGGCGTGCAGAAGGGAGAGCGCGATCGGGCGGAATCTCAACTGCGAGAACAGCATTTAGCCAAACAGCAGTTACAATGGCAGTTGCAAAAACTCCACGAAACCCAGCAAGAACGCCGGGAACAATTGAGCGCAGTCCGCACTCTATTGGAAGCGCAGCGGGCGGAAATGCCCGACCCCGTGCCGTCGATTCCTGAAAATGTCGAGAAAGCCAATTTGACGGAATTGCAGCAGGAAGTAAAGGCGATCGCCAAACGTATTCAAGCTTTAGAACCGGTCAATATGCTAGCCTTGGAAGAATACAACCGCACTCAAGAACGCCTTCAAGAATTGAGTCAAAAATTGACGACATTGGAAGGAGAACGCACTGAACTGCTGTTGAGAATCGAAAACTTTACCACGCTCAGGCGGCGCGCTTTTAAAGAAGCTTTCGACGCGGTTAACGAGAACTTCCAGACTATTTTTGCGGAACTTTCCGAAGGCGACGGCTATCTCCAGCTAGATGACCAGGAAGACCCCTTCAGCAGCGGCTTGAATTTGGTTGCTCACCCGAAGGGCAAACCCGTACAGCGGCTGGCTTCCATGTCTGGAGGCGAAAAGTCCTTGACGGCGCTGAGTTTTATTTTTGCGCTGCAACGCTACCGCCCGTCTACGTTTTACGCTTTTGATGAAGTGGATATGTTTCTGGATGGGGCAAATGTGGAGCGATTGGCTAGAATGATAAAACGACAGTCGGAACAAGCCCAGTTTATTGTTGTGAGTTTGCGGCGACCTATGATTCAATCGGCTGAGCGTACAATTGGTGTTACTCAAGCACGGGGAGCTTATACTCAAGTCATAGGACTGAAGTTGTAGTCCCGGAGTTTATGTTAACGCTCGTGTTGAGTGATATATGTACTTAATAAATCAGGATTAAAGTTAGAATGACATCCGAACAAATCTGCCAACGCTCCGACATTCTAGGCACTCAGGTCATCACCCGCGACAGAGGTAAACGCTTGGGGGTGGTTAGTCAATTGTGGGTGGACATCGATCGGCGGGAAGTTGTGGCGATCGGTCTGCGAGATAATATATTCGCGGTCGCTGGAATGCCGAAGTTTATGTTCCTCAGCAATGTCAGTGAAATCGGCGACGTGCTGTTGGTGGAAGATGAGAGCGCGATCGAAGATGATGTTGATGTTGAAGTCTACAGCATTTTGATTAACAGCGAAGTTATTACCGAAACCGGCGAACTTTTGGGTAGGGTGCGGGGCTTTAGGTTCGACCCGGAAGACGGTAAGTTAGTTTCTATAATTATCGCTTCCTTGGGAATCCCCCAAATCCCCGACCAAGTTCTCAGCACTTACGAGTTGGGGATTGAAGAAATTGTCAGCAGCGGCCCGAATCGCTTGATTGTGTTTGAAGGTTCCGAGGAAAGGCTCAGGCAGCTTAGTGTGGGTTTGCTGGAGCGCGTTGGTTTGGGCCAAGCACCTTGGGAACGAGAAGAGGACGAGGCAGGTTATTATCCGAAACCCGTGGCTACGGGAAATCAATTGGGCCCGGGCGTGCGGATACCTGCACCGGAAATGCGGAGCCGCGTAGCTGCGCCTGCGGTGGAGGAAGTTCCTTGGGATGAGGATTTAGAGTGGAATCGGCCTGCGGTTCGCCAGCCGCCCATGCGCGCGGTGCAGGTACAGCAGCCTGAGCCAATAATCGACGATTACGAGGATTACGAAGAGGATAATTGGGGCGGTGAGGAGGACGATTACGAGGAGGAGTACGAGGAGAAACCGCAGTACACTCGCGCTGAGATTTCTCGCCCGAAGCAGCCGGTGGTGGAGTACGAGGATGATGTGGAGGCTGATGCTTGGGCTGACGATGAGGCACCGAAGCCTTACCAGGCTCCTCGCGTGAATATCCCTGAGAAAACTAAGACTCCTGAGTACGAGGAAGAGCCTGGTTATTAGAAATTAATCCATTAGCTCAAACCAATATTTTGCACTCTTCTTAAGAACGGGCAAGATGCCCGTTCCACAATCAAGTTTATTTTTTGTGGAACGGGCTTCTAGCCCGTTGCTGATATTGGTGCAAGATGTGAGTTTAAACTAATATTTTGTAGGCACGGGTTTTACGAATAATATTTAATTCGGGCAAACAATCTAGTGGGGTAGGTTGGGGGATGCAGTGAAGGCGCTCAATCTAATTAAATTATATCCATGAAGTAGATAATACTGGCATGGCAGTTTACTATACTTTTGCTGACGTTTCATATTATGTTAATGAGCGAAAAAAAAATTGCTAAAAATGTTGCTTTCAGATTAATAACCTATCTAATTTTTCCAATTTTTTTATCCACCACCACGGCTGAAATTGTCTTGCGAGTTGCGGGATACAAACCCTGGCAAATAGAAAATGTTGATGTTGCGGTCGAACCAAAAGGTAACTTTTTTACCAAAGACTCGGAACTCGGCTACAAACATTTGCCGGGAAAATTCAAGGTGATACTTAACGGCAATTACTCATTTAATGCAACTCATCTCAATAATAGTTTAAGAATAACTCACCCTCTCAATACTTACAATTTATCCTCAAAAAAACCTGAGATTTGGATATTTGGCTGTTCTTTTACCTACGGTTGGTCATTGAATGATAGCGAAACTTATTCTTGGTTGCTGCAAGAGAAATTACCCAAGTATGAAATAGTAAATTTGGGGGTTAACGGCTACGGCACTCTGCACTCGTTGATTCAATTCAAAGAAGCACTCAAACAAGGAAATAAACCCAAAGTTGCGGTGATTGCTTATGCGGGATTTCACGACCGCCGCAATACTTTGTTAAGGGCGAGAAGAAAGCAAATGGCTGCTTGGAATAAACTGGGTATTCTGTTGCAGCCTGATGCTAGGCTGAATGGAGAAAATAATTTTACCTACAGCATGGCCAAACTTGAATATCACGAGTTCCCCCTAATGCGGGTTTCTGCCTTAAGCCATTTTTTGGAGGTTAATTACAATCAATTTGAAGAGGGATTGTACAAAAGTCACGAGGTTTCTAAGGCAATTATTGAAGAGTTTAACCGTGTGGCTGAGGCTAATGGTGTTAAGTTAGTTGTGGCGGGAATTAATGCCGGTTCTGCTAAGATGTTGCAGGAGTTAAGTCAGGAGGGAATTGCTACGGCGGATATTTCGGTGGATTTGAAAATACCTGCCAATAATAATTTACCTCATGACCTTCATCCAAGTGCGCTCGCGAATCGGCACTATGCAGAAAAGTTGGATGATTTTTTGCAAGGTAGTGTTTTAAAGTAAGTTAACGAAGCGCGAAGGCGCGAAGCAAGATATAAAGAGGAAGTTTAGGAGTTACTTAGGGTTGCTAGACGGATGGGATTATTTGATGTTGTTTCTTTTAAATTGCCTCGTAAATTTATAATTGATGGGTTTTTCCTGTTTTTACTTGTTCTCGTAACAGTTGCAGTAACATCAATCTATGTATCCAGCGAACATACTTTTTATTGGTGGGATTACGCGGGCTACAATACCGCTACAGTCAACACGGCCAATTTATTTCGAGACTCGCCAGATAAAGCATGGCGCGGAGTTATAGAATCGCTATCTAAGGAAAAAAACCTATTAATCTCTTTGCCATTAGTGCCGTTTATTCTCTTATTTGGCGAGTCTCGGCTGAGTTACATTCTCAGCGTATCCCTGATTTATGTGCTGCCGTTTCGCCTGTTGTTGGGGGCGATTTCTGCACAGCTAATTCCAGTTTATTCCCGCCGGGTGTTTTGGTCAACTGTGCTGCTGAGTTTATTAATTCCGATGAGTTGGATACCGACTCTGCGGGGATATCTGGATACGGGCGGCTGTGTGTTTGTAGCCTTGGCAATTTGGGTTTATTTGCAGGATGTTAAGCTAAAATCTTGGTGGAAAATCCCCTTGATTGGGTTTTTGCTGGCGGCGGCTATTCTGTTGCGGCGCCATTTTGCTTATAGTGCGATCGCATTTTTGGGGGCAGCGACTTTACAGGCTTTCATCGAGTTTATTGTACTAATATACCGTAGGAAATCGGCACGGTCGTATCCCAAAGACAAGGACGCGGCAGTGCAATTTCCCTACAGATGCTTGTTTGAATCCGGTGTTAAATTGGGTTTAATAGCTGTAACTAGCTTGACTATTTTAATGTTTGTAGCGGGAGATTTTACTCGCAGTGCTCTGACGGTTGACTACCGCAATTTGTATGTCGCTTGGAGTTTGCCTGTAAATGATATTTTAACTCGTTATGCGGATTTTTACGGTTTGGGAACTTGGCTGCTGGTACTGATTGGTTTTTCGGCGGTAATTCTCACCCGAATGCTGGTTCCGGCGGCGGCTATTTTTGTTTCGTTGTTTGGGGTTTTGTCGCTGGTTGAATGGCTGTTAGTTTTGCGTTACGGCTACTTGCACTATACAATTCATATTACACCGATCGCACTTTTAGGAATATCCACATTTTTTTGGACAACTTGGCTTACACTCAAGGGAAAAGTCCGGTATTTCATGCTGGGCGCGGCGGGTTTGTACCTGGTTGTGAATGCCGCAGTCGGGTTAATTCCTCTCAAAATTGATTTGTCAAGACTGTTTGTGGGTAATTTTCCGCCGTTAGTGCGATCGGACTACGACGAAGTTGTAAAATTAGTAGACTTTCTGCGAAAATTAGCACCCAACGAAGAACCGATTTATATTGCCGGTGCTTCTAACAGTTTTAATGCTAATATCCTGCGACAAGCCAACCGAAAATTAAACCCGCCGGAGGGTTGGTGGAAATTAAATACAATCGGGAGGCCGCAAATTGACTCGCGCGATACTTACCCGCTACCGGAGTTGTTGCAGTCACAATATGCGGTGGTTGCTGTACCTTTTCAGCAGGTGTTACCGAGTGACGAACAAGTTTTGCGATCGCACGAACAAGATGTTGTTAAAGTTGTGTACGATGCCTTTACTCAAAACTGGGAAATTGCCCGCGATTTCCAATTGCTACCGGAACAGTTTAAGCTAGAAAACGGCGTGACTGTCAGCGTTTACCGGAGGGTGCGGCAGACTGATACAGCAACGGCAGTTAGGACTCTGGATGCGATGCAGCGGCAAATAGTCGATCGACCTGGCACGCAGTTAGATTGGATTAGTTTGCATCAATCACTTTACACAAGTGCCAATTATTCAGTCAGTCAAGAATCGGATAACCTATATAATATTGTAACTCATCCAATTAAAAATAGCCAGAAACTCGATACATCTTTCCTGTATTTAGGTTCCATCTCAGACAAAGCGAAAGTTACCGGCCAACTCAATTTACCTAACCAACAATGTCCGGGATTTGCCCTGCGCTTGACTTTGTGGGACAAGCAAGGTAAATTAATAGACTCAGCAGAGATGGCTTATAGTAAAAAAAGTGCGATCGGCTTAAATCTATTAGTTGAGGGCAAAAATCCCATTTATCTGCTGCTTGAGGTATTGAGTAGCACCAAACAGGATTTAAAAAACCAATGCCAACTGAAGATTAACAATTTGGCTGTCAGTAGGTAAATTGAACCGTCAATGCAAAAAAATTACAAATCCAACTGGTATTTTAATCTATCTCTCTATACTTTTGTCATCATCGGTTCCCTGATGGCAACTGGCTATATTTTTCCCCTTGGAGGCAACTTTCCCGAAGTGCCGCCCATTCAATTTATGTTAAATCATGCTCTCTACAAAAATGACTATTACGTTCAGGAAATGGTGAAATTTAATCCCAGATACTACTATTATTATATCATTTATTTACTCGCAAAATTAGGAACCAGCATTCCCCTAGCCCACTTTATTTATCAATTCCTAGCCTTTGGTTCATTTATCCTAGCTTGCTACGCAATTATCAATATCTATACTAATTCCAAACTGCCGGCCGCAGCGATGGCTTTTTTATGTATAGCCGCTTCATTTACAGATGTTGGTAACACCCTCATATTTTCCACCAAATCAGTACCCAGTACCTTCGCAATGGGTTTCGCAATCTGGGGAATTTACTTTAGTTTGCGCCAGAAATGGCTGACAGGATATTTATTTTTTGGACTGGGTTGTTTGCTGCAATTTTTAGTGGGTTTGTTGCCTGGATTGATGATGGTTCCCGTTTTATTTATTGAATCTGTAAGACAGCGGAAGTTTAAAACACTGATTTTGGCGATCGCACTTTTGGCAGCAATGGCAAGTATCGTTTACGTACCGATGTTATTAACAGGTACTACCAGCACTCACACTATCGACAACGCCGAGTTTGTCTACATTCACGCCAAAGTCCGCAACCCCCACCACATCCTCCCCTCAAATTGGGATGTCGGGAATTGGTTCAACTTTATATGTTTTATAGTTGGTGGGTTGCTGTGCATCAAAGATTCCGATTTATTGCCAAAAGAAGACAAGGTTAATTTTTACATAATTGTTGGTACATCCATTTTGGGACTGTTTATAAATTACATATTTGTAGAAATTTACCCGCTGGCTTTTATCGCAAAACTACAGTTAGCTAGAACCGTACCTTTTGCTCAACTAATTATATTTATTGCTGTTGCTTTGATGGTCGATAGACTTTACAGAGACAAAAAAATAGCTATTAGCTTGTTGCTGTTAGCTATTCTAACTTTGCCTTTTCGGGGTATCATTTTCTTAGGATTATCAGTTTGGCAAACAAAAAAATACATATTTTCCCAACGATATAATATATTGTTGTGGATTTTAGCAGCGGGAACGGTAATTTTGAGTCTGATATATCCGGTGACTGATTCATGGCAAATAATGGGCGATCGAATAATTAGCAGCCCAGTTTTTTTCTCAATCCTCGCCTTCCCATTCCTTTTAAAAGAAACATCCTTAGCTACATCTATAAAACAGACTTTAACTCACACATTAGCCTTAATAACTACTGCCACCTTAGTTTTGGGAATAGCAGGAATTCTGCCCAAACCTATATTAAATGTATTTCAAACAAGGGTTAATATCAATGCCTTCCCCAGGGACGACTTAAGCAAATTAGCTGTGCGATTTTCGCAAATTAGCAGCCGCGATTCACTCGTATTAATTCCACCTTCAGTTACCAGCTTTCAGTTTTTCTCCCAAAGAGCAATTGTCCTCAACTTCAAGAACTTTCCCTTTACCGAAAATGGCATAAAAGAATGGCAAACTCGCATGGAAGCTGTGTTAGGGGTTCCCTTAAACCCGCAAATGATTTGGGGAGGAAATGACTTTTTTATCCGCCGCAGCAGTGCAGATTTAGTCAAAGTAGCCAGAAACTATCATGCCGATTATATCCTGACTCGCAGCGATTGGCATCCAAATATTGACGGAGAAATAGTAGAGCAAGAAGGCAAATGGATACTGTTTAAAATTAGATAATAAGTAATTGGTAAAACTTGTTAAATCCAAATATGACTTTTATCTTAGTCTGCAGAGACAAACTTTGCTTGTCTCTAAGCAACTTCTAGATCCGATTTATCTGCGTTAATCAGCGTTAATCCGCCTTAATCTGCGGTTAAATATCAAAACCGGAATCATCAATAATTTCGCTAATTTGCTTGTCCACATAATCAGCATCCACATTCCGCGCCATCAACTCAGCTAAAATCCCCAAAGAAATCAACTGCACCGACAGAATTGTACACAAAATCCCAAAAAATAACAAAGGTCGATTCCCGATCGGCCCAAAATTCATCCCCGCCAAATTCAGAAACCAAATAACTATCAAATAACTCAGGGAAACAGTTCCAACTAAGCCAAAACACAATCCCAAACCCCCAAACAAATGACCCGGTTTGTGCAAATACTGCGTCGTGGCTAACACCGTCAACAAATCAATAAATCCCCGCGCATAACGTTCCCAGCCGTAATTTGATTTTCCGTGCTTTCGCGGATGATGTTCCACAACTACTTCGCCAATTTTAAACCCTAAATTGTTTGCTAAAGCCGGAATGTACCGGTGTAATTCTCCGTACAATTTAATCGACTGCAAAACTTCCCTGCGATAAGCTTTAAAACCGCAATTCATATCGTGCATTTGCACCCCAGTCAGCAAACACGCAACGGCATTAAACAGCTTGGAAGGTAAAGTTTTAGAAAGCGGGTCGTTCCGTTGTTTTCGCCAACCAGAAACTAAATCAAATCCCGATTCTAAATGATGTAAAAACTTGGGAATTTCAGCGGGGTCATCCTGAAGATCAGCATCGAGAGTAAAGATAATTATCCCTGCTGCATTGCGAAAGCCTGCTGAAAGTGCGGCGGATTTGCCAAAGTTGCGGCGCATTTTAATCGCTTTAATTAGTTTGGGATGTTGGGTGGCTAAATCTGTGATTTCTTGCCACGAATAATCGCGGCTACCGTCATCTATAAAAATGACTTCGTAACTGTCAATTCCTGTTTGGAACATGACAAGTTGGATTTTTTCAAACAGTAATTTGAGGGTGGCTTCTTCATTGTGAACGGGGATTACGAAGCTGAGATGTTTTGGCATAGGGCTATTCTATTTCATTTGTGTTGTAAATGAGATTTTTTTTTATTAACCGCAGAGGGCGCAGAGAGCGCAGAGCAGGAGAAAGAGAGGTTTCTTAGTTTTTATCGATAACTTGGGAATTTCGCAGAGCTACCCAACCTTTGCGGTTTTTAAATGAGGCATAAGCTGTCAATAATTTATCTGTTGGTGATGTTTGAATGTATCCTCTCCAAGCTGCGAATTCGTAGGAAGGGCCAAACAAGTTAACTAAATCTGGGCGCGGAAATCCTGACATGGCGAAACCTCGGACGACATTTTCTTGGTTGAGAATGGCAATACATTTTACATTGTTTTCGGGGTCTCCTACCCAGCCAATTACTCTGGAGGCGGCGGGTGCGAGTTTAGTTACTCTATCAAAAAATCCGGGTACTCCGTCTTTGGGCGCTGACAGTAAATTTGGGTCTATTTTTGTGTCTAATGCTGCACAGAAATTGTGTTTTTTGATATCTCGGTTAAATGGCACTAAGTTGTTAGTTTTTAAGGCGTCGATTAACCCGACAAAAGCGGCTGGTTTGTTGCCTACGCGGTCTTTAATTAGGGTTACGTCGGTGATGCCTAATTGCAGTGATAATGCTACTAACGGTTGATAGGTTGCTCTGCGGGCGATCGCCATTGCAGTTTCGCCTCCCACCCCGTACATTAAAATAATGGCGACTGTGACGACTGCAAACAGCGGTGTCAGCCAACGCCCTTGAATTCTTGGTGTTGGCTGCAACTCGCGCACCCACAATACTGTCAGCACAATTGTGCTCATCCAAAACAAGGCTGGGAGTGTGGCGTAGCGGGAAGCGGTGGCCTGTTCGACGCCAAATCCCGATCGACTGACAGCGGCCATTAACGCCGTTTGCAGGGTGTAAAGTTGGATTGATAGCCAAGGCAGCCAATCCGGGTGATCCACCTTTTTTATAAATAGCCAATAAGCCACAAAACCCGTCGCTGCAATCAAACCAATTATACCAATAATTGAAGCAACAATAATATTTTCGCTAAAAATTCCGCCGAGATAAGTGGGAATATATTCGAGAGTTTTTAGGGGGTTAATTTTAGTTAAAGAAGGGTGATGAGATGGAGTTTTATAAGTTAAAAAATAAATGCCAATCACTGCAATCGAAGCAATGAAATACAAATAAGTTATTCGCCGAGGAAACCGCAGCACAACAGCAGCAGCACACAATATCGGCCACACAGCTAAAGGAGTGCTGTAACTAATACAGCCTAAAATGCCAAAAACAATGCTGCCAATTACCCACTTATTTTGTTTCCATCCTTCGTTACCAGGCTCTGCCTGGGAATGAATATCCAGAGGCTCCGCCTCCCTCTTACTTGACAAAAGCGTCACATAGGATTGCAAACAAAATATCGAACAAATCACAAATAAATTAGCAATTATCCAGTGAACACCGCTGAATCCCCGCATCCAATTGTGAGCCGCCGCCGGAGTAAAATTAAAAATAGAAATGCAAAGCAGTAGCGAAATAAATTGCAGCGGAAAACGCCTCAATTTTAAGGGAAGCAGAGCAATTAATACGTGGCACTGAATCCAAGCCAAGAACCAGGCAACTAAACACAAACCAATATTTGAACCTTGGGTGACAACTATATTCAAGCCATAGATAATTGCCGGAATCAAGACAAAATGCTCGTTCGCCCGAAATATCCAATCAAAAGGGTTTGTAGAGAAACCGTCTACTGAATAAAAATTCCAGGTCATCCACCAATAATCAAAATTAGACAAGTCTCCCGCTTGGGATATCAAGTACAAAATATATGAAGCTGGTATTAGAATGCCGAGAACTGATGCGGCAATTAAAATATATTGTTGCTTGACTTTCATGGATTCAGACATGGGGAGATTTTTAATGGGTAGGGGCGAGTTTAGGTGAGAAACTTTGCATAGAACAGGTAACTCATGAACAAAACCCGCCCTCGCGTTTTGAGTTTTCCTCAAATTTTTATTTCGCTTCTCTTGCCAGCATTTGTCTGAGTCCTTGCCGCCAGTGGGGAGGATACGTGCCTAGAAGTGATGATATTTTTACCGTAGAGAGGACAGAAAAAGCGGGACGTTTTGCGGGTGTCGGATATTCGGAGGTGGTGATGGGAATTACGCGCTGAACTTTTAGGGGAAAGCCGAGTTTAGCTGCTTCCTCAAAAATGGCGATCGCAAAATCGTACCAACTACAGACACCGCTGTTAGTGTAGTGGTAAGTCCCAAAACTTTCTGGACCAAGGAGAGGAATAATTTGCGAAGTCGCCGCACTTAAATCGCCCGTCCAAGTAGGACTTCCTATCTGATCTACTACTACTCTAATTTCTTCCCTTTCCTTTCCCAACCTCAACATGGTTTTGACAAAATTACCTTTGCCACCGTTGCCGTAAACCCACGCGGTTCTAATAATAATATGTCGGTTTCCCGCTTTCCGAATTGCTTCCTCGCCTGCTAATTTCGACTTCCCGTAAGTTCCCAGCGGGTTGGTAGAATCTGTTTCCTGATAAGCAGAACCGTGGCTGCCGTCAAAGACATAATCAGTAGAAAAGTGAATCAAACTTGCTCCCAGTTTTTCGCATTCTTCTGCGAGAATTCCGGGTGCAATACCGTTGACAGCGTTTGCTAATTCCGGTTCGCTTTCTGCTTTGTCTACCGCAGTGTAAGCACCCCCATTGACGACTAAATCCGGTTGAATTTCAGCCATTGCCTGACGGATGCTTTCCGGTTGGGATAAGTCGAGGCGAGTGCGATCGACCGCAATTACCTCTCCCGAAGATAATAAAATCGGCTGCAATTCTTGAGCTAGCTGTCCGCTGCTACCTGCGAGTAAAATTTTCATAATCAAAAAACTTGAGCTGTTTTCAACGTTTGTCCAGCTTGGTCTTTAGCTGATAAGATTGGTTGGGCACCATCTAGCGGCCAGTCGATCGCCAAATCGGGGTCATTCCACAGGATACACCGCTCGTGTGCCGGTGCGTAATAATCTGTAGTTTTGTACAAAACTTCAGCCGTTTGGGAAACCACTAAAAAACCGTGAGCAAATCCCGCCGGAACCCAAAATTGCCGTTTATTTTCTGAACTCAGCAAACACCCAACCCACTGCCCAAAAGTCGGCGAACTTTTTCTAATATCCACCGCTACATCAAAGATTTCGCCAGCAACTACCCGCAGCAATTTGCCTTGAGGCTGCTGCAGTTGGTAGTGCAAACCGCGCAACACATTTTTAGAAGATTTGGAATGATTGTCTTGAACAAATTCGACCGTCACGCCTGTTTTATCGAGAAAAGCTTTGTGATTGAAACTCTCAAAAAAGAAACCGCGATCGTCTCCGAAAATTTTCGGCTCAATGATCAGAACTTCCGGTATTTCGGTAGATATAACATTCATAGTTAGCTGTGAAAGTGATAAACTCATACTCAGTCTCTGCTATTTTACTATGAAAGCCGACGCATATCTCAAAAAATTGTACGCCAATCGATTTGATTCCCGACAACTGCAAGCCAAGGTGGCACTATGGAAAGTTTTAATTGACGAGTTTTTACAAGAGTATGTTCCTCCCGAATCAACTGTTTTAGATATTGGTGGCGGTTACTGCGAGTTTATAAATCAAATTCAAGCTAAAAAAAAATATTTAATTGATCTCAATCCAGATTCCAAGTTATTGGCTCATCCTGATGTTAAAGTGCTGAACATAGATGTTTTAACTTTTGACGAGAAACCAGCTATTAGTGAACAAGTTGACCGGATATTTATCTCTAATTTTTTTGAACATCTCCGCAATAAGGAAGAACTCATACAAATTATTTCCTTTTGCTTTGAGGCGCTTAAGCCTGGGGGTTCTCTCTTGGTTGTCCAACCAAATTTTAAATATTCTTTTAAAGAATACTACGATTTTATCGATCATCAATTACCCATTACCCACTTATCGCTGCAAGAACTTTTACAAACAGTCGGCTTTCAAATAGACCTAATTATACCCAGATTTTTACCATTTTCGACAAAAGGCAGACCTGCCTCGCCCTGGCTTTTAAAAGTTTACTTAAAATTGCCTTTTTTGTGGCGATTTTTGGGAGGTCAAATGTTTGTTAAAGCATCGAAACAAAACCCGAGAGGTAGAGACTCATGACTCGCAGATGCAGTCAGATCCAAGCAGAGCGATACATCTGCGTTTATCCGACTGCATCTGCCGTTAAAAAATCCCTACAAAATCGAACTTAAAACCGCCTCATTAGCAGCAATCCAATCATAAATATCCTGCAAAGCCGCTTCCGACCCAATCACAGGCTGCCATCCAGTTTTCTCCATCACCCTAGAAGAATCAGTAATAAAAATCGGAATATCCCCCGCGCGTTCCTCCAAAACAGGATGAATCGGAATCGATTTACCCGTAATCTTTTGGCACAAATCAGTTGTCTCAACCAAAGAAAGACTGTTGCTCAAACCGCCGCCAACATTAAAAACTTCACCATCTAATTTGGAAAAGTTTTCTAACTGATAATTAACTAACCTCAACAAATCTTCAACGTGCAGTAAATCCCTAACCTGCTTGCCGCTGCCACCAAAACCGATATAACTCAGCGACTTTTGAAAATAGTGAGCCGCCACCCACAAACCGCAAACTCCCTGATCGACTTTACCCATTTGCCAAGCCCCGGTAATCAACCCGCAGCGGTTAATAATTGCCGGCACATTGTATGCTTCCCTGTACTCCTCAATCAGCAATTCTGAAGCTAATTTAGTTGCTCCATAAAGCGAACGATGTCCTTTTAAAGGGAAGTCTTCTGATATGCCCAACTCGGATATACCGGGTAAAGTTTGCTCGGGGGCGATCGCAAACCTATTCGGCAACTCTAACAGCTTAACAGATTTGACACTGGCGATCGGATAAACCCGGCTCGTAGACAAAAACAGCAAACTCGCACCCGTTTGTCTCGCCAACTCCAAAACATTTACAGTGCCCAGTAAATTCGTCTGCAAAACGTACTGTGGCGAACTAAAACCAGCCAGCACAGAAGGCTCCGCAGCACAATCTATAATGCAGTCAGCATTGAGTGCAACTGGATCTAAATCTGCCGCTGTGCGAATATCCCCGTAAACAAACTGAATCCCGCAAGTTTTAAGCCGAGGAAGATTCAATTCCGAACCCCGGCGACGCAGGTTATCTAAACAAATTATTTGCCATTCTGGGTGCAGTTTCTTCAGGCCAATTGCCAAACAACTGCCGATGAAACCGGCACCACCAACAATTAAAATTCTCTCAGGCATTCACTTTCAACTTTGCTATCTTTCTAGTCCGGTGGTAGTCGCCGCGAGACAGATGTTTTTCCAGCCAGACATATAATACAATAAACAAATATCGACTGCCCATCTCTTTGATTTTCAGCTTAGAAATACCAGCCGTCCGATTGTACCACCTCAGAGGAATTACCGTATAGGAAAAACCCCGAACAATTGCTTTTAAAGGCAGTTCGACTGTCAAATTAAAATGATGGCTCAAAATCGGTTGTACGCCTTCAATTACTTCTCTGCGGTAAAGTTTAAAAGCATTGGTGACATCGCTGTACCGCAAGCCGAAAATACTTTTGACAAACCAGTTTGCTAAGCGGTTAATTGCTAACTTGTGAATTGGATAATCAACTATAAAGCCACCTTTGATAAAGCGGGAACCAAAAACGCAATCATATCCTTCTTGCAACTTGCGGTATCCTGCTACCAAATCTATGGGATCGTCGGAAGCATCCGCCATCACAATTGCCGCAGCATCTCCGTCAAATTCTGCCAAACCACGGCGCACCGCAAATCCGAAACCGTTGGGAGGTTGATTGTTGATGTATCTAACTGTGGGAAAAGTCTCTGACAACTCCTGGCAAATATCAAGAGTTCGATCGAAACTGTTGTCATTCACAATCAAAATTTCGTGCGGAATGCCTTCTAAATCGAGCGTCTGGGCGATCGCCCGCACAGTACCGTACAAACAGCCCTCCTCATTGTGAGCTGGTATTATCACAGAAATTTTCACTCCTCATCCTCCGCGCAACTGGACAAACTGGTTGTCAACAGGATTATACACCCAAGCCTTAATTTCAGTTTGGGCGATCGGCAAATCATTACCAGACAAATCAACCGCCCACCTTGCATTATTGTATAACTCAGATTTTAAACTCTCAGCAATGTCGGGACTGTCCAAATTTACATAAGCGTTAGCAAAAAAAGATTGTGTATCGCCGACAGATAGCAGTACAATATTCGGCTGTAGCAATTTTTCTGGCCAAACCGCCCAACCAGCAGCCTTGACAGCATCATTTTGCTTAACAGTCAAGGATTTATCGTTAGTTTTAGGTTTGTCTAAATAACCGTAAACTTTCTCGGTATTAGAAATAAACTCTACATTTTTCGCGAGCTTGATCCAACCTATTTTGTCGATTATTGCAGCGCCTTCTCTCACCAGCCAAGTTTTTTTGCTCAGCACTCTCAAACAGCTTTCCGGCGAATTATTGAAAAAATACGAGGGTTCCAGATAGTTAATTAACTGCAAACAATCTTGAGCGCCTTGTTTGTAAAGAAGTGCCGATCTAGTTTGGGCTAGCGCTTGTTGAGAGTTAACAATAATTGTCACAATTAACAGCCCTGCAACTACCCGATAAATAAATTTATACTTACCTTTTAACCTGGCGTGTGTTTGTTGATAATTACCTCTGACAAACAATTGCCCTAGCTGAACCAAAGCAATTAATAGCAAAATCGAATTAGTCGTATATCTCGACGATCCAAGCGCCTGAATTGCCCCAAATTCCGCCCTACCAGCCGTAATAAACAGAGCGGATAAAACCGAAAATAAACCTATTGACAGCCAAGGTAAAGCCTCATAATTCTCAGCAATATCATTTCTATCTGTCATTGCGAGGGAGGAAGCAATCGCCGGGACTTGAGGTAGCTTTTCAGAGTGATCGATCACAGATGAAGCTATCGAACTTGATACAATCTTTTTTCCAAAATAAACTACAAAAAATATAAAATTTCCCAAAATTACCAATCCTACAAATGCCGAAATTCCCGGCGATCGCACAATTGGCGAACCCAGCAAGCTTAAAAAGTAATCAATAACCACAAGCGGCTTATTCAACAATGAAATAATACTTGCTTTCCGACTAGGATGATAATCTATTGAGTAAACAGCACAAGTTGCCACAAACAGCAGCATCCATGCGATCGCTCTTTTTCGTTTCTGCGCTGCATTTCCCTCCAAAGCCGCCACAGCCGGAATCGAAGCCAACCAAGACAGCAAGCCTTGAGCCAGCGAAAAACTAGCAATAAAGCAGAATACAGCAGCAATAGAGATTCTAATATTAGGCAATAATTTGTGATTTGAAACCAGCACATAAACCGCAGCGACCAAACACAAATTCACGAAAAACCACGCTAATTGAAATCCCCAAAGCCAGTTTTCGTGCTGAACTAGAGAGAAAAGCAAAATACAAGTTAAAATATTAGCTAAATGCCACAAATCATCCGCGAGCTTCTTAACTTGCATCGAGGATAACTTGTACATAGCGATAAAAGTTATCGCAGCCAAACCTATGCTGACACACAACTGATAATTAATATTCCATCGGGAAGCAAAAGCCAGCACCGCAATAATTATCTTAGGGAAAAGTATGCGGTGGTTGCTGTGCAAACCCCAAAAATCGTTAAAAGTTACATTTCCCGCAGCTATTTTTTGAAAAAGGCTAGCTAACCTCCACTCGTCATCAACGGGAACGTTAACACTAAAATTCGCTACAAATCCGATTAATAAGAGGACAGGAATTAGATATAAAGTAAATAATATGATTTTTTTCATTAATATCCAATCCGGTAGCATCGGAATTGTAAAATCTAGTCATATCATGTCCGATCGATTAACCATAATATCCCGGTCGGGGCGGGTTTTTGAGATGGTCAATTATTCGCAGGTACTGTTGGTGAACCCGCCACTACAAAAATCCCGGCCGCTCGACCGGACATGATATCATCAGCTTTTCGACTGACAATCAACTCTCAACTCTCAACAGTCACCCGCTGTCAACAGTCAAGAGTCAACCGTCAACTGTTCGCTACTTAATAGTCTTGAACGTATCCATTTTCCCAGTAAATCGGTTGATAAACATCTGCAAAACAGTCCGCTTGCCGATATTGATATTAGAGCTCACGGACATTCCCGACTGCAAGTTAACCTCCACTTCATTTGCCTTGCCCTTGTTCAAAACAAACTTTTGATTTTTGAGCTTTATTTTGGTTTTGAAAGCGTAGTATTTCCGCAGTTCAGTAGGAGGCTCAGCATCGCTGCTAATCTCTATCACTTCACCCTCCGCAGTACCAAACTCCATCGCCGGGAAAGCTTCTACATTCACTTCCACAGGCACGCATTGGTATTTCGTCAAACCCAGTTTCTCTCTGTTAACTTCCTTCTCTGGACAAACGCAACTTTTACCTGTTTCGCAGTCAATCTTTTCTCCATCTAATTGCTTGCCGTGATACGCCTCCAATTTTGCCCGCTTCTGTCTCAAAGCATCCAATACCAGAGCCACATTGCTGTTTTCGAGGTAAACCACTGCTTCCAGACCGTTTTCGTCATCCAAAACTTTGAGCAGCTTTTCAGTTTGCTGCGCTTCGTAATAAGCTTCTTCGCAGCGTGCTGGCCGCGGTTCGCCCGGTTTCACCACCGAATTAATAATGGATTGGCATATCGGATCTTTCGCCATATCCAACTTAGCTTTCTCCTTGGTAGAAGGCTTCAAATCAAAGATTACGCCCGATACGGGAGCTTTCATGACTTGAGTGTCGCGGTTTTGTTGAGCCTTTTCTAGCTGAGCGTTCACCTCAGACAGCTTTTTCAGGTTTTCCACTTTGAAGCGACTTAGCTGAGAATCGCTGCTGGCAATTTGTTTCTCGTTTTCAGCAATTTTGCTGTAAAGTTCTTTTGCCCAGGAATCCTTGGTGTTTTTTAACTGTTCTTGGGCGCGGGCGATAGACTCCTGAATGCGTGCTTGCTCTCCTTGCTGGCGCTGTATGTCAGCACTAATTTTTTGGATGTCACCTTGACGCGCGTTAATTTCGCCTCGGCGCGTATTGATTTCACCGAGGCGTGTGTTAATTTCGCCTTTGCGAGAGTTGATTTCACCTTCGCGCTGCTTGATTTGATCTTGCTGTTTGAGAACGTCGCTTTGGCCCCTGAAAACATCTTGTTCTTGACGTTCTTTTTGCAGTTCAGCGATGGCTCCTTCCTCCACAAGAGGGGCGAGTCTGCCTAGAATGTTTTGGTTCGACTTCAATACTTGTTGGGATTTCGCTAACTGTTCTTGGGCCAAATCTCTTTGAGCCAAGGCTGATTTTACTTGCTCTTGCGAAGAACTTAACTGCTGCTGAGCATAATTTAATTGGTTCTGGGCAAAACCCAATTGTTGCTGTGCCACTGTCATTTGATCACCGGCGGCTTTCTCAGCATCCTGAGCTTGCTTCAGTTGTTTTTCTAACTCCTGAACTTGGCCTTGAGCAGCAGCGACGCGAGACAGAAATTCCGATCGATAATTAACATAAAGTCCTTGCTGGGCTGCATCAAAATTTCCGCTAGCTCCCCGATTGAGGTACAGTTCGTCAATCAAAGCTTGCAGCACTTGATTTTGTGCCGTGAGGCTCTGTCTGTCCTTGATTGTTGATTCAAGGTTAGAAGGAACAGCGCCTTGAATTTTGCCGTTGACAACATCTTCGTAAAATTTATTTTCCTTTTCCAGAGCTTCTTTAGTTTTCTGAATCGATGTTAAATCGGCACTGGGTGCAAGGGGGTTGAAAGTGAGCAGAGGCTGGTTCTTTTCCACACGATCGCCATTTTCAACGTGAAGTCTCACCACAGCTCCCGTAGCAGGTGCTTGGATGTCTCTAGCACCATCTTTGAGCTCCAATTGGCCGACAGCGGGGACAGCTTGCTCTACGCTAGCAAAATAAGCCCAAACTACAGCAGAAGTGGTCATCAGCATGATCATCCACAAAAACAAGTGCGACCAAATCGCTGGTTTTTCGAGAATGACTGGTTGCTCAGAAAGTATTAACGATTTCATTGCCATTTGTTAGTTCTCAGTTGTTAAGCGTTAGTGATCAGTTGTGAGTTGTTAGATATCAGGTATTCGATGACTCTTGTTGTTGGAAGAGGCAGTAGTAACGCCCTTTAAGAGCCATTAATTCTTTATGAGTTCCCCGCTCGACTACAGAACCTTGATCCATCATAATAATTACATCAGCGTTTTGGATTGTAGTCAGGCGGTGAGTAATGAAAAACACCGTGCGCCCGGCGAAAGCTTCTGCTAAGTTATTGCAAACTTGGCGTTCGGAATGGTAGTCGAGGGCGCTTGTAGCTTCGTCCAAAATCAGCAGTTTCGGGTTTTGCAAAATCGTGCGGGCGATCGCCAAACGCTGCCTTTGACCCCCAGAAAGCGACGCACCCCGCTCTCCCACCACCGTATTGTACCCAGCAGGCAAGCCCATAATAAAATCGTGAGCTACCGCTAATTTTGCAGCTCGCACAATCTCATCCGTACTGGCATCGGGATTACTCAGAGCAATATTTTCCTGAACAGTACAGTTAAACAGCAAAGTATCTTGCAATACCACCCCAAGTTGGCTGCGAAGCGAGTACAGTTCCACCTTAGAAATGTCATAGCCGTCAACAAAAATCCGGCCCGACAGCGGCGGATAAAGACGCTGCAACAGCTTCATCGCCGTACTTTTACCGGAACCGCTTCCCCCCACAATTCCCACAAAACTGCCAGCGGGAAATTCCAAATTCACATTAGCCAATTGCAGTGGCCCGCTTTCGAGGAATCGGAAGGAAACCTCCTCATACGTAACCTGCCCTTGAATTGCCGGCAGCGGGATATTGCTGCGGTCTTCGTCGCTGGTTTCCGTCGGCGTATCGACCACATCCTTAAGCATATCGATCGACATCGAGACTTCTTGGAAACTCTGCCACACGCTCACAAAACGCAGCAGCGAACCAGTCACGTTCCCGGAAATAATTCGGAAAGCAATCAACTGACCCAAAGTAATCTCATTTCCCAGTACCAAATAAGCTCCCACCCACAACTGAGCTAAGTTACCCACCTGGTTTAAAAAGCCGCTAATCGTACCGGCCGCAGTCCCGGTGATAATTGTTTTAAAACTGGCTGTAATGTATTTTGCGTAGCGGCTGGACCATTCCCAGCGGGATTTCAATTCTATATTTTGAGCCTTAACAGTTTGAATCCCGCTGACTACTTCCACTAAATAAGATTGAGAGTCAGCAAAACGGTTGTTTCTTTGTTTGATCAGGCGCAGCACCAGCGGATTGATTAGAACAATCATCAGCCCCAGTATCGGTACCACTGCCAAAGATACAAACGTTAGCTTCACGCTGTAGGAGAGCATCACGGCGACGTAGACCACCGAAAATACCGCATCAAGAACCACTGTCAGAGCTGTACTCGTCATGAATTCCCGAATCTGGCCCATCATGCTGAATTTGTAAACCAGATCTCCCACACGCCGATTGTCAAAGTAATTTTGGGGCAGCCGGAGTAAATGGTCGATGACTTCTGCACTCAATTTGACATCGATGCGGTTTGAGGTGTCTATAAACAAAAAGGTACGCAAACCGTTGAGCAGTCCTTCAAACAGGGCAACACCTAACAGAAATGCCCCCAAAATATCCAAGGTGTCGATGCTGCGCTGACCTAAGACTTTATCAATAATTACTTGGCTGATTAATGGGTTGGCAAGACCAAATAACTGTACAAAAAACGAAGCGAGCAATACCTCAAAAAACACTGTCTTGTGTTCCATCAGTGCCGGCACAAACCACCAGAAGCTGAACTGCTCTTTTTGTTCGACTTGCGGAGCTTGCAGCAGCAGGACTTCTCCTGATTCGCCCCAGATTTCTTTAAACTGAGGTACTCGCTTCCGCATCAGCCCTTGTTCGGGCGTGGCGAGCACCAATTCTTGCTCGGTGATGCTGTAAATAATGGCAAAGCTATCTTGCCATTTAATCATTACCGGGGCTTTGATGCGGTTGATGGCATCTGCTGGCACTTGCGCCAATTGAGGCGTGAGGCCGATGCTTTGGGCGATCGCCCCGCAGGCTTGCATACTGATAGAACCAGCAGTTTTTAACTGATTTTCTAGAACTTTGCGGATAATATCTCTACGAAATTTCAGACCGAAATACTTGCTCAACATTTGGAAGCAAGCTAGCGGGCTGTCAATCTGCCCTTTGGCGCGGAAAACTGGGTATCTCGCCGCATCCTTTGGTTGGTCGGTTTTGGGTTCTGGGGGACGGTCTGGACCGGGTAGAACCTCGAGCAATTTTCCGCCGATCGGCGTGGGCCCAGGGCCTACTATATCTGTCGTGCCATTTAATGAGTCTGTTTCTGGTTGGGGTTCTGGGGGTTCCCGGAAGCCGACCAATCGGGCGCCGAGGCGGCCTTCTACTTTTAAGGATTTGGCTGCGTTTTCCACAGAGAAGCGGCTGCCGGTGGGAAAGTCGCCCAAGACGCCGCTGCTGACGAGCCAAACTCGATCGGCATCTAGCTCTTTGGCGATGTCTTGAGTTTTTTTGTTGCCGTTTGGTACGTTGACAACTGTCGCATCTTGCCAAGCTTGCAGGGTGAGTTCCTTGAGATTGGAAGTGCCGTCGGCTTGGCGCTGCAATTCCAGGCTCAACAGTTCAAATACTTCGCTCAAGGAACAGTGTTCGCGAAAGGCTTCTCCAAAGGTCGGCTGTTTTTCCAGTACGCTCAGGAAATCTTCGGCAGGTAGGACGATCGCGATCACATCTGTAGAAGCGATCGCTGTTTCGCAGGGAACCCCCCTGAGCAACCCAGCCCAGCCCAGGATTTCCTTCGACTGCACCAAGCGTAAACTTACGTGGCGCTGCGAGCGCTGGTCAAAGCCCAGCAGCCGGGCCTGGCCTTGATAGATAATTGCCACCTGAGTCGGCATTTTTTCCCGTTCAAACAGGGGTTGCCCCGTCCGGTAGCCAAGGAGTTGGCATTTAGCCACCAAGGCTGTCAGAGCCGTCTCTGACAGTCGGTCAAAGGGAGGTGTTTGAGCTAGGAAATCCTGAATTTGGGAGAGGGAAACAGCGGAAGAAGTCATCCAATTTTAGATTTTAGATTTTAGATTTTAGATTGAATCCACAGATGAATCCAGGGGGTTTTTGTCAGGATGCTACGCTTTTTAAAGTCTCCACGGATAAATCCGGGGGCCCCTGACCAAAATGCTTGACTGTCATGATATTGAAGACACGGAGGAGAGGGGCTGTAGCGGGCCTATTTGCGATATCTGTTCGGCGAGCCAGCTTTCAAAGAGTTCGTTAATCAAGTGCAGCCGCATCGATTCATCGAGCTGGGCCGGCATGAACTTTTCTAGTCGAATAATTACCATCCATTCTGCCAGAGGACGCGGCGTCCAGAGTTGATTTGGCTGGCTGACCGACAAAAGTTTGCTGATTGCCGGGTGGGGCTGGCTGAGGGGTACTGGGCCCAACAAGCCGCCTGACTTGGACTCGGGCCCTTCGGAATAGTCGCGGGCCACTTCAGCAAAGGTTTGTTCCCCTTCCAGGATGCGAAAGTAAAGTTCGTTTGCCAGTGCTGGATTTTTGGTGCGTACCAGGGAATAGACTACGTGGTCTAGGCTGGCTTTGCGGGTTAAAAAATAATTATCTACTTTAGGTCTCCAAGTGGCTTGCTTAAATTTTTCGATCAGCAAGGGCCTAACGGCCATCTCTTGAAGTTCTTCTTCCGTCATATTTTGGCCGCGCAGCCAAGCTTCTTTGGCTTCCGGGGTTGTCAGTTGGTGTTGTGCCAGAAAGTTCTCGACGGCGGATTGGCGTTCTTCGTCGCTGCAACTAAAGGATGCGATCGCTTGGTCTACTATTACACCGCGCAAGAATTGCGGCATTAACTGATACCGCTTCAGGAGCGATGGCATATCCTGAGCTTGCAGTAATTTATCGCCTATTTGAAAAAGTCCTGTCATTTTTTTATCTCCAACTGACTTGCGCTTCCCCTTTTAATTTAGCTGTGGCAGGAAAAGAGCGACAACCACTAACCCCTCGATTCCCCGATGATAGCAGACCGTCAGTGGGCTAGCGCTATTGCTGTCTATTTCTTGACGCTCTGCCTAGCGAGGGGTTCCCCGCGGGTCTCATAATGGTAACGGGATGCGAGAGTGGGAGAGTGGGAAAATCTTTACTTCTGCCATCTTCCTTTTTCCCTCAACATCCATCCGTTAAATCCCGTACACTGCTTAGTTGCTGAACTTCCTTCTTCCTTCACCCTCGGAATAGTCTTTCAAAGAGTGTTCCCAGTTGAGTCGAGCAAGCGCGACTGTCGAGAGATTTCGGGTTTGCCGCCATTTTTTGCTGGATTTGATCGCGGTAGTGCCGCCGCAGTTCTGGGTTGGTTCCCAGTGCTGTACTCAGATCTAAATAAGAGTTCTCGCTGTTTGCTACCAGTTCCGGAATTAGCAGTTCTTCGAGCACTGCGGCTGATTGTCGCGATCGCCCTGTTTGGCCTTTTCTTACCACTACAGGCAACCCCACCAACAGCGCTTCTGCCACATAGCAGGCACTGCTGTATGGATAGGAGTCTAAATATATATCAGCCAATTCCAGACATTTTATGTAATCTGCGCGAGATGGCAGCGCTTTAATCACAACTAAGCGCTTTTTGTCAACCCCAAATTCGGCAAAGAGCGATCGAATTTGGTTGTAAAAAGGCACCGTCGGATAGTTTTCATTGCCGGAACTAAAGGGATACAAAACTAAAATAGAATTTGGTACCGCCGCAATAATTTTTGCCCAATTTTCTCTCAATTCTGGGATAATTGTAAAAGCTTGAGCGCCGGACATGAACACTACAGATTCCTCAGTGGCTCCCCAACTGCTACGAGTCGGTTCAACTATGGCAGGTGCCGATCCTACACTATAGCTTAAACAAACTCCCGATCCTTTTAAAGTAATTAATTTTTCGCGATAATCTGCTGCTGCACCTGCGGGCAATGTCAAATCTCCGGCAATGAAATAATCAATATTTCGGGCGCCCGTGGTGGCGGGGGTTGATGCACCGCTAGCTATTTGCACCCGTGCTAGTCGGTGCAGGCACAGGAGGGCGCTTGGCTGAGAAGTGTTGGTAATATTGGTGCAGATTAGCAGAATATCTAAATCGTGCGATCGCATTTCTCGGACTTGCTGGGGCAAATCTTCTGACAGTTGCACCAGTTTGTCGGCGCAACTTTCGCAATATTTCCCCAGTCGTTCGTCTTGTACCTGAAAATAGTACACGATAATTTCAAATTTGGTTCTGTCTAAATATTCAAAACTCGAAATTGCAGCACGAGTCTCGGATTCATCACTAAATTTATCAAGCAAAAAGCCAACTCGAATTTTAGTTATTTCTGGTTCTCTTTGAGGAAAATTCCATTCTATTTGACAGCCGATATTTTTCAAATAAAATTCCAGAATATCATTTCGTTGACTCAATATATTGAGCAGATTTTCCTCGCTCAAATACAAAGCTTGGAAGCTAACATTTTTCGCCATAAATGCCGCCAAATAACGCCACACTTCTGAATCGGAAAAACGGGCAATATTTCCAGCGACGTACTTGATTAACTGCTGGAAATATTCAGAGTACCTTTCTATTTCCCAGTTTTGTTTAAAATAACCGGGAGACTGAAAGATAAATTTCAAAAAGTCGTCAAAAAACCACTGGGGAATTGCTGCATTTTTATACTCAAGTGGCAACTGATAAGCGTCGCGGTACAGCATCGCTGCGAGGAGATATTGAATCTTCTCGGCAATTTCCCCTCCTTCAGCAAGTTTCGAGGATAACTGCTGGATCAAACTTTGTTCTGACTCCGTTAAACTTTCATTTTTGAGCGTGCTATCTAGTAGCAATTTATGAGTTTTTCCCGCGTCTTGCGAGTAAGCCGTTTCTAATTTCTGCGCTGGCAAATTCAACCAATATTCCGCTAGCTGTTGGCGGTATTGGCGCAGTTGCACGAGAATAGGCTGTTTTGATGGCAATTTATTGTATTGCTCAAGCAGTGCGGACAATTCAGATAAACTCGGCTGGGTTCTCAATGCCAACTTTTGGCGAATTGTCTGTTTGATTTGTTGAGCTAGGAAACTGTAATCAGGACTATTTAGTAGTTTTTTGTAAAATCTGACTACATCTTTATGATTTTCCCCAGCCGCGAAGTTTTTCCAAGTTTGTTGTTCGGGATGAATCCGCAGTGACGACAGTTTTTCGTCTACAAATCCGATATGATAGTTCCCCATAATTCGCCACCACATATCTAAGTCTACATACTGAGATAATCCCGAATCAAATAATCCTATTTCTTC
The DNA here is from genome assembly GCF_036701505.1 of Microcoleus sp. Pol11C2. Classification (NCBI taxonomy): domain Bacteria; kingdom Bacillati; phylum Cyanobacteriota; class Cyanophyceae; order Oscillatoriales; family Microcoleaceae; genus Microcoleus; species Microcoleus sp. Pol11C2. Next base: position 218,047 of record NZ_JAUBQX010000001.1, read on the forward strand.
AAAGACTCTGGCGGCAATTAAGACGGTACTCGGTTCGCCAATTTTGTTTATGGGGTTGCTCAAGCACTTAGTATCTGCCAGTAATTCTTTTCCGGGCTGAATAGATTTTAAATTCGACCAACTTTTATGCAAATCTTTAATTGATTGGGAAGCTTTCCGCAAAATTGGGTTAGATTCATTTTCAGCTATGGTGATGCCTCGCGGGGAGAAAACCATACCTATTTCTGGGTTTTGTTGGGCGACGGCGACCATTTTTTCAATACATTCTGGTGCAAGCAAGTCGTCTTGAAACAAAAACTTAATGTATTGACCTTTTGCTTGGGATATGCAAAAGTTCCAGTTTTGTGATAAGCCGTAGTTGCGGTGGAGGATAATGCGGAAATCGACTGAGGTTTCAGATTGGAATGATTGGGCGATCGCAATTGTGCGGTCTGTGGAACCGTCGTCGGATATAATCAGTTCTATGTTAGGGTAAGTTTGAGCCAGAGCACTTTTGATGGCTTCTCCAATAAATGCTTCTCCGTTGTATGTCGGAATGCAAATGCTAACCTTTGGCTGCCCGTTGTGTAGTTCTGCTGTGGATTGATTTTTTTGCTGTGATGGTGGCAAGTCTGCCCTAATTTTCGCAGACGGCGCTTGGGCTGTTCCTAACAGAGGTATGCTTTGAAAGTTATCGGTAATCTCGGCAATATATTCGAGACGTTTTCTAATTTTATTACCTATAACTTGCGGGTGGAGTAAAGTCTTAATTTCCGCAGCAGCTATCGCTCCCATTTGCTGAGCTTCCCGGTAATGATTGAAGACGTGACGCATTAAATCAGCAGCGTGTTCGACATCCGCTTGGGCCCAAACATTACCTTTTTTGTAAGGCCCGAAATCTTTCTCAATTTGGATTAACTTATACTTGACTAAATAGCTGTTGCCGACATTCATAAATTCTGTATTTGATGAATAGCCGGTTGCAATTACGGGTTTCCCGTAAAACATGGCTTCAGCCATTGTTAAGCCAAATCCTTCGCAGCGGTGCAAGGATACATAACAGTCGCAACTGTAGAGCAAGCCGTTAAGTTTATTTTTGGACAAATACCCGTCTAGATGTTTGATATTTGAATTATTTGCTATGGCTGAGTTTAAGGATGCTTGCGCCGCTGAAAATTTGTTGGAATTAGAAGATTTGATGACCAATAATACGCTGTTATCTTCCCCAAAAGCTTGTTTAAATGCTTGAATTGTCGCTAAAGTATTTTTGCGCTCGATGCGGCTAGAAAAGTCGAAGGCAAACAAGAAAATAAATTTATTTGTCGGTAAATTCAGTGCTTCTCTGTTCAGGGAAGGTGCGGGGAGAGCAATACTAGGCAGGATTTTGATAACTGGAATTGGCGCTACTGCGGCAATTGCTTCGGCGCAATAGTTGCTGTAAGTCCATATTTCGTGAAAGTGATTAAATGCTGGCTGCCATTCTGGGGGAAATGCGGGAAGTTCCCAAGCCCAAAAGCCGATATTGTATTTGTTTTCAAAATAGGTGGAACCTGTGTGTTTGATAAAGGTTGCAACTTCATCGGCGTTGACTTGAATTAAGTTTACAGGATAGGGATTATCTTGGCTAAATTTTTGATAGGTGGTGTCTTTCTTGCGGTGGGGGCTGCGGGTAAAATTGTTTAGGGCGAACGGAATACCGGCGGCTTCTGCGGCTCTGATGTTTGCTCGGACACCTTCTCCTATACCAAATTCGCCGTTGATGTAGCCGGCGATGTTCATTCCTAGATTAGGGTTCATAGTTTCTAATGTATTTAGCACAGTATAGTGTGGATTTTTTGAGAAAAAGCCGAATTAATTGAGCAGGTCAATTGGGCTAAAAAAGGGTAGGCTAGAGAACAAATTATAATTTTGCCGAATATTTGCTAACATACAGCAATCCTGGAGGATTGGTGAATAAAATTTAAAGGAAACGCTCTTAAGGTATACCAAGAGAAGAGAAAAGAAAAAAAGTTCGCAACTGAGAATTTAGTGCTTGACAAAGATAGCGATCGCCATTGTATACTGGCATCGCAATGCTAACCTTCGGCTGGTTGTCTGTCGGCATGGGTTGCTCTGTTTTATTTTACGATAAACTAATCAGGAATTTTAGAGAAAGTGATCGATCGCGCCAACCACGACTTCTTGAAGCTGCTACCGCCGGATGCTAAAGTCATTGTTGAAATTGGCTGCGGTACGGGTTCGACGGGCGAACAGTACAAACTGATCAATCCCCATTGTCAGTATATTGGCATTGAATGCGATCGAGAAAAAGCTAAAATTGCAGTCGAGCGGCTAAACTGGGTGACTGTAGCCAATATTGAAGAAATTCCCATCGAAAGTCTCGACATCGCTCCAGGAACCGTCGATTGTTTGGTTTTTGGCGACTTGCTACCCTATCTAAAAAATCCCTGGGAAGTCCTCAAGCAGTACAGTGCTTTGCTGAATCCAGAGGGGCAAATTCTTGCCAGAATCCCCAATGTTCAATACTGGCGGCGAATTGTCAATCTGCTGCGGGGACAGTGGGAGAATCCCGACAGCAAGATGCAGCACTGGTTTACCCTAGAAAGTATTAAATCACTATTTGCTCAAGCCGGATTGCAGGTTTATGAATTTCAAGGGAAGGGACACAAAACCGAAAATTTTGTCCACTTTCAGGAATTACTGCATCCAATGGTAAAGGCTTTAGAGCTCACATCGAGCAGCTTTGCTACGGAAACAGGTGCTGAACATTATATCGTGCGATCGACAAAATCGACCGTACCTGCGCGCAGACTGCTGATTCAGACTATCATTATGGCTCCTACAGGGTGCGATCGTGTGCGAGTTTTGGAACCGGACAAATTTAGCGCCACAATTCCCGGTGTCCGCACCGTATCCGGGGTGAAAACAGCAGGATTAATTCCCCCCCTGCCCGAAGAAGAAAAAGTCTTCATCTGGCAGCGGACAATTATGCAATATCCCGCCTACATTCCCCAACTCAAAGAACTGTTGCAACAAGGCTATTTAATAGTAGCTGAACTAGACGACAATCCCATCCGTCGCCGCGAATATGCAGATAATAATTACCTCAGCTATCGCGGCTGTCACTGCGTGCAAACTTCTACAGAACCCCTCGCAAAAATTTTGCGCCAATACAATCCAAATGTGGCTGTATTTCCCAATCACTTAGCTTATTTACCTCCGCCGCGAATTTATCCGGCAGAAGATACAGTCACAATTTTTTTTGGTGCACTCAACCGCGAAAAAGATTGGCAGCCGATTATGGCAGCACTCAATAGAGTTTTAATCGCCCACAAGCACCGGATTCGAGTTAAAGTAATCCACGACCGAAAATTTTTTGAATCCTTGAAAATACAGCAAAAAGAATTTGAACCGTTTTGCAGTTACGAACGGTATCAAGAAATCATGTATAGTTGCGATATAGCTTTGCTACCGCTTGTTTCCAACCCGGTTAACGAAACAAAATCTGATTTAAAATTTATTGAATGTGCAGCGCGGGGAGTAGCGGTGCTAGCAAGTCCCACTGTGTACGAACATTCGATTGTCGAAGGTGAAACCGGATTGATTTATAGATATGAAAAAGAGTTTGAAACCAAACTAAATTCGCTGATATCTGACACTTCTCGGCGCCGGGAAATAGCCGCGAATGCTTACGAATGGGTGCGCGACAACCGCTTGCTGTGCGGGCACTATCGGCAGCGGCGAGATTGGTACTTACAGATGCGAAACGAGTTGCCACGTTTAAATGCTGAGTTGCGCGATCGCCTGCCGGAGTTATTTGGTGACTAAATGCGGTAAAATTTATAGGCTATTGTGCGATCGTTCTGTTTTATTGTTTAATTTCTAATTGTTACTCCACACCAATGCGAATTCTATTCACTATTGCTCACTTTTACAATCCCAGCGGCGAGGGGAAACACGCTTCCCAGCGAAATGATCCGCAACCGCGACTGAATGCTTTAACTGCTTGCGTGACAGCGCTGCAAGCTTTGTACGGCAAATCTCAGTCCATGATTGACATTAGCGAATGTGCAACTATCCCAGCAAATCAATCTCAACAGCACGAAATTGATATTGTTATTTGCACTACTCAAGGTTATCATCTGTTGCCTCAACTGCCCGTGCAGCCCAGATGTTTTATGCACCACGCTACCAAATGCGAACCGCTGCTTTTGGGGTTTGAGTGTCAAGCAGTTTTGCGAGCGTGTCTTAACAAATACGATTATTTCTGTTATTTGGAAGATGATTTAGTTATGCACGATCCGTGGTTTTTTAGTAAATTAAAGTGGTTTACGCATCACGGGGGAAATGGAAATTTGCTGCAACCTAATCGCTATGAAATAGCGCCTAAAGGCGCGGTTTTTAAAGCATATGTTGATGGTGATTTAGCCGATTCAGCGACTTCTCCGTTTCAAAAGGTAGAGGAGCAGCGGCAGTTAATGGGAAAAATCATGGAACAAACAGTCGCTTTTGAGCGAGCGTTGAATCCTCATTCCGGCTGCTATTTTTTGAATGCGGAACAGATGGCACACTGGGCTAAGCAGTCTCATTTTTTGGACAGGGATACTAGCTTTATCGGTCCGCTGGAAAGTGCCGCGACTTTAGGAATTATGCGGACTTTTAGAGTTTACAAGTCAACTCCTGCTTATGCTAATTTTTTGGAGATTCAACATTTTGGCACGAGTTTTCTGAACTTGATTGGTAATAAGGTGAGGGTGCCGGAAGCAGGATGAGTTAAGATATTCAGGTAAGCTGCAATACTTGAGAGGTAGCATGACCCAGGCAACCGAAAAGATTGTCCTTCCCTCTCCTTTCCCCGACCACACTCAACTGCCAGAGGAATATGGCACTTTCGTCAAGAATTTTCAGGAGCATCCCCAGAGCATTATTTTGACTGATTCTATCGGGTCGGTATTGCAACGGCTTCATCCCGATGGGCAATATGCTATAGGGCAAGACTCTGGCATCTACTGGCGAGAAACTGACCCGCTTGAAAAGGGAGCAGAAGCTCCTGACTGGTTCTACGTGCCGAATGTGCCCTCAACACTAGGAAATCCGATCCGTCGCTCTTACGTGCTGTGGCGGGAATTCATGGCTCCGATGATTGCTTTGGAGTTCGCATCAGGAGATGGTTCAGAAGAGCGGGACACAACCCCACTATCGTACTCGGAAGTTGGAGCGGCGCAAAGACCTGGGAAGTTTTGGGTATATGAGCGGATCATGCGGATTCCGTTTTATGGCATCTATGAGATCAATACTGGCAGGCTGGAGGTTTACAACCTGAACAATGGGTTTTACCAGCAGTTGCTTCCGAACGATCGCGGTCATTATCCGATCGCCCCAATGGGCGTAGAATTAGGACTGTGGCAAGGCAGTTATCAAAACCAGACAATGCTGTGGCTGAGATGGTGGGACAGCGAGGGTAATTTGCTGCTGACAGGTACAGAACGAGCTTCCTTAGCAGAGCAGGCTTTGAGTGCAGAAGCCCAAGCACGGCGGGATGCCATCCCTCGGTTGTTGGCAATGGGATTGAATGCAGAGCAAGTGGCAGAAGCACTCGGTTTATCAGTAGAGGAAGTTAGGCAGCATTCACAATCTTAATGTTGGTTTTTATTAATAAGAAGTCAAAACATCGCCGATTTTAACTGTGCCGCTGTTGATAATTTTGGCTAAAACTCCAGTTTGTGCGTGACCGAATTCCTGTTGCAGTAAACTGAGTAGGGAAATATCCCGATCGCCTGTTTCGGGATTCACTTCTATATTGACACAGCGACCGATTCGTGCTGTAACTTCTATGCGCGCCGTGCCTAATTGAAACTGTTTTCCGATCAACTCAAATTCTGACCAAGCGGCCATACCTTCTAGCACAATGTTCGGGCGAAATCGGCCCACGTCAATGTTTTGAAGAGCGATTTCTGTTAATTGGTCTAATGTGGCTTGACTGAGTAAAGAGATGTGTACGGGTTCTCGATCGGGATAACGAGTTTCGCCGCTGGTGTCGCCGACTAATTGCAAAGGTGCAAACTGCGGGTGTCTCGCTTCTTTTGTGGGTTCAATTCCTGCCAAATATTCTGTGAAAAAACTGCCGATGCGATCGCGCCCCGCTGCTGTGTTCGTTTCTGCCGATAACACTGCAACTCCTTGACGCTTGACTGTTAAAACGGCCGTTTCCGGTTGATAATGACATTCCAAAGCTGCTAACAGAGGCCAATCGTTTTGGACAGCAAAATTTTTTTTGCTCATCCAAGGCACATTGTCTGCCGGCATTTTTGCAGCTTCAAGATTATCTGCAAACATTAAGGCAAAAGCTCGATCGCCCTTAATTCCGTGTCCTGCTGTTAAAGCAAACTCCGACATTGCTTGGGGTGTCAGCCCTTTAATTGGATAAATAAATAACTGTTTTATTGTTGCTACTGTCATAAATTTTTTAGCTGTGCTTCAATTTAAACTGAACTCTTGTCCCCCCCTTACTAAGGGGGGCTAGGGGGGGGCGAAGCTATTTTATCAACATTAATAAAATTGCTCTACAAACCGGATTAAGCTAGCAATTCATAGCGGCGAATATCGGGAGGTCCAACGGCCAAACCGTCTAATTTCTGCACGGCGTCTTGAATGTGAGTTGAACCGAGATGTAGTTCGAGCAAATCTGCACTTTCCCACTCTTCAACGAAGGTAAAATCTGTGGGATCGGCTTGATTTTGCAGGAGTTCGTATTTGATGCAGCCTTTTTCTTTGCGAGTGGGCTCCATAATGCTCAGCAGCAGAGATTTAAGTTCTGCTACTTTGTCGGGAAAGGCAGCGAGGCGGGCGACTACTCGCAAGGTTGTTTTGGACATAGGAGAAAAAAGTCACAGAGAGGACGATCGAATTTACCGATTTTTATTTGGCAAACTCAACAATAGAGTATTTTACTTAAAATAACCTACGTATGTCGATCGGTCAACCGCAGTAAAATCAGTCCAGGACGCGAGCAAATCTCAGAAACCCGGTTTCTTGCCAAATTCTTCGTTACTAAGCGCAGAGCGTCGTAGAAACCGGGTTTCTTGAGATATTTTGGCAAATACCGGAGGATCTCAATCTTTGGGATAAAATCGCTTGTTTTCTGTAGAATATTCCCAGGCGAGATCCTCGGGGTCTTTTTCGCGGCTCCACTGAGCAAACTCCGGCTTAAGTTTCCACTTGCCGATCGTAGTTGCGTGAACTTTGAATCTGCGGGAGAGTTCCGTTTGGGTAAAAGAGATTTTGGGCTTTTGAGGAGTCTTGGTTTGAGTAATGGGGAATAAATTTGGTTTTTTATCTTGTGCTTTTTCCAGATGTATGGGAGGCTCTTGAACAGCTATTACCGCATTAACTGTTTCGCTTGGGGTGACAGGTGGAGCTATTTGAAAATAATACAAAATTCCGCCTTGTTCTGTCACTTCAAAATCCGCTGCAAACTCAGAGGCTCGTTCGTCGAGATACTCTTGAACCTTTTCTCCCGGGAGTTTTGCATTCATCGCCAAATCCAAAGCCGTAACTCGCCCTTGATTTTCCTTGATTAACTTGTAGAAAACCGAGTCTAAATGAGCGAGTTTGTGTTTTTGTTGCTGCTGGTAGAGCCTCCAAGCCCAAGCAATGCCCGCTGTGGTGGCGATCGCCCAAAACATCGTTCCCGACTCGAAACTGGCAACCGCCGTCAAGGAAATAGGCAAAAGCAGGGTAAGATATCCCCAAATGCTTCCCTTCTTTAGGTTATTGCTGTTTTTGACCATAGTTCCTAAACAGGTACGTAGTTTAGCTTAGTAGAGCGTGTCCGAATGCCGCGAAAGTTTTTCGACAGTCGATATATCGGCTAATCGCTGACGAACTCTACTACACAATCCCAGAATCTACTTTTTTTTGCAACCGAGGGTTCATGTACTTTTTTCGCAAACAGATTGCCATCCTGCTGATAGTTGTTGCTTGCTGTACGCTGACGATTAGTTGCAGCGATAGCCGAGCTGTCCAGTGTACTAAATTTACTGAAATTGTCAACAAAGGCAACGCTCTCATTGATGTTGATAAAGACAGCAACGATGCTGGAACGACCGACAACTTAGCTAAAAATTTGAACCTGATAGCGAATGAACTTGAAGATCTGCGAATCACAGATCCAACCCTCAAAGAAATTCAGGAGCCATCGGTTAAATCCTTCCAGGAAATTAGTCAAGCACTCGGCGACATAAGCAAAAGTCTTCAGGCTGGCAATCTCGCTTCTACAAGTATAGAAGGTCGAGAGCAAATCCAAACAGCTCAAGCAGATATTATTAGAGCCGGCCAACAGGCGAATCAAGCAGCCGCAAATCAAGACGCTTTGACTAGCAAACTGATTAATTATTGTAAGGGCGATCGCTAAAGGCTAATAATTTTGAGTTATGAGACGGCCACGCGAACTCCAACAACCCACGGGGGGTGAATGAATTGGAGGAATGCGTCGCATTCACCTACTATCTACCCCTTTGCAATTACCTAATTTAGTGATGAATTTCTAGATTCAAAATATAGCGCCCGAGTTGTACTTTCTCCGACCACAACTCGTATTCTAACCGCAGGTGATCCGGTTCCGGCTTTCCTGTCAGCGTCAAGTTGCGAGTGAAGTTACGGAGTCGCAACTGTTCGGGAGTCGCCAGCGATTCGCCCTGAAGCCAATAACGGCTCAGCCCGTACATTCCTCGTTCCCAGCAGTGGCGGTAACTGTATTTGCCGTTTCCTTGCATCGTCATAATCACTCGATAGGGCGAAACTTCTAGCCAGAGCAACCGGGGTTTTGTAGTTGGGGGTAAGATTGTAACTTGCTCGGCAGATTTGTCGGAACCGTCGGAAAATTCGCGATCGATTATTGCTGGTTCGTGCAACAACAAGTGAAAACGCTCCCGGTCTTTTTGATAAAGCGTAGCAGCGGTTTCAACAACTGACCACAAAGGTAAATCTGTGGATACCAGGGATAAACTTACAGGCTTGCGGTGATGGGTCAGCATAAATAAAAGTTTAGGAGTTGTTGTGGATCGGGCAGTTTGAGATTTGAGATTTTAGACTTTAGACTTTAGATTGGCTGGGTTCCAAATTCCGGAGCTTTTGCTTAACAAAATGAAAAATCTACAACTCGCAATCGAAAATCTAAAATTGTTTAGTCACAATTCAATCATCTGGTCGATAACTCAGAGCTGGAGATTAAATCTAAGCAGATACACGGATAATATTGGTGAAATTAATGTAAAATCCGTGCCGTTGTGTCCGTACTCCCGTGTCATCGAGAACTGACAGCGGAGTCTCCGGGCGAGTTTTATCAGCCTTTAAGTTAACCGGACACATTGGGAAAAAACCCGCAGGCATCCAAAAGACGACTAACTTAGGACTGGGAAAAAGGTAGGATAGCTAACGCCATCCAATCCTAGTTTATCTCAATGCAAGCTGACATTATAACTACTACGCTTCTTGACAAAAGCCAAACTTTAAGCATTCAAAAACCGGCCTCGGGCTTGTCGCTGGTGGGGAGGATTCGAGTTCCGGGCGATAAGTCGATTTCTCACCGAGCTTTGATGTTGGGTGCGATCGCCCAAGGTGAAACTACTATTGAAGGACTACTCCTAGGGGAAGACCCCCGCAGCACGGCTAAATGTTTCTCGCTCCTGGGAGCCAAAGTTTCGGAACTCAACGCGGAACGGGTGACAGTCACGGGCGTCGGAATTGGCGAGTTAGAGGAGCCTGTGGAAGTCTTGGATGCGGGTAATTCCGGCACGACGATGCGGCTGATGTTGGGAATTTTAGCTTCTCATCCGGGGCGTTTTTATGCAGTAACGGGTGACAGTTCTTTGCGATCGCGCCCCATGTCGCGCGTCATTAAACCGCTGCAACAAATGGGGGCGCAAATTTGGGGCCGAAAAAGCAATTCTTTAGCTCCTTTAGGGATACTCGGACAGCAGTTAAAACCGATTCACTACCATTCTCCGATCGCCTCGGCTCAAGTTAAATCTTGCATTTTGCTCGCCGGTTTGATGGCAAGCGGAGAAACTACAGTCACAGAACCCGCTCTGTCGCGGGATCACAGCGAGCGGATGCTGCGAGCGTTTGGAGCCCAATTGAGCGTCGATCCAGAAACTTGTAGCGTGACAGTTACTGGGCCGACACAACTGCAAGGGCAGAGTGTGATTGTACCGGGGGATATTAGTTCAGCGGCATTTTGGCTAGTTGCTGGGGCGATCGTTCCGGGTTCCGAGCTCGTAGTCGAAAATGTCGGCGTCAACCCAACTCGTACAGGCATTTTGGAAGCTTTGGAAATGATGGGCGCCGATATTGAACTGCAAAATCAGCGAGAGGCGGCTGGGGAACCGGTAGCGGATATTTTGGTTCGCAGTTCCGGCCAATTGCGGGGATGCACCATTGCTGGCGACTTAATACCCCGACTGATTGACGAAATCCCAATTTTGGCAGTAGCGGCGATCTTTGCGTCGGGTACTACAATAATTCGAGATGCGGCCGAGTTGCGGGTCAAAGAGAGCGATCGACTGGCCGTGACTGCTGCGGAACTCAACCGCATGGGAGCCCAAATTTCCGAGCTACCCGACGGTTTAGAAATTACCGGGGGAACTCCTTTGATCGGTGCTGATGTTGACAGCTACACCGACCACAGAATAGCGATGAGTTTGGCGATCGCAGCGCTCAACGCCACAGGTATTACTAACATTCACCGGGCCGAAGCCGCTGCCATTTCCTACCCCGACTTTACCGCCACTTTGCAACAAGTTTGCCATCCAAATTGAGAGCGGGATAGTGGCAGAGAGGGAGAGGGGAAGAGGGAGGAGTCCGAGATTTGGAGAAGGGAGAGCGGGAAAAATCCTCTTTCTTCATTCTTCCTGACATCCTTTACATCCGAAGAAAGCGAATCTGTTGCCGAACTTCCTTCTTCCCTCTTCCTTCAACATCTCTTTAAGAATCTTTACCTACAACTTGTTCTTTTAAAGCATCAATTTCCGTTAACAACTCTTGGCGGTTAGAAGCCTTGAGCAGATAGCGGTAAACAAACCAACCCGTATATCCCATGCCAATCAACTCAAAAATTGGAGCTACCAAAGGGACATCATTAAGAGCACCTAAAACTCCCAGCATTACCTTAATACTAATACCGCCTGCCAGGATTAAACCAACTGTTATGAGGGGCTTTTGGTAGTCAGCAAAAAAATTAGAGAGATAGGCTGGAAGTTCCGACAAAATTGTAATAACTTGGTCTTTAATATCTTGGAACTGGCTGGCCGTTGTTTCTGTGGTGGTCACTGTAGTCATGACCCCCGGTTTGTCCTCAACCAGATCTACTGTCACGACTTCAGTGATTGTTTGTGTCTCGTCCGAAAAGTTAGCTTGTGTCATTGAATACTTCCTCCGTTGTCAGGTAAAATTGCAGGCTGTGAATTGCTGCCAGTATAATTCTCCGGCAATTAGCACAGCATCCGCGCTGCAGGGACTAATTGATGAGCCTAAGGCAGAGTTTCACAAATTGCAAGCAAAAATAACGATATGACTTGATTTTAAACAATTGCCTTCGCTGCCAAATCGGTCTTTTGACTCATTTTTTCACTTGATCGAGGTCGATTTGATTCGGGCAAGGGCGTCCTTGTTCAAAGTCGGTGATGTTGCCGATCGTGGTTTCGGCGATATTTTTCAAAGCTTCCTCGGTGAAAAAAGCTTGGTGTCCGGTAATCAGGACGTTTGGAAAAGTCAGCAAACGCTGAAAAACGTCGTCTTGAATAACGTGATTTGACAAATCCTCAAAAAACAGATCAGTCTCTTGTTCGTAAACATCTAAGCCGAGGTAGCCAATTATACCAGACTTCAGTGCTTTGGTGACAGCTTTAGTGTCAATCAACTGACCGCGGCTGGTATTGATCAGCATCATTCCCCGTTTCATTTGATCGATCGCCTCTGCACCGATTAAATGGTAAGTTTCCGGTATCAGCGGACAGTGGAGGCTGACAATATCAGAGGTGGCGAATAGTTCCGGGAGTGCGACGTATTCCATGCCTAGGGCGAGGCAATCTGGGTTTTGGTAAACATCGTATGCCAGCAGGCGACACCCGAATCCATGCAGAATTTGGGCAGTAATTGCGCCAATTCTGCCTGTTCCGACGATTCCCACCGTTTTGCCGTGGAGATCAAAACCTAAGAGGCCGTCTAGGGCGAAATTGCCTTCGCGGACGCGGTTGTAGGCCCGATGGATTCTGCGGTTGAGGGACAAAATCAGAGCGACTGCGTGTTCGGCGACGGCGTAGGGAGAATAAGCCGGAACTCGGAGGAGAGTTAGATTTAAATCCTTCGCTGCTGCTAAATCGACGTGATTGAATCCGGCGGATCTCAGGGCCAGCAAGCGGACGCCTTTTTCGGCAATGCTAAGCAGCGTTTTCGCGTCCAAGGAGTCGTTCACGAACGCGCAGACTGCCGGAAATCCCGCAGCCAAAACGCTGGTTTCCAGGTTCAGACGCGGTTCAAAAAAAACTAAATCGTGTTTGCCACCGACATTCGCTGCTTCCAGGAATGTGCGATCGTAGGATTTGGTGCTGAATACGGCTACCTTCATGATTTTTGCCTGCAAACCCAGTAATAGTTGGAAATTCTTTTCAGATTAACTCTAAATTTTAGTAGAACGCCGTTGCCCCAAACAACCCAGTTTCCACGATCAATATTGAGTTTCGCAACGATGCCTCTCTCAAGAAACCAGATTTTTAGCCGTAAGGCAAGTCTTGCTTATTGTTTTGAATATAATTGCTTATACTGTAGTAACGCTCGATCGTTACTTGCTAATTTTTAGGAAAAAATCAGATGCAAAAAAAAATCAAAACTCAAATTTATGAAATTTTAGAAAAATCAGAGATGGGCAATTTATACAGTTTAGTAGACGATATTTTTATAAGTTGTTTAATTGTGATTAACGTCGCAGCTTTTATTGCTTCTACTTCGCCGACATTGTCGCTAGAACAAAAGTTGATATTGGAAAATATCGAAATTGTTTCATCCTTAGTATTTACAATTGAATATCTTTTGAGGCTTTGGGTTTGTACAGTCGATAGCAGATACAGTCACGCGCTTTGGGGAAGATTGAGATACGGTCTTACACCGCTAAGTCTGATCGATTTAATTTCAATCCTACCCTTTTACTCATTGCTGTTATTTCCTAATTTAAGCTTCGTTAATTTGATTCGCCTACTGCGCTTATTGCGGTTGCTAAAAATGAGCCGTTATTCAGAATCGTTCAGAACTCTGGGAGCAGTATTGTACGCTAAAAAAGAGGAGTTAATTGCCACTGCATTTGCAGTTTTTATTCTGTTAATATTTGCCTCTAGCGTCATGTATTTTGTTGAAAACGAGGCGCATCCAGAAACTTTTGCGAGCATCCTCGATGCAATGTGGTGGGGAGTGGTGACATTAACTACTGTCGGTTACGGTGATATTTATCCAATCACTCCTTTAGGTAAATTTTTAGGCGCAATATTAGCATTTTTGGGAATCGGAATTTTTGCGTTACCTGCGGGGCTCATTGCTGCGGGTTTTTCCGAGGAAGTCCAAAGGAAAAAGCAGGAAAAAATGGCGGCAAATTTACAACAATCTGCTAATTATCAATCGATCAAAATGCTGGCGGAAATCGAGGTCGGGTTTCAACAAAACCAAAGTGCGATCGCACTTCACATCGAAAGTTCGTCAGAATTGATGAAAATGTGTGTTCAAATGGCAAAACAGAAGTTAGGAAATGAGTTCCAAAATGAGCAAATTTTGCGCGATTTAGCTATTCATTTGTACAATGAAGCAGTCCGTAAATTCGAGCTTTAATTACAGATATACATGGCCTGTGGTTGCCACCCCATCGTTATTATCGCTTGTAATTAGTAATGATTGCTTTATGTAATGAGTAAGGGTCAATAGTTAATTACCAATCTGGTGGCAAATTGTAATATTCGAGAGTTGATTTATCTGCCAGCAAATCTTTGGTTTTTCTGTCAATTTTAATCTCACCATCCGCCAAAACTAAAGCCCTTTGAGTTGTTTTCCCGATCCAATTCAAATTGTGAGAAGCGATCAAAATTACCTCGATCGGCAATTGGGACAAAACCTTAGCCAAATGACGCCGCCACGAGGGATCGAGTCCGTTCGTCGGCTCGTCTAAGATTAAAATTGCCGGCTCTAATGCTAAAATTGCTGCCAAGGCTGCTAATCTTCTTTGACCTCCCGAAAGTTCGTGGGCCGAACGGTTGGCAAATTCTACTAAACCAAATTCGTCTAATAGGGCTAAAGCTCGATCGCGCGCAACTCCCGGCGGCACTCCGTAATTGCGTGGCCCGAACATGACATCCTCTAAAATAGTCGGCATAAATAGCTGGTCGTTAGCATCTTGAAAGCAAAATCCAATCTGCCTGCGCGCCTGCGATAGAGTCGCCTCTTCCAACTTTTTTCCCTGCACTCTAATCTCGCCCGATTGAGGCATTTTTAATCCGATCAAGTTTTCGAGCAAAGTGCTTTTACCAGCACCAGTCAGACCGAGTAGAGCAACTCTTTCTCCCGGTTGCAAACTAAAAGAAATTCCCCGCAATACTGGCTTTTGATCGGGATAGCCAAATACTAAGTCTTGCACTTCGATTGTTGGTGCGGATTTGAGATTAGTCATCCGATTGTAGATGTTAGATGTTAGATTTTAGATTGAATAATTTTAACTCGTTACCAGGCTCGGCCTGGTAACGCAGATCGGTCGGCTCTGCCTCCATTTTTCCTCCGCAAGAAGCGAGGTAGAGCCTCTGGATATCGATTCCCATGCCGAGCCGGGAACCAGTTAAATACCCAATGCCCAATTACGAATAACCGTAAGAAGCTATTGTTAATCCGGCTGCTATTAAAATTGCTAATGTCAGCCAGAGTCGCTCTTTAGGTGTCGATTTTGAGTCGGAGGGCAAACTTCCTTTATAGCCGCGAATTAGCATGGCTGCGTGTACTCTTTCGGCCCGATCGAGACTTCGCAAATAAAGCGCTCCGATCATGGAAGCACTGGCGTAACGCAGCCATCCTCCCGTACCGGACAAGCCCCGGAGTTGGGCAGATATTTTCATGCGGTTGACTTCGGCTAGCAGGATTTCTAAGTATTGTCCTGTTAAAAGTACAATCTCTTGCAAACCTGCTGGTAGGGGTAATCCTTTGAGGGCGATTCCGAAACTGTGGGGTGGCAAAGTTAGCAGAAAACTGTTCATAATTAGCAGGCAAATTAGGGAACGCAGCAACAAAAAACTGGCGCGTTCCCAACCTTGGGGCAGCACTAATAAGGAGAGAAAAAGCAATTCTGCTCCCAACAGTTGCGCTAGGGTTCGCACCGGAGCCCTGAGCCAAAACGACCAAAAAAGTGCGATCGCCCCATAAATCCCCAGCCACAGCCAAGCGCCTGTTTTCAGAAAACCCATGCCAATCACAATTGTGAGAGACACTCGCAATCGAAAAGGTATGGAGAGTTTAGACATCTTTAGGTTTTACCACCAACTGAGCAATCCCAAAAGCCGCGCCGAAGCTGAAGGCAGACCCTAAAAGTCCAGCAATGCTAGTACCAATAGGCTGTTCTTCTAATCCTTTAACTGTGTAATCTGCTAAAGGAGTGGGATTTTCGATCGCCACAGCTTCTTTATCTTTAAATCCGTATTTTTCGGCTACCGCTTCTAACCCGTCAGGCCAACTTGAAGCGAACAGTGAAAGCACCCCGGAAATTAATAAAACTCCGATTACTGGCACTACCCATTTCTGCAATTGTGGCTGTTGTCCCGGCAGTAAATCCGGCCGCACTTTGACGAGATAAGTTAAAACGCCGCCTGTAATTACCCCTTCGCCAATCCCAATTAAAATATGTACGCCTACCATTGCTGGCAATGCGATATTGAGCCCTACTGTACCAGAAATTGCCAATTGGATCGCCACACTAATCGAAGCAGCCACGACGCTGAGGCCAGCGGCGATGCCCGCGGCTAGGGGCAAACGATTTCTGGAACCTCCCAAAAGTTGCTGCAATGGCTGCAACAGCCACCAGCCAACCCAAATGCCAACTAGCCCCATGTTAAAAATATTGGCTCCCAAGGCGGTGATGCCCCCGTCGGCAAACAAGACGCTCTGAATTATAAAAACTGTGCTCATCGCTAAAGTTGCCGCCCAAGGGCTCCCCAAAACGACGGATGCGAGCGCTCCTCCCAACAAGTGGCCGCTGGTGCCCCCGGCTACGGGAAAGTTGATCATCTGAGCTGCAAACACGAAAGCTGTGGTTAAGCCCATGATTGGGGCTTGTCGAAGTCCAAGACTGGCGCGGGTTCGATTTAGGGCAACTGCAATTACTGCTGCGCTTGCTATGCCGGTGGCAATGGCTACTGGCGGTGAAAGGAAACCATCAGGTATGTGCATCGATCTATCCCAAACGAGAGAACTTCCAACTCTTTAGTCAACTATTTTTTACAAAAATTTAAAACCCCCTCTGGGGGCATTAATGCGATCGAGCGATCGGGGGATTTGCGGCGGGCGATCGCTGATTTGACATAGATTCGGGCTTCACAGCCAAAGTTTTGAGGATGAAAAATGCAACATTAAATAATCCTGAAGAATTATCCGGATATTTTACCGAACACCCCTACATTCAAGCTTTTTGATAAGAACGATCAATGTTTGTTTACAGATTCACCTGCCAAATGTATTTACCACCAAGCTCAAGCAATAATTAAAAAAAAATATCAAGAAAAAACTGAAAATCCCTAATTGGTTTTATTCCCACTCTTAAGAATAACTTACATTAAATTTGTGACCGAAAGCATCCAGGATACAAGCCCCCGGATTCATCCGTGGAGAAATAAAAAACCTGTATCCGATGAAACTTGCCCCCATAATTTATCCGTGAGGTCAATGCTTTAATCTAAAATCTAAAATCTAAAATCTAAAATCGATTGACTTTTACCATCGCAATGTGGCGCGTTAGGGAATATATCATATTTGCAAAAACACTTCTTCTGGCTCCTTCCTTCTTCCTCTTCCCTCCTGCCTCCTACATCAAAACTCCAATTTTTAGCTTGGCTGCAAAAGTGAGATGCTCTCGCGCGTTAGCCAAAAAGAAAAGTTTCGCGGTTTTCATGTCAATTCTTTGACAATCGAGAAGCAAAATACCGCTAATGCTGTTGCTAAGGGGGTGGCATAACCAGCTATTACAACTAACAGTCCGCTTTCGGCTGCAAATAATTCCAGTTTAGCTGTTGACAACCCCAAAAATTTGCCTGACAAGTGTCCATACGTTGTACGTTTCACTAATACGTCTACTGAAACGGCTATTGCGAGTAGCCCTACAGATAAGACTGTCCAAGCTGTACCTGTATCAGCAGCCCCGCAGAAAGTTTAGGCGGTAGATGGAACAAATCAGACAGCAGAAATTACGGCTGCCGTAAAATTAGATGAGTTAGCTCTAAAAGTCTACGATCGCATTGATCGAAGTTGGCAAACTAGCCCTACGTTCAATCAAAATCTAGTCTATCGAGTCAGTACAAGTCAAGATGGGGCGATGGCGTTCCGCCCCGCAAGCTACGGCAATTTCGAGCCACTCAATCAACCAGCCAAGGATTACACCCAAGAAACTCCTTTACCAAATCTCCTCCAATCTCCCGAAACTAGCAGCAACAATGCAGCACCAGTCGCTAAGTTTACTGTAGTGTTTGCTCCTACTGGAACCTTAGAAGTTAACCCCTAACTCACATATAACATCTATATCCGGTAAGGTGCGCCATCCGCACCTTACTTTTCATTTTTAACTTAAATGTGATATTATAAACAGCGCCCTCTAAGGCATTCTACCTCTAAAACAACAAATGAAAGAACTTGACGAGAAAAAAACCCAGGAACTGCTATGCACCATCATGGAATGGGAACTTGCAGGTGTCGTGCGCTATACCCACTATTCACTAATGGTGACAGGGCCAAACCGGATTCCCATCGTGCAGTTTTTTAAAGCACAAGCAACGGAATCTCTACTCCACGCCCAACAAGCAGGAGAAATTCTCACCGGTTTAGAGGGGCATCCCAGTCAGAAAATTGCTCCCATCGAAGAAACCTACAAACACTCGGTGAAAGACTTGTTAGAAGAAAGTTTAAATCACGAGAAAAAAGCCCTCAAAAAGTATAAATCTTTACTTGAAGTCGTGACCAACTCCAGCGTTTATTTGGAAGAATATGCCCGCAATCTAATTGGACAAGAAGAATTGCACCAAGTAGAACTGAAAAAAATGCTGCGGGATTATAGTTGATTTAATCATTAGTTAATTCTTATGGGTTATTGGTTATTGGTTATTTCCAATCACCAATGACCAATCCCCCATACCCATGCGCCATGATTATAAAAAATGAATTTTAGTGAAGCCATACCAACTTTTGTAATTACCCTGCGCGAAGGCGTAGAAGCCGCCTTAGTCATCGGAATTGTACTAGCTTGCCTCAAAAAAGCCGAGCAAAGTCACCTCAATTCTTGGGTTTATGCAGGTGTTGCAGCAGGCATTGGTGCTAGCGGTTTTGTGGGTATTTTATTCAATGGATTGCTCGTAGCACTATCAACATCCGAGCAGCCTTACGCACCAGTAATTAAACAGCTCTTAGAGGGCGTGTTGGGCATTGTGGCGATCGCAATGCTAAGCTGGATGCTAATTTGGATGACTCAGCAAGCTCGCTTTCTCAAAGCAGAAGTTGAAGGAGCAGTTACAGCAGCTTTGACAGAAAATAGCAATGCCGGCTGGGGTGTATTTGGCTTAATTTTTATTGCGGTACTACGCGAAGGTTTTGAAACAGTTATATTTGTCAGCGCTCAATTTCAACAAGGTTTAACTCCTGTTTTAGGTGCTTTGGGTGGTTTGACAGGGGCGGCAATCATTGGCGCGCTACTGTTCAAGTGGGGCGTAACAATTGACATCCGCCTGTTTTT
This sequence comes from Microcoleus sp. Pol11C2, assembly GCF_036701505.1. Taxonomy (NCBI): domain Bacteria; kingdom Bacillati; phylum Cyanobacteriota; class Cyanophyceae; order Oscillatoriales; family Microcoleaceae; genus Microcoleus; species Microcoleus sp. Pol11C2. The sequence continues at coordinate 237,035 of NZ_JAUBQX010000001.1, forward strand.
CAAGTTTATGGGGATTTTGTTGCTGTTAATCGTGGCAGGTTTGGCAGTATCTGCACTCAAACATTTTGACCAAGCCGCTGGCATTTTGTCACAGATGAATAGCACATATGCAGCAATTTGTGTTTATTACGATCGCCTGGCACCACTCCACTCTTGTATTTTAGGGCCTATGGTGTGGAATGCAGCAGAAATTTTGCCCGATCGACAATTTCCAGGAGTGATTCTCAAAGCACTTTTTGGATACAGAGATCGACTTTATCTCGTCCAAGCAGCCGCTTACACAATATTTTTAGCCACCATCGGCAGTCTTTATTTCCAAAAATTAGGCTCTAAGGCCACTCTTCCCAAGCAAAATACTCAGCCAGCTCGATCGGAAACTCGCCCTCAGTAGGTATGCAAGCAGTTGTTATGGGTTGTTTTGCTGATTCCAGCCCGAGAAAAAAATTAGCGGACCAGGCAAAAAATTGCCCAAAAATTGTTAGGTTGCGGGATTGATTATTTGACTTTTATATCATATGATTTAAAAATGTTAATCGACTTTAGTTTTTTATAAATATTTGTATTGATATTATTTAATAATACCGTCAATTCCCCAAAAAAGCAAGCCATACACCCTCAAAAAACACCAAAATTTTATCAGCAAAATTAACTCACTTAAAAAAATTACAGTTAACGGTTAACAGGGTTATGGAAAACGCGGACTACCGTTAGGGCGATCCTGTGAAGCCCCAGGCGCACGCTGCAAAAGTTAAGGCTGTTCTTCCCGACCAAGAATCTGCCCCCAGCAAGATTTGGGCCAAACAGTTTTCTGATATGCGCTCTTAGGGCTTATAATAAGTACAAGAATATTTACAGAGCCCCGAGAGTTCTTAATCAACCTTATCATCCTTAATGAAGCTTAAAATTAAAAAATTGTTCGTTAAAGTTACCTGGAACCCCCAGAAGGCTGTAGGATCTGCCATTCGGTTAGCGGTGAGATAAATAATGATGCCTCGGATACTTGTTATTGATGATGACGCGGCGATCGCCGAACTCGTAGCAGTCAACCTAGAAATGGCTGGCTACGAAGTCACCCAGGCAGAAGACGGCATCAAAGGTCAGGCACTAGCAATACAACTGCTCCCCGACCTGATCATGCTAGACCTCATGCTGCCTAGAGTAGACGGATTCACCGTATGTCAGCGTTTGCGGCGTGACGAGCGCACCTCAGACATTCCCGTCTTGATGTTGACCGCCTTAAGTCAAACTCAAGACAAAGTAGAAGGCTTCAACTCCGGCGCCGATGACTACCTGACCAAACCCTTTGAACTAGAAGAGATGCTAGCCCGAGTGCGAGCTCTACTAAGGCGCACAGACCGCATCCCCCAAGCTGCCAAACACTCCGAAATCCTGAATTACGGCCCGCTGACCCTTGTCCCCGAAAGGTTTGAAGCTGTTTGGTACGATATGACCGTCAAACTGACCCACCTAGAGTTTGAGTTGCTGCACTGCTTGCTTCAGCGCCACGGTCAGACAGTCTCTCCCAGCGAAATTCTCAAAGAAGTGTGGGGTTACGACCCCGACGACGACATCGAAACTATTCGTGTACACATCAGACACCTGAGAACCAAGATGGAACCCGATCCCCGACATCCTCGGTACATCAAAACCGTATACGGGGCTGGTTATTGCCTGGAGTTGCCCAACAACGAGCAAGTAGCTGAAGAAACCAAATCCTCTGCGTGAGCTAGCGCGCCAAATGCCACAAGCAGTTAAAAATCCCGCTAGAAAAGCCTGAGAGCAAATGCTCTCAGGCTTGGTTGTTTGGAGTTTGAGATGAATATGTCAACAAGTAGGCATTAAGTCTCTTGATTCGGAAAAAAACAATCCCGCACCCCCCTCTAACCATACTGTTAGAGAAGCTTGTCCATAGGAAAGTACCGGATTTCTTTTTCCACCTTGTCTTTTCCGAGAGGATGGGATACCTACTTAAACAATACTCTAGCCATAATACTCTTTAATAATATTATTTATCAATAATTTTTGAGATATTCCTTTAGCTGCTATTTTTGCTAACTAGAAGCCAAACTCCGCTCAAGCGCCAAAAACAGTCATAACCGTGATATAACGAGCTTTTTTCCTACTGATTTACATACCTGAACTCAAATCAGTGAAAATTTTTCTCAAATACCCCTTGACGAAACTACTAAAATTGTTGATTATCTATATCAATAACCTGCGAGCGCTTAAAACTCCCCTGGCATCTTTCTCAAGAGGTAAATCGCCGTGACCAGCATGGCAAAAAAATCCTTCCCAGCCGAAGGAAAATCATTTCCCTCGTGGGTCGGCAACGCCCGCTTAATCAACCTTCCGGCCGTTTGCTAGGTACCCACGTCGCCAACGCCGGCCTCATCGTCTTCTGGGCGGGAGCCTATACCCTATTAGAGCTTTCCCGCTTTAACCCAGAATTGCCCATGTACGAACCAGGCTTAATCCTGTTGCCAAACCTAGCCAGACTCGGCTGGGGCGGCGGTGCGGGAGGCAAAATTGGCGATACTGATCCGTACTTCGCCGTTAGGGCGATTCACCTAATCAGCTCAGCCTTTCTCGGCTTCGGCGGCATCTTTCACTCGCTCAAAGGGCTAGCAACCCTCGAAGCAAGAACTTCTTTTTTTGGCTACACATGGGAAGACGCAGACAAAATGACCACCATCTTGGGCATCCACCTAGTTTGGCTGGGTGTCCCTACCTTCTTGTTGGTGGCCAAAGCTATGTATTAGGGTGGTTTATGACTGTCTTTTTCTAATAGTTATGTATTGCCACTTTGATTATTTTTGTGGAGTCTGTCCGTAACATTGCCAGAATGAGTGCATCAAATCAAGCGCTTGTATCCAATTCCTTGTTATTGGGATTTTTTTACTAAGGACTACCGCCTCACATTTACAGTGCGCCCGTGCGTTGCTTGTACTGAAGATGCGATCGGTTGCACTGACTTTGAACCTAAGACTTGTTTTACCAATGCTTATCCGCAACATTGCTCTCAACTTCACAAAAATTACGCAGAAATACCGAAAACAACTTTTTTAATTCCACTTTTATCAAGGGGGATAGGTGGCTAGAAGCTTACCCTGGATTAAAGGGGGAGTCTAGATTTATATGGATTATCACGGAAAATATACTTTAGGAGCATCTAAAAAATAGCACGAATAAATAACAAATAATCCATGACAATCCTCGCTCAACTTATTTATTTTTTCCGACATGAATTTATACAGTGCTAACTCACTCAAGGTCGAACTCAACCAAAGAGGCTGCCGCCTGACTCCCCAGCGAGAAACTATTTTGAGTGTTTTTCAAAATCTGCCACAAGGCAATCATTTAAGTGCGGAAGAATTATACAGGACTTTGCAGAATCAAGGAGAACGAATAGGCTTGTCTACTGTCTACAGAACGCTGCATTTATTAGCAAGGATAGGAATTTTGCGTGAACTAGAATTAGCAGAAGGACACAAACATTACGAACTGAATTTTCCCGAATTGCACCACCACCACCACCTGGTTTGCATTCAGTGTCACAAAACCTTTGAATTTAGCGATGAATCTATTTTAAGAATTGGCAAAAAGCAAGTTGAAAAAGCTGGGGTAGAACTGCTTGACTGTCAATTAACTGTACGAGCTGTTTGTTTGGAAGCGCTACGAGAGGGATGGCCTTCTTTGGTACCCAGCAATTGGTTGTGTCCCAGATATCATTCGGAAATGGAGGAAGAAATTAGTTGATTGGGATAAAATACACTTCGGCAATAGGGAATTGGTGGTCATTGGTAATTTGTGCTTTGTTATTCGTTATGAGCTGTTAGTTATTAGCACCTAAAAATACCCCATGACAACTGACAACTGACTGCTAACTGGTGACGGGTGAATTCACTTTTGCAATCAAGCAACCTCAGAAGAATCGCAACGTTGGTGTTCCATCCGAAATATGTTAGCGTACAAACTAGCAACAATCTGTTTGCCTTCCTGCGTCAACTGCAAGTAACCGAGAGATTCACTGATGTGAGGATAAATGCCGCTCCAGTAAAACTTAGAGTAGCTTTGCAGCAGGTCGCCCGGATGTCGATAGCCCAAAACTTTAGTAGCACCGCTTTCTTCCAACTCGTAAAACAGCGCGCCAATTTTCTGCAAATATTGCGGGTTGCTGAGCTGACCTATCAAGTCAGCACCGCGCACTAAACTAGAATAATTACCTGCATCCTCGTCAGTGTTGCCGTCAAGCACCGAGAAACGAGTCTGTTCTATGTTCTGCTTAATTATCTCAGCATTAATTAGCTTGTGGTTGCCGAAGCGCTCGTCAATGAACAATTTAGCTCTGTCAACTCGGTAAGGAGCTAAGCTAGCCGCTGTTGCACCGGGAGCAAGTGCAATTCTCATGCCATCTTTTCCAGTAGCATACAATCCTTCTGATTCTTGGTCTTGCCGGCAAACTCCTTTGACATATCCGATGTCTTGGCACAGCAAAGAAATGATGAAGTGCAGCCAATCTTCGCAGGAAACTCCGCCCTTGCGAATGTGTTTTCCCCGCAATATTTCTTGACCGACTAAGCTAATGCAAATGGCGTGTTCTACATTGTGATAAAGAGCATCGCTGTTTGCGATGTTTTCTAACGCCATTGCCCCCACCCAGGCAATAATGTCAGCATAGTCTGATTTGTAGCCTCCGTAAGTGCGGCTGTACCCGTTCTGAAGTTGTTCGATGAAAGCCTCGATCAGCAGTTCTGTAGAATTAAACATACCCTGTCCTTTTACCTTAATATTTCCTTTTAAGAGCAGTGCATCTATTTGGGAGTCCTCTAATTTTATGGAGGAGATTTTAGCTCACAACTCATGCACCCCGTGTGCGTTATGCTCTGTGGGTGGCAGGTGGGTGGCAATCTCAAAACTCATTGACGCAGCTACGCCCGGGGAGTTACCAAGCAATCTCGCGCCCTGAGTCAAAATTCCCAAGCAACTCAGTCCATCACTAACACCCATCCCCGCCGTACTGCATACAGCAGCCTGCTGACAATTTTTCGATCCTCTGAACTTTTTAAACTGTGAGAATTAATTGCGTATTGAATTTGCTGGAACACAGTCCGATCGATTTTACCGGATTTCCAAATATTCAAGTAAAGTTCGGAAATTTTATATTCCTGAATATAAGCTTTGGTTGTCATCTGCAGTCAACTCAATGTATATTTCTTATTGTCCGGCAGTTTTAGATAATTTTATGTGATGTAGATCGGCTATAGACTGTGATGCGATCCCAGGCAAGAGTTAATGCACTTCTCCTCACAATCGTAATTTGATCGAAAAAGCGCGATATTGCGATCGTCATAAATTTTGCTGACGGCTCTGAAAATCATCATAGTTGCGCCTAAATTATAAGATGTCACATACCATTTTCCCGTTGCGCTCGCCCCCTCCCAACTTGCAGCAAGGAAGGAAGTTTGATCGCGGGTCGCGCAAATTTCTTGCCAAAGAAACTCGCGTCGTGTACAATACAGAGTCTGGTATCCTCACTTACCCATAATTATTTTCATTCATCCCGTCCCCCCAGAGGGGAAGGGACTTTCAGTGCGGATACAGCCAAATCACTATATTCAGCAAAAAGCTAGAAATGCCGTAACTCATGCCCACTATTCAGCAACTCATCCGTTCAGCACGGGAACAAACGCAGAAAAAAACCAAATCGCCAGCTCTCAAGAGTTGCCCCCAGCGCCGCGGAGTTTGCACCAGAGTGTACACGACCACCCCGAAAAAACCCAACTCGGCGCTGCGGAAGGTGGCTCGGGTACGGCTGACCTCTGGTTTTGAAGTCACCGCCTACATCCCTGGGATCGGTCACAACTTGCAAGAACACTCGGTAGTAATGATCCGGGGCGGTCGGGTAAAAGATTTGCCCGGAGTTAGATACCACATCATTCGGGGTACATTAGACACCGCTGGGGTGAAAGACCGCAAGCAGGGTCGTTCTAAATACGGGGCTAAGCGTCCTAAAGAGAAAAAATAACACGGAACTCGCCCGCTCGTCGGGGTTGGGAAGCAAAAATAAATCCGATCGCACCGATCCATTGCACGCTCGATCGTCAAAAATCGAGATGTGATCCCAAAACCCCAAACTCAATCATTCAAAATCAAAAATCCCAAATAGAACTATGTCTCGCCGCACAGTTATTCAAAAACGTCCAGTTCCACCAGATCCAACCTACAACAGCCGGTTGGTAAGCATGATGGTGAGACGGATCATGCAGCACGGCAAAAAATCCGTTGCCTCCAGCATCGTCTACGACGCCCTCAAAACCATCCAAGAACGGACAGGGGCTGAACCGTTAGACTTGTTTGAAAAAGCAGTCAAAAACGCGACACCTCTTGTAGAAGTCAAAGCCCGCCGGGTAGGTGGCGCCACCTACCAAGTTCCAATGGAAGTGCGTTCCGATCGCGGTACCACCCTCGCCCTCCGCTGGCTGATCAGATTTGCCCGCGCCCGCACCGGCCGCTCGATGGCAGCCAAGCTAGCCAACGAACTGATGGATGCAGCTAACGAAACAGGGAGTGCTATTCGCAAGCGCGAAGAAACTCACCGCATGGCTGAAGCTAACAAGGCTTTTGCTCACTACCGCTACTAACTGCAACACCGGGCATGGAGAAGAGCGCGATCGTGCGGTATAAAAGCATCGGGTGAGAAATTGGAAAGTGTAAGTTTTGAGTGTTGAGATTGCTTCTCTTGGCGCACTTGCGATTCGTGAAGCAAACTCAAAACTCTCAAAATCAAAATTCATGCACTCAAAATTCATGCACTCTCTGAATCCTCCATGTCGCATCCTTAATATTTTTGTAAACAAATCTTGCAAAAAATATTAAAATGTAACAATAAGCTCCAGAGACTTTTGTAAGTCACTGGGGAGTGCAAAATAGGGTTACTGTGTAGTATAATAGTATTATAACAGCAACACAAGATTAAGGAGGTAGCTGTGGCACGTACCGTCCCGCTAGAAAAAACTCGCAACATCGGCATCGCAGCCCACATAGACGCGGGCAAAACAACAACAACTGAAAGAATTCTGTTCTATTCAGGCATGGTTCACAAAATGGGTGAAGTGCACGAGGGAACAGCAGTCACTGACTGGATGGAGCAAGAGCGGGAGCGGGGAATTACGATTACTGCCGCTGCTATCACCACCAGTTGGAAAGATTACAAAATCAACATCATCGACACTCCCGGACACGTAGACTTCACGATCGAAGTCGAACGCTCGATGCGAGTGCTCGACGGAGTGATCGCAGTGTTCTGCTCGGTAGGGGGAGTGCAGCCGCAATCCGAAACAGTTTGGCGACAGGCCGATCGGTACAAAGTACCCAGGATAGTGTTCGTCAACAAAATGGATCGGATGGGCGCAAACTTCTACAAAGTCTACGGCCAAATTCGCGATCGAATGAGAGCGAACGCCGTACCCATCCAAATCCCGATCGGCAGTGAAGAAAACTTCCGGGGAATTGTAGACTTAGTGCAAATGAAAGCCTATATCTACAACAACGACACGGGAACCGACATCGAGGAAGTAGAAATCCCCGATGAAGTAAAGGATCTAGCCGTAGAATACCGCACCAAGCTGATCGAGTCGGTAGCAGAAACCAACGACGCCCTCACCGAGAAATACCTCGAAGGCGAAGAGTTAACGGAAGACGAAATCCGCTTGGCCCTGCGTCACGGCACTGTCGAAGGTACGATCGTCCCCATGTTGTGCGGTTCGGCATTCAAAAACAAAGGCGTTCAGTTGTTGTTGGATGCAGTCATCGACTATCTGCCGTCGCCCTTGGAAGTTCCCCCAATTCAAGGACTCCTGCCCAACGGCGACACCGCAGAACGATTTGCAGACGACGGCGCGCCCCTGTCAGCCCTGGCATTCAAAATCATGGCTGACCCCTACGGCAGGCTGACCTTTGTTCGCGTCTACTCCGGTATCCTCAAAAAAGGAACCTACGTCCTGAACTCCACCAAAGACAAAAAAGAGCGGGTTTCTCGCCTAATTGTACTCAAAGCGGACGATCGGATAGAAGTTGAGGAACTGCGGGCAGGAGACTTGGGAGCAGCCTTGGGTTTGAAAGACACCTTCACCGGCGACACCCTCTGCGAAGAAGGAGCGCCAGTGATTCTGGAATCTCTGTTTATTCCAGAGCCAGTGATTTCGGTGGCTGTCGAACCCAAAACCAAACAAGACATGGAGAAGCTCTCCAAAGCCCTCCAGTCACTCTCGGAAGAAGACCCCACCTTCCGAGTCAACGTTGACCCAGAAACCAACCAGACAGTCATCGCCGGCATGGGCGAACTGCACCTGGAAATCCTGGTAGACAGGATGCTGCGGGAATTCAAAGTAGAAGCGAACGTGGGTCAGCCACAAGTAGCCTACCGCGAAACCATTCGCAAATCCGTCCGCGCCGAAGGTAAATTTATCCGCCAAAGTGGCGGTAAAGGTCAGTACGGTCACGTTGTGATCGAACTAGAACCCACCGAAGTCGGAAGCGGCTTTGAATTTGTCTCCAAAATTGTTGGTGGCACTGTACCAAAAGAGTACATCGGCCCGGCAGAACAAGGGATGAAAGAAGCCTGCGAATCAGGTATCGTAGCAGGGTATCCCGTGATTGACCTCAAAGCTACTATGGTAGACGGGTCTTTCCACGACGTAGACTCCTCAGAAATGGCATTTAAGATCGCCGGTTCAATGGCGATCAAAGAAGCCGTGATGAAGGCGTCGCCAGTGCTGCTAGAGCCTATGATGAAAGTAGAGGTTGAAGTTCCCGAAGATTACATCGGGAACGTCATCGGAGACCTCAACTCGCGTCGGGGTCAGATCGAAGGTCAAGAGACGGATCAGGGGATAGCCAAAGTTTCTGTAAAAGTTCCACTAGCAGAAATGTTTGGTTACGCCACCGACATCCGCTCGAAAACCCAAGGTCGAGGCATCTTCACAATGGAATTCAGCCATTACGAAGAAGTGCCGCGAAACGTGGCTGAAGCCATTATCGCTAAGAACAAAGGAAACTAATGATTTTAGATTTTAGATTTTGGATTTTGGATTAAATCCAAAGTCTAGAATCTAAAATCTAAAGTCTAAAATCGCTAAAAGAAACAAGGAACAGATCAAGAATGGCACGCGCAAAATTTGAACGGAATAAACCCCACGTAAACATCGGCACGATCGGTCACGTTGACCACGGCAAAACAACTTTGACCGCCGCGATTACGATGACTCTCTCTGCACTAGGTCAAGCAAAGGCTAAGAACTACGCCGACATCGACGCTGCGCCTGAAGAAAAAGCACGGGGTATTACGATTAATACTGCTCACGTGGAATACGAAACCACAGGTCGGCACTATGCCCACGTAGATTGCCCCGGACACGCTGACTATGTGAAAAACATGATCACCGGTGCAGCTCAAATGGACGGCGGCATCCTAGTAGTGTCAGCGGCAGACGGCCCCATGCCTCAAACTCGCGAACACATCCTGCTAGCTAAGCAAGTTGGCGTTCCCAGCTTGGTTGTGTTCTTGAACAAAGAAGACATGGTGGATGATGCTGAACTGTTGGAATTGGTAGAACTGGAAGTTCGGGAACTTTTGAGCTCTTACGATTTTCCGGGCGATGACATCCCCATCGTTACAGGTTCGGGATTGAAAGCTCTCGAAGCGATGCTTGCTAATCCCAAGACTGTCAAGGGCGAAAATGAGTGGGTTGACAAAATTTACAAGCTGATGGAAGAAGTAGATGCTTACATCCCCACGCCAGAGCGCGAAATTGATAAGCCTTTCTTGATGGCTGTAGAAGATGTATTCTCGATTACGGGTCGGGGTACTGTTGCTACTGGTCGGATTGAGCGCGGCACAATCAAAGTCGGCGAAACAGTTGAATTGGTGGGTCTTAAGGACACTCGCAGCACTACGGTGACTGGTGTGGAAATGTTCACCAAGCAGTTGGATGAAGGCTTGGCCGGCGACAACGTTGGTCTACTGCTGCGGGGGATTTTAAAGGCGGATATTGAACGCGGAATGGTGATTGCCAAGCCGAAAAGCATCATGCCTCACACCCAGTTTGAATCTGAAGTGTACATCCTCAAGAAGGAAGAAGGCGGCCGGCACACGCCCTTTTTCTCTGGATATCGTCCTCAATTCTACGTCCGTACCACTGACGTGACCGGCACGATCGCACAATTCACCGCTGATGACGGTAGTGAAGCAGAAATGGTGATGCCCGGTGACCGGATCAAAATGACTGTTGAGTTGATTCACCCGATCGCAATCGAACAAGGAATGCGCTTCGCTATCCGCGAAGGCGGCCGCACCGTCGGCGCCGGCGTTGTTTCCAAAATCCTTAAGTAGGACTCCAATAACAGCTTAAATAGCAGAAAAGCCACCAAATTTAATCAGGCTTTTCTGCTATTTAGTGATTAGTTATTACTCAGGAGTCTGCTGTTAGCAGTGAACCCAAAAACAACTGCAAATAGACGACAGACAACAGACAACAGACAACAAACAACAAACTGAACCTCGAAAATTCAAGAAACAAAAATGGCAACAATTCAACAGCAAAAAATTCGCATTCGCCTCAAAGCTTTCGATCGCCGAATTCTAGACGCATCCTGCGAAAAAATTGTAGATACAGCAAATCGGACAGCAGCCACAGCGATCGGCCCGATTCCTTTGCCCACCAAACGGCGGATTTACTGCTTGCTGCGATCGCCCCACGTAGACAAAGATTCTCGCGAACACTTTGAAACCCGCACCCACCGCCGCATTATCGACATTCACCAGCCATCCGCCAAAACAATTGACGCTTTGATGAAACTGGATTTGCCAGCCGGCGTAGATATCGAAGTCAAGCTGTAGATTGAGTTATCGAAAACTCGGAAAGAAGGAACAAAGATTAAATAAATTGTTCCTTCTTTTTGTTGAAATTTTCCTAGTCATTAGTTATTAGGTATTAGTTATTAGTGAATAATTAGCAAAAACTTCTGCTCCGACACGAACTTAAATAATTATTCTTAATTAAGGCGCGATCACTACAAAAATGCTCCTTTAGCAGTCGCTATCATCGCCTTTGGACTCACTTAGTTTACCAAAAAGGTATATTTAACATTTTGACGAAATAACGCCTTTGTCAAGCTGCCAGCACCGGAGATAGCTCGCCGTCGCTTCCGTGGCGAGCGAAAAAGCCCGATCGCTCCTGCCCCGGAATTGCCTTTAATCAGTTAAAGTAAGAAAAATAAGCGCAAGTACCGTCACTTTTGAGCGACAATGGCATCCTCTTCCTCTGTAGCAGTTCGCGAACTCCCCTTATTTCCGTTGCCGGAAGTGGTTCTATTTCCAGGTAGGCCACTCCCACTGCAAATCTTCGAGTTTCGCTATCGAATCATGATGAATACGATTCTGGAGGGCGATCGGCGTTTCGGTGTACTCATGTGGGACCCCAACCAAAACAAAGTCTCTGCCGTTGGCTGTTGCGCCGAAGTGATTCACTGTCAGCGCCTCCCCGACGACCGCATGAAAATTATGACTCTCGGACAGCAACGGTTCCGAGTGCTCGACGCAGTTCGGGAAAAACCCTATTTAGTCGGTCTAGTAGAATGGATTGAAGACGAACCGCCCCAAAAAGACCTCAGACCTTTGGGAAAAGATGTCGAACAACTGCTGAGAGATGTAGTTCGCCTCTCCAGCAAATTAATGGATCAGCCGATCGACCTGCCCGAAGACATTCCCAGTTTGCCCACCGAATTGTCCTACTGGGTAGCCAGCTACCTTTACGGTGCAGCGACAGAACAGCAAACTCTTTTAGAATTGCAAGATACTGCTGCGAGATTGGAACGCGAAACCGAAATTTTGACTTCTACTCGCAATCACTTGGCAGCGAGGACTGTACTTAAAGATACGCTTAAGTAGCCAATGGGCGCAGGAAAAAAGTACGATCGACTTTGCCTGCATTGAAGAAAGAATTACACACAAATCATTCGATTTTCGATTTTTGATTTTTGATTTTCGATTGACTGATGAACTAAGGGTTTGGATCGCGGGCCTACAGTTCCATTCTTTTTTGGAACTGGTATCTGTTTAATTCTTAACTTCAAACAGGTTCGGATAGGTTCTTTATAGCAGTAAATGCTTGTGTTAGAAAATCTCGATCAACCGAAACCATACGATGCAGTTAGAGGCGGTCAACTGCCACCTCCTGTGGGCGGTGTAGTGCTCGGCGGACTAGCAGGAGTTAAACACCGACTGTCTAGTTCTGTCAGCGAACATCGAATCGCCGCCCTGAGAGAGACATTGAATTACGGCGATGCCGGCTTAAAAATAGTCATCAAGATTTGTCAAAGCGAAACAGGGCCAGTGCAGCGGGCGGCCTGCGATTTGCTCCGAAAAAAACTAAGTTCGATCGCCCCTGAAAAATTACAGGCCTTTGTAGCTGCCAGTGTAGATGCAAAAGCTGAAGTAGACAGCACTCAAAAAATATTAGAGCGCTCATCCGCTGTAGTCTCAGAAAAAAATTACGATCGGCAAATGTCCGAAGCACAGTTAATATTTGAGACAGTTACGCAGCAAATGCAACCAAATTTGTTGCTCTTAGAAGCACTGGTAGCCTCTGTAGAACGCGAAGAATTTACCAGCGAACTGAGGAATCTTTGGGAACTATTAATCTTAGAAATTCAGGAACCTCTCAAAGAACTGCGTCAGGCTGTTGGCACTGCGATTTCCGCCCAACTGCGGATTCAGTGGCTCTACAATCAAGTTGAATCTCAAGCCAACCAGTGGCAGCAACGAGCTTTGCTAGCTCTTCAGACACAGGATGAAAATTCAGTCCGCGTCGCCGTGGTTCGCAAGCAGGTTCAAGTCGATCGGGCCGCCGAACTAAAAACTGACTTAGACTACCAAACTGTGCGAGTAGAAAATCTCAACCGCAACTTGCTGGCTTTGGAAAGTAAGATTGCTCAAGCTAATTCCAAGAAAGAGATCCTCAAGATGCAGCTTCATTTTGCTAAGGTACAGCAGCAAATAGACTTCACTTTCAGCCAAGTCAATAGTATATTTTTTAGTCCTTAGTTGTCGGATTCTCCGCGTAGCTATATTGTCTGAGATCAGACTTGTCTGAAGCAAAAATGAATCGCCCCGCTAAAAATTGCCCCCTCTTGCTTAGCTCCTTGGAGATTAGCACCGCACAAAAATGACCCGCTTAAATTAGCGCCGCGCAAGTCAGCTTCTCTCAAATCTGCGTACTCAAGGTTACTTTCACACAAAAATGCGCCTCTCAAACTTGCTCCCCGCAAACTCGCTCCCCGCAGTCTAGCATTGCTTAAATTGGCTTTGTCGAGGTTTGTATTGTCCAAGCAAGCATCTATGAGGTTGGCTTCCATAAGGTTTGCCTTATACAAGTTTGCACCGCTCAAATCAACACCAATCATTTTCGTATCGCTCAAGTTAGCGTTTGCCAGGTTTGCCTCACTCATGTCAGCTCCTGTTAATCTCGCGAATCTTAGATCGGCTCTGCCGCTTAAATCGGTGCCCTCGAGTTTAGCCATTACTAGGCAAGCATTCTTGAGGTTGGCATCTATTAAGTTAGCCCAACTTAGGTCTGCTAAAGCTAAATTGACCTCTTTCAAATTCGCACAGGCTAGATTAATGTGAATTAGAAAAGCTTTTGACAGGAAAGCGCCTATCAAATTGGCTTCGTGAAAATTTCTTTCTCCGGCTGCGTATCGCTTGAGAAGTTCATCAGCTTTCATCTCACCAGCCTCCTAAGCTTGACTTAAAAAGTATACTACATAAAAGAAAATTATACTACTGACAGTACATTGTAGCAACCAAAGATTTTTAAAGTTTCTGTGTGATTTTTTAATTCTTCTAGTGCTGAGAGAACAAATGGTTGGCAGGCGTTAGCCTCAACGTCCATAAAGAAAATATATTCTCCGAGCGATCTTTTAGTCGGTCTAGATTCAATCCGACTTAAATTAATACCCCGACTGGCAAATACTTGCAAAGGTTTTACCAGTGCTCCGGGCATATTGGCAGGTACGCTAAAAGCTAGGGAGGTATGGGTGCAATTAGACGGTGAAGCATCGAGGATCAACTCAGGAGCCGATTGTGTAATGGATTTAATGGATGAGCGCTCCCCAGGTTCTACGTTTCCGATTTCTCCAAAACTCCTGCTGAGTACCCAAAAGCGAGTGTAATTATCGGGATAATCATTAATGGGGTGAGCTAACACTGGCAAATTGTAAAGTTCAGCCGCTCTTGGCGAAGATATCGCTGCTACATTTCTATCTTCCAGATATTGCAATGCTTCCGTGGTTGAATTGGCCGGAATTAATTGAGCTGAGGGAATAAACTGCCCCAACCATACCTGACACTGAGCTAGCGCTTGCGGATGAGAGTAAACTTTTTGAATCTCGTTAAAATTTTTGGCATTAGATACCAGGGCGTGGGAAATTGGCAAAACTAAGGCGTGTTGAATGCGGAGTTGATCAAGTCGCCACAGTGTATCTAAGGTGACAGTCACGCTGCCTTCGATCGAATTTTCAACGGGCACAACTGAATAGTCAACCTGCCCTACGGCCGATGCCTCTAGCGCTTGGGAAATGGTGGAATAAGGACACAGGGTGCATTCCAAGTTAGTTTCTTGGCTCAACCAATTGACATAAGCTAGAGCCGCTGTTTCTGCATTTGTACCAACAGGGCCGAGATGTGCGATAGAAATTTTCATTTAGAGGCAATTTTAGGTTACAAATGTTTGCTTTACTCTCATCAGCTAGGAAGTATGATGAAAAATTAGCGATGTCGCGAAAGGTTTTATCAGTGATTTCTCGGATGACATTGCTGGGTTCGCGACTTAATGCGCGACTTATGTCACCTTAAAAAAGGTGATACTTTATTAAGATATGCTTAGGAATCCTTTATTTTGATATTTTCTCATGTATATCCGCTTTAATTCTTCCCAATCCGTTGAGATCGCCGTACCAGAGGAACGAGTTCCCATTCAACATTATCTGCGCCAGCCAAGGCGACTGGTGAACGCCCTTGTCGATCAAAGTCGCACAGAACAGCTAAGCGATGACTGTTTCCGCCTAAAAATGCGACCGTTACAATTTATGATGCTGAGCATTCAACCCACCGTAGACATGAGGGTGTGGGCTGAGTCGGATGGCACAATCAATTTAGAGTCCGTCGCCTGCGACATTCGTGGCGTAGGTTATATAAACGATCGCTTTGCTCTCAATCTCAAAGGAAAGCTTTGTGTACACCAAAGCAGCGGGGTAGCATACTTGAAGGGAAAAGCGGATTTGGAAGTGCAAGTAGAATTACCGCCGCCGTTTTGGCTGACGCCCAAACCCATTTTAGAAGCAACGGGGAATGCTTTGCTCAAAAGCGTACTGCTGAGCGTGAAACAGCGGTTGATGTATCAGTTGCTCTTAGATTACCGCCGCTGGGCAAACAGCGAAAGTGAGCTAATATCGAGCGATCTCCCCCCAATCTTATCTTTAGAAGGCTGACATTCTACGACACAACCTGTTAATTAATGTATAGGGATATTTAGGCACAAATCAGGCTACTTACCACAATATTAGTGAGACGCTTGAATTGGGCATCGGTCGCTTTGTTGGAACTAGCCAGCAGGGAGAGATAGCTGCTGGTCAGTCAAGATCGATGTGAGTCAGCCCCCCATGTTCATCGTCTTCGATGATTCCCACGCCCCCAGGCCAAGCAGTTGACCTGTTTTTTGAAACTTCCTCCTTTTGACGGAGGTCCTGCTGCGGTGGCTTGATTATTTTGCCCGGTTGATTCGTGGCGGCTACCCCAATCCTGATTTTTGGCCCGGAGTTGCCCAAGCGAATTGTCATCCCGTCCACAACGGACACCTGAGCGATCGGTCTATCATCTACATAAGTGCCGTTAGCACCAAAATTAATAATTTCCCAGCCATTGGCGTGATTCCACAGCTCTACGTGGTGGCGGGAAACTACAGCGCTGTAAATAATTACATCATTGTCGTTCGATCGACCGATCCGAACCACCGGTTCTGATTCAAAACACCAACTTTGAACTGGGACAGACTGGATAGGATGTAAAAGAGTTAAGGTAATCACTGATGTTTTGACACTCCACCGCCAGACAGAAACGGGGATACTTCCAGAGAGATTTTTTGGGAGAAAAGTGCAAAAAATTTGCTTTTTAAAGGCGTCGTCAGTGCGGCACTATTCCCTCTATCTGCCGTAAAAGTAGAACTTTTGGCGGCTTGAGGCATTTCAACCAACTTTTGAGGGTTAGCTTTTGGGGCAGGCGCAAATTTTTGCTGTCCTCGGTAACAACCACACACGATGTTATTAATCGGGTGAACTTCCCAGTGATGGACAGTGGTTAAAACCGCTTGATTAATTTGGTCTGTGAGGACGCGATTGTGCCGATGGGTGAGCCACTCAATTCGCTCGGCTAAATAATCCTTTTCCCGCTGATGAACCCGAGAATTTAACTCAGACCCGTGCGGGTTGCACCGCTGATTCAAGTTCTCGATCGGGCGACAGTCACTGATCAACGACTCGCTGTTTATAAAGAAAGAAGTTAACCAATTATTAATCCTGGGGTCTCTAGATAAAATACTTGTTGATTGTATCAAACAGCATAGGTCTTTTTGAGTTGCTAACATTTTCCTTATTGATGCGATACCTTTAAAATACAATGCTTTGAGCAGCACTGGAATTTTGAGCGACAACGCATCAATCTCTCATAGCGAAAATACCGATCGACCTTCCTCGCGCGCGCGGTCCCCAAATGTGATCGGCAATTAGTCCCCCGGCGAGCGGGAAGGCCAAACTTCAGCTCAAATCTAAGTCGGGCGGCTCCGGGTTCGGCTCTGGTCGGACAGATTCTTGCCTTTGCCGCTTCAACTCTGCAACTTTTTCTTGAGCTACATCCCTGACTTCGAGAGCTTTATCTTGGAATTTTTCCGCCAGACTTTGAGCGCCCCGCTTCACACCTGCCACATTTTTGAGAGTTCTGTCGAAATCTTCATGTAAAAACTCTGCTACCAGACCGACTTTTTTGTGCAGTCCCTCCGCGTACTGCACTGGCTCCGATACAGCAGCTTCAGAGACTATCGCGCGCTTGCTGCCGATAGTCGAAATAGCTGCCACAGGTAACAAGTAAATGTCGTCTAAAACACCGCGCCAGCCGCTCGATTTAAATAGGTAGTGGGTGACTGAACCCGTGCGGACATCAAATAGGTAGTCAACCACTGCACCTGCCTTATTCCCAGCGTCCGTGAGCACCTCAAGGCCGATCGGACAAACAGCTTGTTCCGGCTGATGCAATTCCGGCAGTTCCGGGTTAATGGTGACAAAAACATTTTCCCCCACCGTATCAACTTGCGCCCAAGCGAACCAAGTTTTTTTGCTGCCCAAAAGTCCCGACTTGCAAGTAAAGCCGATCGCCCGCTGGGAGTGAGCATCGAGCCAAACTCGATCTACCCTGCCGACCTCTTCCGCCGTTCTGCGGTCGATCGTGCGTCGGTTGAGCAGTTCGCTGCGCCTAACAATCTGTGGTGATGTACTCATAAATAAACTCCTGAGTGCCGTCTTTGAAAAATGTCGATCGTCCAAAGAAGCCGATTTAATATTCTTCTTCCGAATAATGGCGATTATTATCTGCCTCGGTTAACTCCTCCTCTTCCCTGGAAGTGCCAACTTCTTTTTGGTCAGGAACAGGAATCGTGCTAATGTGCACGCCGCCCGAGGGAGCGTTAATTTCCTTAGCCTCCCTGGGCTTGACGTTAATTTGTCCTAACTGGACTGAGGACTGATTCGGGCCTACGTTGATTTGAATTTTCGGCCCTGAGCGAGCCAAGTGAACGATCAGACCGTCCACAATGGGAACCTTAGCGATCGGCTTACCATCGAGGTAAGTGCCGTTGGTACCTAAATTGATCAGTTCCCAAGTTATGCCGCTACGCCGCAATTCGATGTGGCGACGTGAAACCACAGCGCTAAAAAGAACGACGTGGTTTTCGGTCGAGCGCCCGATCCGGACGACCTGCTCGTCTTCAAAGATCCAACTGCGGACGGGTATAGACTGGAGTGGATGTAGCAAGGTCAGCTTAATCACATTGGCAGCATTGAGTTTTGGTAGAGCGCCTTAATATGCGATTTTAGATTTTAGACTTTCGATCGCCCAATCCAAACTCGCTCTAAGAGATTTGAAATAAAAACGTAACCAGGTCTCCTTTGCCCAGAGAGATTCGGTCTCCCGGTCGCAACCGGTGGCGGTTTCCCTTGGGTAGCGGAGTATTGTTGACGTAAGTGCCGTTGGAACTGCCTACATCTTCTAGGTAGCAAGCATCTCCCTCCACCCGGAGATTTGCGTGTACCCGAGAAACTATCTCAGAATTAGCAAATCCCGAAACATCAATATCCGGCGGTACTAAGTCATTTGGCTTGCCTATGTGAACCACAGACAAACTGTGAGGCAATTCCATCGGCGTATTTGTCTGAACGTGTAGCAGGCGGGCCGACTGCTGTTGCAGTTGAGTTTTAGCTACACCTGCTGGCTGTGGGCCCGGAACCGGAGGAGAGATATTTACTGGTGTTGCCACCGATTCAGTTGTAACAGGAACCGAGGGCGATGGCGGGGGATCGGGAATCGTCGGAATGCTGGCGGGAGTTTTTTCCAAGTTAAGCCCCTTATTCAGGGTAACTAGAGGTTCCATTGCCATCAGGGGATCGGGTGGTACTAAATCCGGCGCCGGTGAGGATACCACTGTGGGGCCTACAGGCGAGGGGGACGGTACTGTCACCTCAACTTCTGGAACTATGGAACCCGGACGCAAGTTAAAGCCACACTGACCGCAAAATGCTGCATCTGTCTGAACTGCTGCACCGCAGTTCGAGCAACTTGCGGTAACAGGTAAAGGCGTGTAGCAAGCCTCACACTGGCTGGCCCCGTCGGGGTTCTGGTGATTGCAATTGGGACAGACAATCATCGATTTCTCCTTGCTATCGGCCAGATTTTCAAATCAGCCTCATAAAAATACTCGTGTATATGGTCAAATTTTAACTTTAACCGCCACAATTCTTATATTGCTTCGCCAATACTAGCAACTGAGCTGACGCCGTGACGTTAGCTGTGATGGGCAAGATTGAGTTAGTGATAATGCTGACTGTGTTGGCACGCTTGTGGCTCTGTCGGCTATTTTACTGCTTCGCCAGCCGCGGCATCGAGCAGCCACCAAAGTTCGCCCTCTGGTTGAACGAGTCTGGCTGGATAGGTCATTTCGTCGGCTGCGGGGGCAAAAATTTGAGCAAGGGCGGGTTGTTTGCTGGCTCCTGCGACCATGAAGATGACGCACCGGGCGCGGTTGATTAAGGGGACTGTAAAGGTAATGCGGGGTTGACCGTCTTTGTTGCCGACAGTTACTAGGGCATCCCGGACTTCCAAGGCTGCTGTGCCGGGAAATAGAGAGGCTGTGTGGGCGTCGTCTCCTATGCCCAATAAAATGATGTCGAAGGCAGGAAACTCGCCCTCGGATACTTTGAAGAACTGCTGTAATTCGGTTTGGTGCGCCGCCGCGTCTGCTGCGGGGTCGCCGGCGCCTGTGGGCATGGGGTGGATGTTGCTGGCGGGGATCTTCACTCGATCAAGCCACGCGAGGCGCGCCATTTTTTGATTGCTGTCTGGGTGTTCTGGGGGAACGTAGCGTTCGTCGCCCCAGAAAACGTGAATTTTCTCCCAAGGCAGGTCTTGGGCTACGAGCGCTCTGTAGAGGGGTTCGGGTGTGCTTCCGCCCGCTGCGGCGATCGTACAAAGTCCGCGTTCGGCTATGGCTTCGGAGATTTTCGACAGCACAATCTCCAGCGATCGATCTATTAGTTGTTCCCGATTTGCTAATACTTCAACTACTTTTTTCATTAATTTCCTCTCAACTTTCCTTGGGTGTTATTCTCAGCAATTGCCAATTTTACCTTGACATTTTGGTTTGAGGTCGATCTGCTGACAGACCCGGCAGGCCGGGCACAGCACGCCATAATATTTTATCATCTTATGCCCCTTGATTTAAGGAAAGCAAGACATATTTCTACCAGTGCTTTATTGATTTTCATCGGTTGCATTGAGCTTTCGCAACTTTCAATCAAAAGTTTGATTGTACTCGGAGCATCTATGCAGAAAGTAAAAAACGTTTTTTGGGAGTCCGAGCCCTCCCGCACAGCAAAATCTATAAATATAGCCAGCCGGACGATCGCACACCGACTGTAAAAGCCAAACCAAGATGCTCCCGATCGCACTTATCCCGGCATAGCAAAAATAATCAAGATTGATGTGGTAGACTAGGAAAAATAGTTTTAAATCCGCACGATCGGATGGAAGCAAAACTATGTCAATTTTTAAGCGATTTCCTACATCTGTCCGCTATCTAATAGCGCGGTTGCGCCACTGGACGCAACCCGCAGTTTGGGCTCCCTTAGCCGTGCTGTGTGCGGGGGGGTTATTTATCTGGGAGGTCTCTGTAAATCCAGAAAGGTTGAGCATAGATGGCGAAGAAGAACCAGCCTCAAACACTCCAGCTTCGGTATCGGGGCTATCTGCTGAAGATACCGCCATTGCGGCTGAAATCGACAGCTTACCAGTGCTAGTCAATCAGTTTAATGGCTCTACTGCTTCTGAACTAAACTTGTTAAATTCATCAGTAGTAAAAAGCAAAGGTTTATTCGAGGAACTTCGAGATCGGGACTTAGAAACTCCTCAGCCATCTTCAGCCCCCAAGCGGGTAGGAAGCAGCGGATTTTTATCCTTGCCAAATTTAGCAGATCCTGCGGTCGAGGCCGGAAACAATAACCCCCAAAATTCCAGCTTGCCAAGTTCAAACGCCACATCAGCGTTGAGTTTATCTGGCAGTGGGAGACTAACTTCCGGGATAAAAACGATCAAGCCTGAGTCTGGGGGTACAGCGACAGCAACTTTATCCCAGGCGGCGAGTGATGCTAATTCAGGTAAACAAAACGAAAATTCTCTGCCTTTGAGTCCGCTGCAAGCAGCTATGAAAAAATACGTCGTTGCTAACACTTCGGCAACGGCGGCTTCGGCTAAGAAAACAGCAGACTCGGCTAAATTGCTCGATCGACCGGCTTCCGATCCGGCTGCAGGAAATGCGACAAATTTACTCCCAACAACCGCTACAGCTCAAAGTGGAGCAAATCCTGTGAATGTTCCCACAGCACTTCTCCCACTTGTGGATCCGACAAATACTGTGAGCAAGGAATCTCAAGAATTCTTAAAACCGACAGCTACAGTCCCTGAATCATTGGCGGGGTTAACTTCCCGAGTACCGAGCCTTCCCGAAATTAATGCAGGGGCTGCAACGGTGGGTTTGCCGAAAAATCCCTACCAAACTAATTTATCTGGCTCAGTCTTCGCACCTGAAGTTCAACCTGTGGTACTTCCAGTAACCATACCTTCGCCAACACCTCTACTTCCAAATGTCGGTCCCTCTCCCTTTCCGAATGGGATTGGCGGAAGCAAGATAATTAGCCCTCAATTCTCTCCTAATTCAGCTAATTCTCAATTTCAAACACCTCCACCGAGTCAGCTTAATTTGCCGGAGCCACCTAACTTTGGAGTTGTTCCCCAAAATACAAATCAGGGCGTGCAGCCCATTCAACCTCAAACTTTTGCTACACCCCGCTCCCTGGCTCCGGGACGCTACATTGGCGGTGGCGAAATCAATACTTTTTCTAATCCTTAAATGAAAGAAGTTCGGCCACGAAAACGATATTATCAATTCCCAATACTTAGGCTACGCAGTTCCTGGCCTTCGACTTGGTTTTCCTCAGCATAGTCGGAGGGAAGGGAGCCGAAGGCAGTCGAATTGCAGTACAAGTTCCGAATTCGCCATTCCCAATGTTAGTGTAGTGGTAAAACTTACCTAGCGGCGGCCCGAACCAACAACAATCCTCCGATTCCCAAGCCAAACATGATCGGCAGCCAAGCCGACAGAATCGGAGTCAAAACAGCTTTCACGCCCATAGAACTGGTGATGAAAGAAAATACGTAGTAAGTAAAAATCACAACTACGCTAATACCAAAACTCGTTCCTCGGCCGGAGCGGCGCGGTTGAGTTCCCAAAGCCGCTCCCACTAAACCAAATACCATGCACACGAAAGGAAAAGCATATTTTTCTTGAATTCGCACCTTTAATTTGCGAATTTGCGGTTCGTCGCCACTGTTTTTAAGGATATCCAAACGCTCTAAAGCTTGGGCAATGTTCATTTCCTTAAAATCCCGGGCTCTCGCAGCTAAGTCTAAGGGCGTGCGGGGGAGTTGCAATTGCTGGTGTTGAAACCTAACTATATTGCGGTAAGAGCCATCAGGAGCTACTATATAAGCGGTTCCGTTGAAAAAATCCCAGGTATTTTCTGAGGGATTCCAAGTAGCGGATTCTGAAGAAACGATTTGATTGAGGCCTGGGGTGGAGCGATCGATAATTGTTAAACCTTTCATTTGCTGGCCGTCAAATTGTTCTGCATAAAAAAAGCGGGCCAGGATTTCGTCGCCGCCTTTTTCTGGTTTGCGAAATTCTGTGTAGATAATATTTCTATCTTGAAATGTGGGTTTTTCTCGCTTCAGGGCTCTGTCTAAAGTCAGAGTAGCTCTGTAGCTGGCGGCGGGTACAACTAACTCTTGCAAACCAAAGGTGAAGCCGGCAACAATTAAACTCATAACCACTGCAGGCAGTATCAATCGATAAACGCTAACTCCGCAACTGCGGAGGGCGATGAGTTCGCTGTCGCTTGACATTCGGCTGTAGGCCATTAAGGTTGCTAGCAGCATTGACATGGGGAAAGCCAATACTACGAAGTAGGGAATTTGCAGGAGAAAAATTTCTATGGCTGCGCCGTAGGGGAGGCCGGATTCTGCTACTCTGCGGACTAATTCAAATAAAGCTCCAACTGTGACGGCGACGGATGTAAAGAGTCCGACGCCAAATAAAAAGGGGCCGATTAGTTCTTTGGTAATGTACCAGTCCATTACTGAAATTCTCGGCAGCCAGTTGATGGGATTCAAAGAATTGGATAGTGCTATTTTCATAGTTTGGGATTTTTGCAGTTGGCTCCTCAATCTAACATCTCAAATCTAAAATTATGGCGGATGCGGAATTCCTTCAAAAGACTATCGCACGAAGTTGTCACCTAAGTAATACTGTCGCACTAAAGGGTTGCTGTAGAGTTCTTCTTCAGCCCCGGAGGCTAAAATTTGGCCGTCTCGCATGATGTATGCTCGATCGGTAATTTCGAGGGTTTCTCGGACGTTGTGATCGGTGATGAGGATGCCTATTTTACGATCGCGCAGTTTAGCAATAATGGTTTGAATTTCGTCTACGGCGATCGGATCGACGCCTGCAAACGGTTCGTCTAAAAATAGGAACATCGGCCCGTCTCGCCCTGCGGCTAATGCTCTGGCTAGTTCAGTCCGTCGCCTTTCTCCCCCCGATATTTGAATTCCCAAACTAGATGCTATTTTTTCTAATCGAAATTCTTGCAATAGGAAATCGACTCGCTCGCGCCATTCCCAGCGCGGCACTTGAGTTTGTTCTAGGACTAACAAAATGTTGTCCCGCACGCTCATGTTTCGGAAAATGCTTGCTTCTTGAGCGAGATAGCCAATTCCCAAATGTGCTCGCTGGTGCATCGCCAATTTAGTGATGTCTAAATCGTTTAGCCAAACGGTGCCTTGATTGGGTTTTTCTAATCCGGTTGCTATGTAAAATGTTGTGGTTTTGCCGGCACCGTTGGGGCCGAGCAATCCTACGATTTCTCCTTGGGCTACCGAAAGGTTGACGCGACTAACTACATTGCGTTTTCCGTAGGATTTGTGAATATTTTCGAGTACAATTTTCATTTTCGCTCCCGGCAACCTCTACAAGCTCAATTTCAGACTGCGGCTTTGTGCGATCGAGTCTCTAATTTAAATTCTACTTTTTCAAGTTGGTTGGTATTATAAAGACGAAATTTCGCATCTATCCCAAGTAGTGTGTTTTGGCTGAGGCGAAATTTCGCTGCTGCGAGCCACTGTTACCGGGGGGCTGTAGTTGGACGTGGGGAGCCCACTGCATTTTGGGCTGCCGCATCTTGTTCGGGGGCAACCAGATAAACAGATTCTACCTGTCCTGGGTTGTCTGGGAGGGCAATAAATCGCCCTTCGTCGATGAGGTATGTTATGGTTTCGCCGCGCAGGCTGTTGCCCTGCTGCAATACGTAAACATCTCCGCTCAGAATGATCCGGCGCTCGCGGCTGAAATATTGAGCTTGAGCCGCAGTTGCTTGTATTTGGCGGGCTGGATAGTTGATTTGGACGTTGCCGCGGGCTGTCACGATGCCGGTTTTGGAGTCGGCTTCTTGAATGTCCGATCGCACACTGAGAGTGCGGGGTGGCCCGGCTTGCGGGTAGGTGGGAGAGGCGATCGCGCCTGCCAGAGTCAGGGGCAAAAGCAGTGATAATCCTTTGAATAGTCGGGAATTGAGTAGTTTAGCGGAGGGCATCATAAGCTTGGAGCCTCAATATTTGTGAAATTGCTGAAGGGGATTATATCCAGTTAGATATTTTATCTTAACGGCCAGAAAGATTCCCGTGAGGTCGATCGATTGACCCGATAGTCTCAACCAATTATCGTAGCAAGAGAGCAGCACTTTCTCCGGCTGTTTGGATGATTTGCTCGAGAAAGCAAGTTTTTTGACGGTTTCCCCGATCGGGAAGTTTCGCACAACCTCGATACTATTTGGGTGGATTAGGCTTTTTCCTCATATTAGAGTTTGCAGAGCGATCGGAAACTTCAGCAGTTTCTACCTCAGACGTAGTAGATACTTGCTCATTAATCAATTGTTCATGCCCATCCTTAAGAGACTTATCCATTTTAGTATCCTCAAGCACTTCTTCTGAAATATTTGACTCCTCTGCTTGAGCCTCGACAGTTTCTTCTTGACTCGCTAAAAGCCCTGCATTATTAATTCTCTCTAAACCCATTTTAAATTCAGTGTAATCGTCGATCGTTTTATTCATTTCGACATCAAGCTTGTAATGACGACGCAAATTTTGGATCACATTCTGAATTGCTTCGATTTCTTGAGGTGACTCATTTTCTATATTGCTTTTTATAACATCTTCGATTTCGTCTAGCAGAATAACACCATCCTCACGTTTTGCAGAAATAGGATGAAGTACAATAAAGCTATTATTTAAACGCTTGATTTTTTGTTTAAGCATTTCTTTGGTCAATCTCTTTTGAGCACTACGTTGCATAAAGTTCAACTTTTTAAATAGAATTTTAAAGTTTTCCTCGAAAATTTGCAGTGCCTTAGATTGATTCTCATCTAGCTCACCTCGTTTCTGTGACCACTCATTTACCACTTGAATAACATTCCTAGCAAAGCCAGCTTTACTAACTTTCAACTCCTTATAAAAAGATTCTGAAATACTTTCTTGTATGGCATCAAGAATAGTCAGATTATCAATCTTACTTAAAATTAGCTCTTCAGTTAAAAAAGAAACTGAAGTTTCATCCACTTGTAGAAATTCCTGTAAATATAGCTTCGTTGCTTTTATGCAGATTGACAAGGGAATAATATCTTCTATTTCAAGTTTTTCGGTCGCATTATCAGCAACCAAAGAGAATTCTTGTTTTAGATCGCCAAGCTGAAGAATAAATTCCGGTTTAATTAAAGGTCTTCTATGTTGCGCTCCCCTACCTAATAATTGCTTTTTAGCATCATTTCCACACTTATCACTGTCCAATAGAACGATAACTGCTATTTGCTCAACGTGTCTTCCACAAGCTAAATAGACCATGTAGGGAACTTGGTTAGCTCCCCCTGAGTCAACAATCGTGATGTGGTTTAAATCTAAAGTTTCTAATTTATCAGATTCAACAATAGGTCGAAGGTATCTTGCAGCCCCGGCAATAATTATTTGCTCGCAAATGCCTTCCACCATTAAATTACAGTTCCCAATAAAAACTGATTCGCCAATAAGAGTACCTATCGAAGACCTTAGAGGTTCATAACGATTTTTAGCAAAATCTCTAACTACTCGTGTTCCCTCATCCTCATTTCCCTTCTGTAATACTCGAATACGATCGGTATGGTTCTTATCAATTAAAAAAGGAGAGTGCGTCACGTAAACTACCTGAATTGGGTGAGTTAAATGTGAACCTGGTTCGGGATTTGCAAAAAGGTCAAATACTTTAAGTAAGTCTTGTTGAGCTTGACTAGACAGGTAAGCATCTGGTTCATCCATCAACAGTATTTCATTTTTATTTTGATGGGGTTCATGAGAGCGGTATTCAATATAATAGCTGAGAAAGAATCGTAATCCTTGGCTCCTTTCATCAAATGAATATTCAGTTCCTGTTCTATCGGTTATGGTAAAAACTAAGTCATAGTCTCTTGCCACTACTTTTAGACAGAAGTTACGATCTTGAACCCAATAGTTTGGAAAGTTTAAATTACTTGCTAATTGATCGTTGATCTTATCAATGATTCCATTGGCAAAACCTTGCATCCCATTTTGAATCGCATCAGCCAGATTAAGTAAAGAATTGGTATCGACTTGAGCAATTTTGCAAATCAATTTGTAAGCTAGGTTGAATTCTTTCTCTCTTCTTTCTTTCTCTATATCACTGAAACTGACTTCATCAAGTGCTGAGATGATTGACTTTAGTGAGGTAATTGCTTCATGTTCAATTTCTTCCCTTTTTTCACCACTCAGATGGCGAATGCTAGTAATTAATTCTGGATTATTGCTAAAAACATCAAGTGCCTTTACTATTCGATTTCTTTGCTCTCTATCTAAAAGCTCAAATTTTTTACTACCTGAATAATCTTCCCGATCCAACTCAACAAGTTTTTTAATGGGAACGCTTGATGGCAGAGCAACATTAGACTCAATTCTAAATGGTCTAGGAAGTAGTTTTTGTAACTCAATAACCTGTTTTTTTTCAAGTTTGTATGGTCTGTAATCTCCCTTTTCAGGCAAATATAACGTTAAATCGTCAACATGATTGCCGAATATCAAAAGCCGATCTAAAATAATCTTCTCAGGAATTTCTTTTATGATTTCTCTTATACTTTCCTTTTCCGACTTAGAAAGACCCGACCATTCAGAACCAAAATCTGGGGATTTTAATTCATTTTTTTTAACCGTAAAAAGTGGAGAATAGCGACAGAAATCGCTTGGTTCAGTATCTTTAACAAATAAAGCTTTCTCAATGGCACTTAACAAGTGAGATTTGCCCGATTCGTTCGCGCCAACAATTGTTGTAATTTTGGGCTCTATGGGAACTTCAATATATGGATAAAAAGCATCCTTTATTAGCTCCCAAGGTTTAGGCTTCACCCTGTCATCATTTTTTCTTAGGAAGTCGTCATTGAATGATTTATAGAAGCGAATGAAAACTTTTTTGAGAAGCATATTGTTAGAGTCGATGGTACAATTGTATTTTTTTTGTTTTCCTCAGTTTGAGCATCTGCTTAATACCGTGACTCACAGGATTAAACTGCTAATTTGTTACTATAATACACTAATATACCTCTATATCTAAATTTGTTCTACTTTTATAATTCGCGGCAATTGCAAGCCTGCAACTTCTGTACCTGTTACAAGCGGCACAAATTCTGCTACTTTTTCCGGCCCAGCTTGTTGCAAAGCGCTCAAAAGTTTAGCACTTTGTTCGAGCAAGTCTTCAACAGCAATTCCAGCATAACTAGGCTGATAATAACTGAGCCGATTTATTCCTTCTCCCAGCAAGATTACTGCACCGCGCCAGTTTTGATTTCCTAAGTGATAAAGCGCGACCGCAATTTGCAATATTCCCTGATAAAACCTTTTTTCATGCTCACCTGCTTCCATCCATAAAGCTTCTAAGATATCGTGACAAGCGTAAAATTCTTGGCTGTTAAACTGTTCAATACCTTGCCAAAATTCGAGCGGAATTTTCTCTGTCATTCGATTGGAGATGGGGAATTTTCGATGGCGGATATGTGTTTGAGTAGGCGGCGATCGATTTTTTTTAATAGCTAAGTTTTAAAAACAGGAAAAATCACGACCTGTTTTCAAAACTACTGCCATTTCACGACCGCCTACTTAACCGATTACATAGTCTCTCTGACAGCTTGAATCTGATCCATTCCAATTTCCTGATTAGTTCCAGCGAAATCGTTATCTGGCGTCAAAAATAACATACAGTGACACTCTTTGCGCTCGCGCATGGGAATGCAGGGACAGTTCCAGTAGGCGGCTTTTACTTCGGCTTCTTTATCTTCGTAATGGCGACAAGGGCATAAGGGAGCGCCTAGTTCATCCTTGTGTTTTGCTAGTCCTTCTATCACGACAGCAGTGACGGAAGGTTCAGAACAAAAGTAAGTTCCCGTGCGCTTGGCGTAGGTTTCGGAGAAATTCTTCATCGCCTCCAAAGTTTTTTCGTTGGAGAGTTTAGATTTTTCTGTTGTGTTCATAGTTTAGGATCGGAGTTGAGGATGCTACGAGCTTTTGACAATTGTAGCGCAGAATGTGATTTTAAACACTGGTATATTTCTGTTTAGTTACAAGGAAGAAAACCTTGACAAAGATTGAGTTTTAGGTTGTTGGTTTTTTAGTGGTTTTTGTCTATCCCGGAGGGTGTGGCAAACTTGCGGCAGACCTGGTTTTTGGAGCTGCCAAAAGATTTGGGCGATCGCTCGCCCTCAACTATCATCCCCCAAAGGGGATTAAAATCTGATAAGATAGCACGGCGCTCTTTCTGTGACGGCTATAGCCACGGCATCTGATGGCAACTTCCCCGAACCGCACCCACAGCAAAAAATCTCCTCTTTCTGGGCTGATTTGGCCGGCTGACACTGAGTTAGTCGGATTAGTGTTGGAATTGACTCCCCGCGCTGCTAGCTATCTGTACGCGCAGTATGCTATAGGTTTGCACGCTTGGTTTTTAGGTCAAGTACAGCAAACTGACCCGGATTTATCGCAACTTTTGCACGATGAACAGTCAGAAAAAGCCTTTACTATTTCGGGATTGGAAGGTGATTTGCTCCCTGGTGGCAAAGAATTTCAACTTTTGGGCAATCGCATTTATCGCTGGTACGTAACAGGACTTTCAAAGCCCGTAGTGCAGTGGCTGAGTCAGTGGCTGCAAAATTTGCCCAAAGAGATAGATTTGCGAAATGCTCCGCTGCTAATTCGCTCTTGGGATATTGCTTTTGCACCCACAAATTACGAACAATTATTAACAGCAGAAACCCCATTTTTCCCAACCATCAAACTTAGTTTTGTTACTCCTACAAGCTTTCGTAGCAAAGGCCATCACTTCCCTCTGCCAGTTCCCGAAAATGTTTTTCACAGCTATTTGCGTCGCTGGAATAATTTTTCTGGGGTAAATTTTGACCAAACAGAATTTTTGAATTGGATTGATGAAAATGCAATTATTAGCCGCCACAAATTGGAGTCGCAAAAGGTAGCGGCGGGCAAAAAAGGCATGGTAACGGGGTTCACTGGGGCTGTGGAATTTGGGCTAGGGCGATCGGCTCACAATCGTCCTGATTTTGTACAATTATTTTATGCTTTGGGGCGGTTAGCGCCTTATTGCGGCACGGGCCACAAAACAACTTTTGGATTGGGACAAACGCGAGCACAATGGTTGACAGAAGCCCTACCTGAAGTGTCAATACAAAGCGTCTTGGGGGCGCGAATAGATGAATTGACAAAGAAGTTTATGGCACTGAGAAAGCGTAAAGGTGGAAGTCGCGCTGCTGAGATTGCGGAAACTTGGGCGACGATTTTGGCGCGCCGGGAATTGGGGGAATCTTTGTTTGATATTGCTGCTGATTTGGAAATGCCTTATGAAACTGTGAAAACTTACGTGAAGTTGGCAAGAAGGGCTTTGAAAGTGGAGGATTAGCGCGAATTAGTTGACTGTTGACTGTTGACTGATGACTGTTGACTGTTGACTGCTGACTACTGACTACTGACTGATGACTGCTGACTAATGACTGCTGACTAATAACTCTTAGTAAATAGGTAGATGTCGTCTCGCTGATATTTTAGCTGAAATTGAGGGTTGTTTTTTAGTTGAGTTATGAGGTTTTCCACAAAAGCTCGATCGCTCATCCAGCCAGGATATCTGAGGTTCAGCAATACATAATCAAATTCTGCGAGATTTGCAGGCGGCGCGTTAGCCTGAGTTAATCTTACTAAAGGGCGGTGCGCTAAATGCGGAGCAATCTGAACATTTGTTAAAACACTGCCTTTGGTTTCAACAAGAGAAATGCCCTCTCTGGTAGCTAGCAAAGTGTCGATCCCATTTAAATAAATAGTCCAAAAATAGCCGTATTTCGCTAAAGCTAAGAAAGCAATCAACGACCAAATTACAATGACTCTCGGCAATGGATAATTAGGAATTGGCAATCTATCAAATATTGTCTTTCCCTTTTGCTGATTGCTAGCTGCTAAACTGGAAATTACGGCAACCAACAAAAACGGCAATATCGGCACAGAATATTGATGAACTAAATCCCGCTGAGCGGGGCGATCGGAAAGAATATTCATCGCCAACATCGGCACAGCACTAATTAAAGATGACAGATGATGCGGGGATAGCCACCAAATTACTGGTAATAGCAATAAAGCTAAATATTCAAATGTATCTAAAGAAAATAAACGCCCTAAAACTAGATTGGGTTTCACTATTAAATTAATAGCAATTTCAAAAAGTGAGTTGCCCAAATATTGATATCGCCCAATTGCCGCGTGTTCTCTTCCCTGATTAAAATACGGTATAACTGCCTGAGTAACTACTAGGAACCAACCCGCGCCTAGAAAGAGAGCTATGAACCCACAATTACGTTTTTTGTCAAAACACAACAGCCACAAACCCATGGCAGCCACAGTTAAAGATAGGACGGCTTTGCAGCTCAAAACTAATACAATAGCAGCACAAAACCACAAGGTTTGATTCAGCCTCGCGGCTAAGATTGCTGCTAGCAGTGCTGGTAAAGCAATGACTTCTGGGTGGAAGTCGAAGAGATTGACATTAAATACTAATGGATAGAGGAGGTAAATACAGGCGATCGCCCACGATATGCTATTATTTAATCCCGCTTGACGTGCCAAACTCCAACTCGGCCAAGCGCCTAAAGCTAGGGCAACAGCTTGCACTAAAAAAAGCCAGTGAACATCTGGATATATTTTGTAAAGTAAAGCTAGTGGATAGAAAATAAAAGCAGCGTGATCCCCCCAAATATTTATTGCCATTAAAGAGGAAAATGGCGTTTGATTTTGGGAGATTAAATAAATTGCTTGGTCAAAAATTGCTAAGTCGAATGCAGTTGACTGAAACAAAGCGTGCCGCGCGCTGCTGGCGGCAAATAAGACTATCGTGGTCACGACAATCATTAAAAATACTGGATGAGATTTTAAGGATTTGAAAGTTAGCATTTTATTGGTTTAATCAGCCCTTCGTTTAAATAGCAGGACTTCGTTTTTTTGATAACTTAATTTAAAATCGGGAGAATTTTTAAGTTTATTTGCTAACGTAGCACCAAGTTTTTCAGTATCAGGCCAGGGATGCCGCAGGTTTAATAATATGTATTGAAATTCAGCTAAATTTGTTTGGGGCGAAATTTGTGACAGCAATTTTACTATGGGGCGGTGGGTAAAGTGAGGGGCAAGTCTATTATCTGTTAAAATACTGCTTTGCGGTTGAACTTGTGCGACTGCTTCGCGTGTAGCTTGCCAGGTATCCAGTCGATTTATATACAGATAAAAATCTTTATATTCGCCCACACATAGAAAAATTAGTAATGACCAAATTATCATGATTCTCGGCAGTTGAATTCCCTGCCAAAGTTGAGAAATTCGGAAGTTTTTAAATTGTGGCAGATTGACCCATGTTAAAAAATGTTGCTTATTTGCTTTATCCTCTTCCTGGTTGCCTTTTATTTCTTCCCTGTTCCTTGTTTCTTCCTTCGCAATTACTGCTAAAAATAAAAATGGAATTACAGGCACTGAATACTGATAGGCTAAACTGCGTTGAAATGACAAGTCAGAGAGGATATTGATCAGCAGGGTAGGGATGGCAGGAATTAGGGCGGTTAAATATTTTAGGCGTAGTTTGCCGGAAAAGGGCAATAGCAGCCAAATCACAGGTAAGGTGAGGAGAAATAAATATTTGAATGTATCGAATGAAAGGATTTTTCCTAATACTAACTGTGGTTTTAATATGAGATTGATGATAATTTCTACTACGGATTTGCCTAAATAGCTGTAGCGCCCGACTCCAGCGACTTCGCTACCGCTAAAGAAGGGGATGATTTTCTGGGAAGCTATCAAAAACCAAGCTGCACCTAGCAAAAGTGCGATCGCCCCGTACCGTTGCTTTTTTTCGCAAAAAAACAGCCAGAAACCTATAGCAACAACGGTTAGGGACAAAACCGCCTTGCAACTGAGAACTAACACAATAGCGGTACAAAACCACACAATTTTATTTAAACGCGCGGCCAAAATTGCTGCCAAAAGTGCGGGTAAAGCGATTACTTCCGGGTGAAAATCAAATAAATTGATGTTAAATACCACCGGATAGAGCAAATAAATCAATGCGATCGCACGGGATTGTTCTTGATTTAAACCTGCCAAACGCGCTAAACTCCAGCTAGGCCAAGCGCCCAGGGATAATGCAACTGCTTGTACCAACAGCAGCCAATGCACATCCGGGGAAATTTTGTACAGCCAAGCTAGCGGATAATAGATTACCGCTGCGTGATCGCCCAAAATATGCATCCCCATTAAAGAAGAAAAAGGCGTTTGGTTTTTGCTGATCAAGTAAATTGCTTGATCAAAAATTCCCAAATCGAAAGCAGTTGATTGGAATAAAGCGTGCCGTAAACTGCTACACACAAAGAAAATTGCCGCCGCAGTAGCGATCGCCCAAACCAAACTCGACGGTAGCTGCGATCGACCTTCCTCTCTATTTTCGGCGATCGAGACACTGATGTCCTCACGGTCATCTGCAAAATTTTCCCTATTCTGCATGAAATCTGGCACTAGGTGGTCACTCAAAATATGATTCCATCGAATGTGCTTTCCACGCAATAGTTAACCACTAATTGTTATCCCCGCAATCGTAATATTAGAATAATCCACAAAACATTAAAAAATTGTGAAAGCAATAACTCTTCTCGGTTCCACAGGCTCCATCGGCACTCAGACTCTGGATATTGTAGCTCAATACCCCGATCAATTTCGGATTGTCGGGTTAACTGCCGGACGAAATGTAACGTTGTTGGCCCAGCAAATTCGCCAGTTTCGACCGGAAATTGTCGCGGTTTGCGACGAAGATAAATTACTGGAATTGAAGGAGGCGATCGCAGATCTCGACCCTCAACCTATTTTACTTGCTGGCGAGTCAGGCGTTGTCGAAGTTGCCCAATACGGTGACGCTCAAGCCGTCGTCACGGGCATAGTTGGCTGTGCCGGTTTGCTGCCCACAATTGCGGCTATCAAAGCAGGCAAAGATATCGCCTTAGCCAATAAAGAAACATTAATCGCAGGGGGCCCCGTTGTCAACCCCTTAATCGAAAAATACGGCGTTAAAATATTGCCGGCTGACTCGGAACATTCAGCAATTTTTCAGTGTCTCCAAGGTGTTATGGTTGGCGGGTTGCGGCGAATTATTCTCACTGCTTCGGGGGGTTCTTTTCGAGATTTGCCGATCGACAAATTAGCAGGAGTAACAGTAGCCGATGCCTTGAAACATCCGAATTGGTCGATGGGGCAGAAAATCACTATCGATTCTGCTACTTTGATGAATAAAGGATTAGAAGTCATCGAGGCTCATTACTTGTTCGGAATGGATTATGACGACATTGATATTGTCATCCATCCTCAGAGCATAATTCACTCGTTAATTGAGCTGCAAGATACCTCAGTTTTGGCGCAATTGGGCTGGCCGGATATGCGTTTGCCGCTGCTTTACGCTTTGTCTTGGCCGGAACGAATTCATACAGATTGGGAACGGCTGGATTTGGTAAAAGCTGGGGATTTAACTTTCCGAGAACCCGACCACGAAAAGTATCCTTGTATGCAGTTGGCTTATGCGGCTGGACGTGCGGGCGGTTCGATGCCGGCGGTGCTGAATGCGGCAAACGAACAGGCAGTAGCGCTATTTTTGCAGGAGAAGATTCAGTTTTTAGATATTCCCAAGCTGATTGAGAAGGCGTGCGACAAACATCAAACCGATAACTGTGAAAGCCCTGGTTTAGACGATATTTTGGCCGCGGATAGGTGGGCGCGGCAGGAAGTTTTGGCAGATAGTATGGAATTGGGCGATCGTATTCTTTCGATTCGCTAATTGTATCAGCAGACTTGCACTTAGCCACAAGCCCGCCGAGGAATTAATTCCCCGTCTCATAGCTAAAGTCGGTTGAAATCGGCTGCCAAACCTTAATAAATATTGAGTTTTATTTCAGAGGCCTTTAGCTATGAGACAGGGTTTTCCACCCCTGACGGACTATGCCAAAAAGTGCAAAATATCGGCAAAACTCTATTAAAGGTTGACCAGGCTTTAGTCT
Source organism: Microcoleus sp. Pol11C2 (assembly GCF_036701505.1). Classification (NCBI taxonomy): domain Bacteria; kingdom Bacillati; phylum Cyanobacteriota; class Cyanophyceae; order Oscillatoriales; family Microcoleaceae; genus Microcoleus; species Microcoleus sp. Pol11C2. The sequence goes on from NZ_JAUBQX010000001.1 coordinate 271,679, forward strand.
TTTATTAACTAACTCCCAACTTTCGTCGCAAAATCAGCCGCACTCATTTTTTCGTACATTTCAAACGGTTGGTGAATCCAAGGATTCTCAGCCAAATAATCTACATAATAATCCGGCTTTGCAACAGAACAAGCTTTGTACCAAAGCACCGCAGTCCGAATTTCCTGAATATCTTCGCCGTAGCGACTCTTGAGCCAAGCGATACCTTGCTCTAAACTAATTCCCGAATCCACCAAATCGTCAATCAGGAGAATGCGGCTGCCCAAATTATCGCCCACCATTGTCAAATCGCGGGCAAACTCGATCGCACCCCGGACATTTCCCTCTGCCCCACCATAGGACGAGGCCGCTAAAATCGCCAGAGGTTTGTCGAAAATCCGTGACAGAGTATCTCCAACCCGCAGCCCTCCCCTCGCCAGACAGACAATTCGATCGAATTTCCACTGAGATTCCTCAATTTTTACAGCCAAATCCTCAATTTTCCGATGGTACTCAGGCCAAGAAACGTAAAGGTCACTCATTCCTAATATTATTGAAATATCAAAGGTATTATTAATTATTTTGGGGAAAATGACATGGATGCAGATGAACTTCTCAGACGGTATGCAGGCGGAGAACGGGTTTTTCACAAAGTAGACCTGAGCGGTGCCCATATGTCAAGGACAAATTTGCGCGATATTGACCTGAGTCACGCTAATTTAAAAGGTGCAAATTCGATCGGTCTCACCCTCTACAGAGCTAATCTGTATCAAGCAGATATCAGTCAAGCCAACCTCTCCCAAGGCAACCTCATGTCCGCTAATTTTGGCGAATGCGAGGCGGTGGGAGCGAACTTGAGCGGAGCCATCTTGCGGAGTGTCGTCTTCAGCGGGGCCGATTTAACGGGGGCGAGTCTAAGGGGTGCAGACATGAGAGATGCAAACCTTCAGGGGGCAATTTTGATTCAAGTTTATGCAGTTAACGCTAACTTGCAAGGTGCAAACTTGACAGAAGTAAAGCTTTGCGGAATCAACCTGAGCAAAGCAAATTTAACGGATGCGAACTTAACACAAGCTGACCTCAGCCGGGCTAACCTAACTCAAGCAAATCTGAGTTGGGCTAATTTGACGGAAGCAAATCTGGAAAAAGCTGATTTGAAGGGAGCCGATTTGAGCGGAGCTAACTTGAGCTGTGCAAATCTCCATAAAGCAGATTTGAGCGGAGTTTCCCTTAAGGGAGCAAATCTCCGGGGAGCAAACTTGCATCAAGCTTCTTTGCGCGGGACAAATTTGGATGAAGCGAATCTGAGAGAGGCCATGATGCCTGACGGCACAATCTCTGACTAAATAAGCTGAGAAAATATAAGTTAAAACGGCAGGGTGCCTGTGGCGCACCCTACATTTAGGCTAATGCCTGATTTTTTTAAGGGGATTTAATTCTGCCTTTAAGTGACAGTGCATTTAAAGAGTAGTGGCAAAAAATTTAGAAGCGACTTTAATCTACAACTTTCAGCCAGCCACGGCGAACGGCGTGGAGCAAGCGGTTGATGGCTGTTTGATCTTCTTCGGTAAGACAGTCATTTAACAGGGCTGTCTTGAGCTGTTGTCGGTGAGTGGGAGTCAGCAGACCGGAGTGATATACCTGAAAGACTAGCTCTGCAATAGTAAATTGAGGTAAAAGCGTTTGGGTGGTCATCATGTGTTTTTTTTTGAACTCACTCTTGACAGTATTGACTGATTTTCCCAATTTTTATGTGATTCAACTACGGCAGTAAATGTGATCCATTGGCTCTTGATGAGTGATTTGTGTCAGCGGGACTAGGGAATCGGATATGTCCTCGATAGCCCTGCTACTTGAAACACCAACTCTGTCCCGATTCCTGGCTTTTGGCAACTCCGAAATCTCTACTTTTTGTCAAGAGACTGTGACAAATTTGTTAATACTTATCTATTAATAGATTACTAATGACTGCTAGCTAAATCGCTTGGCTTAATTCAACGTAAAAATTTTACGGTGTTTATAAACCCGCTTTTACCTAGATTTACCTAGTTTCTTCGTGTGGTTTTTGTTCCGTGGATATACTTAATAACCCGCACAAAAACCGATACAAGTTTCCGACAGGAGGGGCCATCCGCCCCCCATTTTAAGCTCTAGTTCAAGCTCCGAGATTCATCTGTGAAGTCAATCTCAAATCTCAAAGCTCAAAGCTCAAATCGACTGGCTGCTTCAAATCAAAAATCCCGGCTTCTTCAAGAAACCGGGTCGAGCTTTTTGATCGCAGTACAATTTTTTTGGGAGAGGGTTAATGGAGCGACCTACTCACGAAAATCTGATTGTTGGCAAAGCTTGACAGGAGAGAAAGTAGAAATACTCATCTCAACTTTTTGTGTGAGGGGACTAATCGGAAATCCTGACCCATCCGCGGCGGATGGCGTGCAGCAGGCGGTTGACTGCATCTCTGGCGTCTTCGCTGAGAGCACTTTGGCAGAGTTCCCGCAATCCGTGGCTTTGAGTGCGAGTCAGATTGCCTGAATGAGTGACTTGATAGAACAGTTCAGCGATCGCCCGATCAGATTTTAAAGTCAGAGCTTGCATGAAATCTCGTTGAACTCGACTATTATAATATCGAGCATTTGAGAAAAGACTAGGGTGATTGCAGTCGGGTAAGCTGTGTGATCGTTCTCGGCTCGATTTGTGACCAAAGTCTGCCAGTATAAGTGATTTAAATCACATAAAACCACAGACCTCGATCGCATAAGCTATAATTGGAGTGGTAGCATCAAGGTTTGACAAAACATCGAAAAGCCCTGAACGCAAGGCTTTGAGATCCCAAGACCGCCGCGCAGCGGGAGTAAGTCCGCTCTACATCGCAGGCTCTGGACTTGGATAGCTGTGAAACTTTGGGTTTTAGACACTTGCAGCTTGCAGATCAGGGCAGAAAGTTGCGATCGGCGAGCCACACCCTGAGATACAATAATTATAAATACTTCTATCCCATCTATAGACAGACAGGCAGGTAAAAAAATGATAATGATTAGCTACTTTTCGATTGCCTTAATCGTTTTTCTTGTTTGGTTCAAAAGTTTTTGGAATGATACAGCCACATCTAAAAAAGACGTTATATCTTGGATAGCCCTAATAATGGGGCCTCTGTTTTGGCCTGTTGTTCTGCCCCTATCCATTTTGCAAATTACCAGCAAAAAGTCTGTGGTAAAAACAGCTCAATGCGAGCAAGAATTCTAATAAATTGTGGAAGTAACTAGCTTCAACAAAGTCGCTTATCTCCTCCTAAATTATTCTGCGTCCATCGCTCCTGGCAGCGAGTAATTTATCTTTTTTAATTGTAAAAAAAATGCAGCTAGAAGGTAGAATCCAATAAAAATTCTGAATCCTAAAACAGTATTTTTTTACCGCTATCAAATTCTGCCTTCTGCTTTTTGATCCCGCCCAAAAACGGATACAAGTTTCCTACAGCAGTCGGCAGCAGCCCTTAATTTTAGGCTTTTCTTCAAGCTCTCCGATTCCTCTGTTGAATAAATCTCAAATCTCCAATCTTTCAACTGAGCGAGATTTACTCAGCCATCGCCGAACGTCTCACGCAGAAGTATCCAATCGAGTGATACCTAATTTTCTTCGGTGAGATTGTGAATTAATGGTGTGGCTCAGTCAAAATTGTTCAGGCAAAACTGTCAGACCAAAATTGTCGGACAGCGACCACACTATTTTTTTACTCAAAAATTATCGACCACCTCAACCAAGCTCAAAATTAATATGTAATGTAACATGGCCTGTTGTTTGCAAAAATATAACTTCAGACATATTTTCGCCTGCCGCTGACCAACTTAAGAATTTTCATTACTTCTGGCCGCTGGGTACCATTCATCGAAGGTGGGAAAATCCTGGCGAGGCGTGGAAAAACAGCTAGGCTCTTTGCCCTTTAAGCTTTTCGAGTTCCCTTTCTTCAAATCTTAGTCGCTCTAAACAGGAAATTGTAGAGTTCGTTTGCGTCCAAAATGCCTAACTCTTACCGCAGTTAGATAGACAATTAAAGGCAGAGACTGCAATATGAAATAGGCAACAAAAACTCTTTCAAATCTCAAGTACGACTTATTTTTGGCAATCGGGCATCAGGAGTGTATAACGGGAGCCAGCTAAGTTTTTAGAGGTACGAGATGTTTGGGAACTTCTAAAAAAAAGTGCCGTCACGGTATCCAAATTCGTTATTTGCATAAAAAGTAGGAGTCAAAATGAACGAAGTATCTGAGAAACCAATTTATAGAGTTCTTAATCTATTGTCGCTGCTAGCGCTGACCTACTATGCAGCTACTTCCATCAATTATATTTTCGAGAGTGACGCTCACATCTACAGGTACGACAGCCATAGTAATTCCAACGCCTCACCAGCGCAACTAGAAGCACACCGCTAGGAATAAATTGTAGAGATTTTCTCTGAATGAATGCCGAACCCAATTTCTGGAAATTTGCGGCTCGTTAATGCTCAGCTCGAAGTTAACCACAATTAGTAAAAAACTCTTTGCTAAAAACTTAATATTTTCACTCACAGGTATTAGCCATCGAATGTACCACAAAAATCAACTATATTAATTGGTTCTCAAAAGAGACCAGAGTGATGAAAGGATCGTCAAGCATTTTCATCAGTAAGAGCATTAATAGCTTTAGTAATCGCTTCATCAAGAAGATTTGAAGGTGGATATGCTTCAGAACGGAAAATCGCTTTGATTTTTGCGCACTACAACTCGATGGGAGATAAAGCCAGCGAGTATGGAGGTAAGAAATTTACTTGGGAGCCGAGGATAGATACCATCAAAAAAATGACGGCTTCAGCATTATGAACAGGTAAATTATCCATCACTACAATTGCGCCTACCCATAACTGCGATTCATCTGTGGACTAAATCTAAAATCTAAAATCTAAAATCTAGTGACAGTACCGTCACAAATCTACCAGCTCACCGTTCATTCCAACTTCACCAAAAGACGAGCGCTGCATTGTCTGATTGTCCGGATGGATGGGGATCATGGTTGAAATGACGGATTGTAGTTGAAAAACTGGGTTTTTTAGCCAAAATCCTGCGTTGAGCGTGAGGGATTGGGCTGGAAACATCAAGGTGATGAGGCTCAAAAGTCCGTCGGGGACTGGGTTGGGACGCTCTTTTGATTAAATACGGCCTCCAGCGTGCGCGGGCTTGCTTTCAAAGCCAGTTAAAAAATTCTGATTTCTGGGGAACTATTGGCGAAAATCAAAAGTCTGGTCAACTACAGTGTACTTAAAAGAAATCGCAGCTCAGTTCCAGCCCCATTGCGGGCGATCGAACTCTCCGGCGATCGACAGTGCCAAGGGCCCAGTGCAACTTCTCAATCTTGAGAGCATAGTCCCACTAAAAATGGTCTCTGTGTATCTTCCGGGTATTGTTTTAATAATGACTAGCCATATCGATGGTCATTATGGTAAACTCGCAAACGTTTAAGTGGAATATTTTCGTGTTAGAGGAGGCAGTGGTGGAGTCGAGAGTCAAAAGCAGGAAACAACCGAGATTTGCTGCTCAACGAATACAGGATTCAACTCGCGCTCCGAGGCTCGCTGCTGACAATTTAAATTACATGACAGCTTATAGCAGCCGGGTCAATTAGGGTCTCAACCGATGTCCGGTTTCATTTATTGAATCCCTTTGGAGGGAAAAGTGTATTGTAGAAAAATGATTGATCTTTTAGGAGGAGTGTAAATGACACAGGTAACTAATCCAACACAGCCAGCAAGTTCACTACCAGGTGGTAGTGGTGGCACTGGCGCAACCGTTATCGGCATCGCCGGCGCCAACAGGTTGAACGGCAGCGAAGGCAGCGATATCATCCTGACTTTTGCTGGCGCAGATGTGGTCGCTGGTGGCGGTGGCGACGACCTGATTATTTCCGGAGGCGGAAATGACAGTATCGGCGGCGGCGGCGGCAACGATAATATCTTTTCAGGCAGCGGCGCCGATGTTGTAGCTGGTGGCAGCGGCGACGACCGGATCTTTGCTGGTAAAGGGGATGACCTCGTAGACGGCGGTGATGGCAATGACTTGGTTTCTGGCGACAACGGCAACGACACCGTACTCGGTGGCGGTGGCAACGATACAGTCTTTGGTGGCCGAGGCAACGATATTGTCAGCGGTGGCGAGGGCAACGACAGCCTGTTCGGCGGTAAAGAAAACGATACTGTCGATGGCGGATCGGGCAATGACTTTATCTCTGGCGACAGAGGCGCTGATGTCTTGACCGGCGGTGCTGGCAGCGATACGTTCTACTTCTTCTCCAGCGGTGGCGATTATGGCGTAGACACGATCACTGACTTTACCCCAGGCGAAGATAAGATCCGCTTGAAACAGGGCGGTGTGTTCGCTGGTTTGGGTAGCGGCCTCGAGGCAAGCGAGTTTGTCGTCGTTTCGGGTTTCAACGCAGCTACTCCAGGAACAGGCACGACGAACAAGTTAGTCTACGACCCAACAAGCGGTACGTTGTTCTTCAACGGCACCAGCGGAGTGCTAACTGTGGCTCAGTTGCAGCCTGGCCTGACAATTACCTCGAACAACTTCGAGTTGTTCTAAAACAACTGGCTGTTGTGGGGCAGCACCGGATAAGATTCGGGGCTGTTCTCACAAAACCGATAGTTTTAAAGGATTTCAACCTCACTCTGCCACAAGCGGGGTGAGGTTGAAATATTCAATGCAGGAACTGAAGCAGGGGCAGTTAAAAAAAATAGATCGAGAGTTATTGATAAAATTAATCGATCGCCAGATCGGGCAAAATATAAATACAAAGTTTTTAAATTAGAATTTCTAGCTTTTACCAGAAAGAATGGGTTTAAAGCCCCAAGCCTTGTAGGGAGAAATTAAAAGAAGACTATTCATTACTCCAATCCTCTTCCTTCCAGGTAGAGGTCGCCCCGCGTGCGGTCAACTGTCAACTGTCAACTGTCAACTGAATGAAGCGGTAAAGAAACCGCAACTGCTGGCTAGCAATGAGCACTGAAGAATATATCCGGCAAGCCCAAATTTATTTGAACCGGGGGAAGTTAACTGAGGCGATCGAGTTTTGCAAAAAGGCGATCGAACTTCAACCGTTTTCGCCCTCGGCTTACACGACTTTAGGCGAAATTCTCGAAGCTCAAGGCGAGCCGACGGCGGCAAGAGACGCTTTTGTACAAGCTTTGGAGATTTCGCCGCAGTTTTTTCTGGCTCATGCTTATTTGGGTCAACTTTACAGCGACTATGCGTGGCTGGATGAGGCGGTTTTTCACTACCGACAAGCTCTGGATTTGAAACCAGACTGGGCGGAACTTCATTATAACTTGGGAAATATTTTTCACAAGCAGGGTAATTTGTTGGGGGCGATCGACTGTTACCGAAATGCGATCGCCAAAAAACCCGATTATCTCGATGCTTTCTACAATCTGGCTGTGGTTTTAGATGAAAATAGTCAGCTCGAAGCGGCAATGGATACCTACCAACAGGTGATTGCTCTGAAGCCGGATTACGTGGAAGCTTACAGCAATCTGGGTGTGATTTTGCTCAAGGAGGATCGGGCTGCTGAGGCGATCGAAATTTACCAGCGGGCGATGGAGATTAAGCCGGATTGGGCGACGCTGCACAATAATTTGGGTCAAGCCTTGCTCGACAAAAGTCCCGATCGGGCGATCGCATCTTACCTCACAGCTATTGAGTTGGAGCCGGACATGGTTTTGGCTCACTACAATCTAGGGAAAGCGTGGCAATTACAGGGGGAACATTCGGCAGCTCTTGCTTGTTTCGATCGCGCGATCGAGATAAATTCCGACTATATTTCGGGCTATACAGACGCCGGGTTTTCTTTGATGGTTTTGGGCAAAATTGCTGAAGCCATGCCTTATTTTGAGCGGGCAATCGCTCTGAAGCCTGATTTTGTTGAGGCTTACTGCCGCTTGGGAGACAGTCGCAGAGTTGCGGCGGTAGAAGATGATGAATTGTCAAGGGCGATCGCTGCGTGCGATCGATTTCTCACAGCACTAACTGGAAGGAAGAAGGAAGAAGGAAGAGGGAAGAAGGAAGACAAAGAAACTATTCCCAATCCCCAATCCCCAATCCCCAATCCCCAATCCCCAATCCTCAATCTCCCATTACCAATTGCTGAAATTTGCGATAGTTTAGCCGAAATTTACTTGCATTTGGGAAATGCTTTAACAGAGTACGGCGGACACGAATCTGCCGCCGCTTATTATCAAAAAGCTTTGCAAATTCAGCCACAGAATGCAGAGATCTACTGGCGGGTGGGAAATTCCTTAGCTCAGCAAAAGCGGTTCAGTGCAGCAATTGCAGTTTACCGAATGGCTTTGACGATTCAACCTGCTTTACCGCAGGTTTATTTTGAGTTGGCAAAACTGCTGGAAAAACAGGGGCGCTGGGAACGGGCGCTCGATTATTATCAAAAAGTTTTGGAGTTGCAATTGCACGGGTATGGAGACCAGAAAGAGTGGAAAAAACAGAGTTTTATATTGCCAGATAGCACTTCTATAAAACCTCCTCACGCTATTTATTTATCGAGTTGGGATTGGCTGGTTAATGCTAAGTTAAATGTTGACAATTATGTGGAAATATTTTGGAAATCGGCACCAGAAGCAACTGCAAAAAATATTCCAAATTCCCAATTTGCGAGATCCAATTTCAAATTGGCAAATTCCGAGTGTGCTGGGTTAACTTGCGGGCTGTGTTTGCAGCGACTTTCTAAGTGGTTCGATCCGGTGCATTTGGGTTGGGGAGTTTGCCGTTTGTCCAACTCGCAACCGATACCTGTGGAGTCGCCCAAGACTTTTGTGGCGGCAATTCCCAACGGTCGAGTTTGGATTGTGCCGCAGGAAAATTATTGGCTGATTTGCAAGGCGATCGCTGTAATTACTCCTGACAATTATTTGTTGGGTGATGTGTCGAGAGATTATCCGGGGTTTTTACCTGGATGCGAAAAGCATGATATTAGAAAACACAGCGTTTTTAATTTAGAATCATTCCCGCCTCTCAAGCAAATTGACGGCAGAGTGGCGGTGCTTTCTGGTTTGTCGGGAAATGTCTATTTTCACTGGATGGTTGACGTTTTGCCGAGGATAGAATTGCTGCGGCACAGCGGTAGGGATTTGGCGGAAATTGATTGGTTTTTGGTGAATAGTTGTCAGCACCAATTTCAGCGGGAAAGTCTGAGAATTTTGGGCATTCCCGAAGAAAAAGTATTGGAGAGCGATCGCTTGCCTCACATACAAGCAACCGAGTTGATTGTGCCGTCTTTTGCGGGATATTTGGGCTGGCCTTCTGGGTGGGCGATGGATTTTTTGAGGCGCGAGTTTCTCAAGGGGATTATACCTAGTTCGAGCTATCCAAAACGCATTTATATCAGCCGCAGCAAAGCAAGATATCGACGAGTTTTGAACGAGGAAGATGTGGTTGAGGTTTTGGAGAAATTTGGCTTTGTTTCTATTTTACCTGAGTCGATGTCTTTGGCCGAGCAAATTGCTCATTTTTACCACGCTGAGGTGATAGTGGCAGCCCACGGCAGCGGCTTGACAAATACGATTTTTAGTCGCCAGGGAACTAAAGTAATTGAGTTAGTGTCGCCTCACTATATCAGCCATTATTACTGGGGAATCAGTCAATATTTGCAGTTGGAACATTACTTTTTAGCGGGCGAGGCTTTTGAATGCTATCCTATTAGACAGTTGATGTATCAGAATTCGCTGACTGAGGATATTTTAGTGAACTTGAGTTCGCTGAAAAGGATGGTTGAGGTGGTGGGTTTGAGTTAGTTGGTGTCTGGAGCAAGTTTAATTATGCCCTCGATTGAGAAGATGGAAAAGGCAGCGGTTGATTTGAGTCGGCAAGCAGAAGTTTATTTAGCCGAAGGAAAGTTGAATGAGGCAGTTGCTGCTTGCGAGTCAGCGTTGAAAATTGAACCGAATTTGGCTGCAGCTTGCCAGACGCTGGGAAAGGTGATGCAGGTTCGAGGTGAAATCGAGCAAGCTAAGCAGTGGTATGAATCGGCGATCGATCGCAATCCAAATTTGCCGGAAGTTTATGCTAATCTCGGTATTTTGTATTCTCAGGGGAAACAGTGGGAAAAGGCGATCGCAAATTGTGAAAAAGCAATTTCGCTAGCGCCGAATTTTGCTGCTGTTTATCGGCAGTTGGCGAGAATTTGGACGCAGTTAGAGAAGCGAGAAGAGGCGGCAGACTGTTGGTATCAAGCTTTTAATATCGAGCCGAAGTGGGCAACTGCTGAGGAAAACGTCACTCTGGGAAATAGTTTGGTTGAATTGGGAAAGTTCGATCGCGCTATTGAGTGTTATTCGCGGGCAATTGCGTTAAATCCAAACCTAGCAACAGCTTATCACAATTTGGGGGAAATGCTGGTTGGTCAAAAGCGGTGGGATGAGGCGATCGCCAATTACCGACAAGCCATTGCCATCAATCCAGATTCTTTTGAATCTTACCACAGTTTGGGTAAAACTTGGGCGGAGCGAGGAGAATTAGATCGGGCGATCGCCTGTTACAACAAAAGCCTCGAACTCAATCCCAACTACGCTCGTGCTTACGTGGGTTTAGGTAATGTTTTCGCGCAAAAAAAGGACTTTGATGCAGCCATTAAATGTTACCGTCAGACTCTGGAAATTAATGATAATTCCTACTGGGCATACAATTGCTTAGGGGACGCTTTGGCTCAAAAACAACTGTGGTCCGAAGCTATTAGTTGCTACCGCAAAGCTATTGAAATAAATCCAAATATTCCTTGGTTTTATGTCAATTTGGGAATTGCCTTCACCTGCGAAAAATCTTGGGATGAAGCTGTGGCTGCTTTCCTGCACGCGGTTCAGATTGAGCCTAATTTGACGGGAATTAATCAGCGGTTGGGATATGTTTTGCGGAAGCGGAGCGAATCGGGTTTAGACAGCACAATCGAAACTTATTGTCAAGGTATCGAGGTACTTGCAAGCGGGAAAATTTACCACAGCTTGCTGGGAATTGAGTTAGATGGAGCGGAGTTTTATATAAATTTAGGCAATAGTTTAGCAAAACAGAAGCAGTTGGAAGGTGCGATCGTATTTTATAGCATGGCACTGCAAATTGAACCCAATGCTGCGGAAGTCGTCGCCCAACTCCATGATGTTCGGGCGAAACAACAGGAGTTATACGCACAAATTGCCACTTACCGTCGCCAAATTGAAATCGAGCCGAGCAATTCTAAGCCTTACAACGATTTAGGAAATATTTTACCGCAATTAGGGGAATTAGAAGAAGCAATTATTTGCCACCAAAAAGCGGGCGAATTGAGGGGTTGGCCTGAGTGTGCGTCAAAAAATTATCAATTTACTCAAGATTGGTTTACCCACAATATTCCTATTTGGAAACGGCATTTGCAGGAATTTACCGGAATGGCGGATTTTCAAGTTGTGGAAATCGGCAGTTTTCAGGGAATGTCTGCTTGCTGGCTGCTGGATAATATTTTAACTCATCCGACGGCAAAGATTACTTGTATTGATTTGTATTTTCAACAACATTTTAAGGGAAATCTTGTTAAAACTGGAGCAGCAGATCGGGTAATTGAATTAGAAGGTTACTCTCAAGATTTGTTAGTGAATTTGACTTCGGAATATTACGATGTTGCTTACATTGACGGCTGTCACAAACCCACCAGTGCTCTACAAGATGCGATTTTATCTTGGAGGTTGGTGAAAGTTGGGGGACTGATGATTTTTGACGATTACGAGTTTACGTTTCCCGACAGCCCGGAGCAAGATACAAAAATTGGCATAGATGTTTTTTTGGAGATGTTTGGAAGTCAGTTAGAAGTAGTACACAAAGGCTATCAACTGATTGTTAAAAAAATTGGCAATCAAAGTTTGGGCGAAGAGCAAACTCTGTTATCTCTGGGTTGGGAAAAGTTGGGGGATCTTGCGGCAAATGCCGGTTATTTGGATGAAGCGATCGCCCGCTATCAAACAGCTAGTAAAATTAAGTCTGGCAACTACTTAACTTACCACAAGTTGGGTAAAGCTCTGCAAGAGAAAGAACTGTTGGAAGAAGCTCGGGCCGCTTACCAACAGGCGATCGCACTCAACCCTCATTTTAGTTGGGCTTACCACTTTTTGGGGGAAACTTTACAGGCGGTTGAGGAATACGACGAAGCCGCTTCTGCTTACCGCAAAGCTATTGAGTTAAATCCAGATTTTTGTTGGACTTACAACAATTTAGGCGATGTGCTGATGGAGATTTCTGAGTGCGAGGAAGCTGCTGTTGCTTACCACAAGTTAGTTGAACTCAATCCCGATTTCTGTTGGTCCTACGAGAGATTAGGTAGGGCTTTGGTTGCACTGGAAAATTGGGAAGAAGCGGCGGCGGCTTACCGCAAAGCTATTGAATTAAACCCCAATGATTGTTGGCTGTACAATAGTTTGGGGGAAGTTCTGGAATTACAAGAAAATTGGTCGGAAGCAGCCGGGGCTTTTGATCGTGCTATTGAGCTAGAACCTGAGCATAGTTGGCTGTACAAAAAGTTTGGTGATGCACTGCGGAGTCAAGGGGAATTGGAAAGGGCGATCGCCATTTACGAAAAAGGCATCAATCTCGATCCAAAATCCTGCTGGTGTTACGAAGGATTGGGTTTGAGTTTCATAGCAAAACAGCAGTGGGAACCTGCCATCACTAATTTAGTTCAAGCCCTGCAAATTAAACCGGATTTGTTTGAAGCTTACGATAATATAGGTTATGCTCTGGAACAACAAGAAGAAGTCGATGAGAGCGATCGGGCAAAATGCAGTAATCAAAATTTACCTTTAAGTATTCTCAAAAAATACTGTGGATTTACAGAAGATTTGACCGTTACAGCAGAATCCAATCCTAACCTCACCTGCATTGACATCCATCCTGCGAGTCAATTCAATTTATCGGAGTCCAAAACAATCGATAGCAGCCGTAGATTCTGGGAACATCAAAGTCATTCCAGAAAAGCTTTTGTTGCCGTATTGCCAAACGGACGAGCTTGGGCAGATGTTGTGACTAGCGCCGTCATTACTTCAGACAATAAACTTGTTCCTGATATTTCAATGGGTTGTGCTGAATTGGTAATCACTTCCGACAAATTGCCTCCCGCTGAACACGTCGATGGAAATGTGGCTTTTTTATCGGCTCGCTGGGGTGGAGCCGCTTATTTTCATTGGATGTTTGATGTGATTACGCGATTTGACCTTTTGCAGCGGAGCGGATTGATAGAAACTATAGATAAGTTTGTTGTCAATGCCTCGGATTCTTCCTATCAAGCAGAAACTTTAAATACTTTAGAAATTTCTCAAGATAAACTTTTAGAAAGTCGCTGCAGTTTACACATTACCGCCGATAAATTAATAGTTCCGTCAATATCTTATGACGGATCGGGAGCGGTTTCAAAATGGAAGTGTGAATTTCTAAAACAGACATTTTTAAATGAAAAGCAGCGGATAAATACAGACTATTCAGAGCGAATTTATATCAGCCGCCAACAAGCATCCTATCGGCGGATTGTCAACGAGGAAGAGGTACTTCAATACTTAGAAAAATTAGGGTTTCGCAGTGTCAAGTTGGAAACGATGTCGATAGCGGAACAAGCATCGTGTTTGGCGGCTGCTAAAATAGTTGTCGCACCTCACGGAGGGGGATTGACTAATCTAGTTTTTTGCAGTTCCGGAACTAAGGTAATTGAGATTTTTTCTCCCCTTTACGTTCCGCATTGTTATTGGATGATTAGCAATTTGTGCGGTTTGGAACATTACTATTTAATTGGCGATTTGGTAGAGGATGGAACTCCGACAAAACCTTTACATAAGAATATGCGGTTGGATTTGAACTCGCTGGAAAAATTACTGACTATTGCAGGAGTTTTGCATGGATAATGACTACCACAATTTGGGAAATTCCCTGCAAGAAAGCGGTCGGTTTGATGAGGCTGTGGCTGCTTATACAAAAGCTATTGAATTAAATCCCAATTTTTCGTGGTCTTATCACAGTTTAGGCGATGTTTTGCTAAAACTTGAAAAGTGGGAGAAATCTGTCACTGCTTACAAAAAAGCTGTTGAATTAAATCCTGATTTTTCTTGGTCTTATCACAATCTGGGTGATGCTTTCGTGAAACTTCGGCAATGGGAAGAAGCTGCTGCTGCTTACCGCTGCGAGATTGCCCTCAATTCTGATTTTGCTTGGTCTTTTTGCAATTTAGGCGACGCTTTAACTAAACTAAAACAGTGGGATGAAGCTATCGCTACGTATTTAAAAGCTATTGAAATTGACGGCGATTTGCCGGGAATTTACGAGAAGTTGGGATACGCTCTCGGACAAACAGAGTCAGATTTAAATTTAGTGTTAGAACAATCTCAATTGCAAATTACACCGGAAAATTGGGAGTTTTATTTGCTGTTAGGAAATAATTTAGCCAAGTACGATCGCCCAAAAAGCGCAATAATTATTTACAATTTGCTATTGACAAATATGCCGACTTATGAAGGCAACTCAGCGAAATTAGAGGAGTTGTTGCAGCAGCAAGAAAAGTGCGTAAGCCTTGCCCTCGAAGAGGATCGCGCATTAGCCTCCTCTCGCGCAACTGTCGCCCAAAAACCCGATGATTGCTGGTCTTATTACAATTTAGGTGCTGTTTTGAGCCACCAAAAATATTGGGAGGAAGCGGCGGCGGCATTTTTCCAAGCAATAGAAATAAATCCCGATCTTCCTTGGTGGTTTTATTACAATTTGTGGGAAGTTTTTGTTAGGGAAAACAAGCTGGATGAAGTTGAGAACTTGTACCGCGAAGTTGTTGCAGCTAAACCGGAGGCTTTTTGGCCTTATCTGAATTTGGGAGAAGCTTTGACGAGGCAAGGTAAAATTGCCGAGGCGATTGATTTTTATCGAACAGTCAGTTTTAAACAAAGTTTTGCATCTATTCTAAGTAATAGAACAGGCAAGATGCCTGTTCTACAAAATTGGGACTTAAAACCAGTCCAATTTCCTAACTTTATAATTATTGGTTCTCAGCGGTGCGGCACAACTTCTCTTTATACTTATTTAGCCCAACACCCGCAAATTTTGACTCCGATTAAAAAGGAGATGGATTTTTTCTCGTGGCACTTTGACAGAGGGATTGATTGGTATTTGGCTCATTTTCCGCCCATGCCTCCGGGAGAGCAATTTTTGACGGGCGAAGCAAGTCCGAGCTATTTTGACTGTCGGGAAGCACCGGAACGGCTCTACAGGCTGTTTCCAGAGGCTAAACTGATTGTACTTTTGCGAAATCCGGTCGATCGGGCGATTTCTCAATTTTACCGCTTGACTGGCTTAAATTGGGAAGCGCGATCGCTCGATCGAGTAATTAGCGATGAAATTGAACGGTTGAATCAAAATCCAGAATACATCATCGGCGAGGAACCAGGAAATTATTTAGCTCGCGGTAGGTACATAGAATTTATAAAAAACTGGCGGGCTTTCTTTCCCTCAGAACAGTTGTTAATTTTGAAAAGTGAAGATTTTTATGCAGGTGCGGCGACAACTGTCAAGCAAGTTTTAGAATTCTTAGATTTGCCGGAATATCAATTGTCTGAATACCAAAATGCTAATCCCGGTTCTTACCAGCCAGTCAATCAATCAATTCGCGATTGGTTAAGGGATTATTTTCGACCTTACAATCAGCAGTTAGAGGAGTATTTAGGCCGAAAACTTGATTGGTAATTGGGCATTGGGCATTGTTAGCTGTTGACTGTTGACTGGAAAGCTCACCACAGTCAACTGACAACGGTCAACGGTCAACGGTCAACCGTCAACTGACAACTGACTAAAAAAAACCCGCCTCCCCTTGACAAGTCATACTCGTTATGAGTACGCTAAAGTAAGCAAAGGAATTGAACCCAAGTACCCAAAAATTTAAAATCATGCTGACGAACCAAGAAGGTCAAAGAGTACCCAAAGTCACCTTTCGCACTCGCAAAGACAACGAGTGGGTGGATGTCACCACGGATGATATATTTGCAGGTAAAACCGTAGTAGTCTTCTCGCTGCCGGGAGCTTTTACTCCCACTTGTTCGTCAACGCACCTCCCCGGTTACAACGAATTGGCCAAAGTTTTCAAAGAAAATGGCGTAGATGATATCGTTTGTATTTCCGTCAACGACACCTTTGTGATGAACGAATGGGCAAAAAACCAAGAATCAGACAATCTGACGTTAATTCCCGACGGTAACGGCGAATTTACCCAAGGCATGGGAATGCTGGTAGACAAAACAGATTTAGGCTTTGGGAAGCGGTCTTGGCGTTATTCGATGCTGGTAAAAGATGGCGTGGTTGCAAAAATGTTTATTGAGCCAGAGGAACCGGGCGACCCTTTCAAAGTGTCCGATGCCGAGACAATGCTCAACTACATCAACTCCGCAGCAACCAAGCCGAAGCTAGTTTCACTGTTTACAAAAATGGGCTGTCCCTTCTGCGCTAAGGCTAAGGGAATGCTGAGTCAAAAGGGCTTGGATTATGAAGAAATTGTCTTGGGCCGGGAGATCACAACCAAATCGCTCCGGGCTATGACTGGGGCTACAACTGTGCCGCAAGTATTTATCGACGGCAAGTTGATCGGTGGTTCCGAAGCCCTAGAGTCTTATTTGGCAGTTGCTTAGTTAAACAACAATAATTAGCCTGCAGGTGCACAGTGCACACCTTACTCGTTGTACGGTGCGTACTGTGCACCTTTGCCGTATTGGGGGGTATTTAGCGTAATCAAGCTTCGGTGTCAAAAGTTCGATCGGTCTATTGATCCATTCTCGTGCAACAATTACTGGGGAAGTAATATTAAAAACGCAAGAAATGGGAGTGACCGATCGTGGATTTGAGTTTAGTATCGTCAAATATCTTAAATCCCCCAATATTAGCTTTTTTCATGGGAATGCTGGCAATTTTTCTCAAATCTGATTTAGAAATTCCAGCGCCCATCCCCAAACTGTTTTCGCTGTACCTGCTGTTTGCGATCGGATTTAAAGGTGGCGTCGAACTGTCCAAAAGCGGAATTGACCAGCAAATCGCCCTGACAATTTTGGCAGCGATGCTGATGTCAATGCTAGTACCAATTTATACTTTTTTCATACTGAGGATAAAACTCGACTCTTACAATGCCGCGGCGATCGCAGCCACCTACGGTTCCATCAGCGCCGTCACATTTATCACCGCAACCTCCTTCCTCACAGCACAGGGGATCGACTTTGACGGTTACATGGTAGCCGCGCTAGCATTAATGGAATCCCCAGCAATTATAGTTGGTCTGATTCTAGTCAGTATATTTGGCGGGGAAGAAGGAAAACGCGAAATAGTTTGGCCGGAAGTGTTGCAAGAAGCATTCCTAAACAGTTCAGTTTTTCTGCTGATTGGCAGCCTAATAATGGGCGTACTGACAGGAGAACATGGTTGGGAAGTTATGAGTCCGTTTACTCAAGACTTGTTTTACGGAGTTCTGACTTTTTTCTTGCTAGACATGGGGCTGGTTGCAGCCAGCAGAATTAAAGATTTGCAAGAAGCAGGAATTTTTCTGATCGGCTTTGCAATCCTAATTCCGATAGTTAACGCAGTAATTGCTTTGGTAATAGCCAAATTAATCGGAATGCCGCAGGGAGACACTTTGCTGTTTGCGGTATTGTGCGCGAGTGCTTCTTATATAGCAGTACCAGCAGCCATGCGCCTAACTGTTCCCGAAGCGAATCCAAGTCTTTACATTTCAACTGCCTTAGCAGTGACATTTCCATTTAATATCATTGTAGGCATTCCCCTGTATCTATACGGAATCAATATGTTTTGGAGGTGAGATGATGGAGTCAGTCAAAAGAGTAGAAATCATAGCCCATTCAGTAGAACTCGGCAAGATTTTAGACGGTTTAGACAAAGCTGGCGTACCCGGTTATTCGGTGATTCGTGATGTCGCTGGAAAAAGCACTAGGGATCACGTTTCCCGTGATTCATCAATGACGGCGCTGGATAACATTTATGTGCTTGCTTTTTGTTCCCCAGCTCAAGTTTCAGCAGTTGCAGAAAATATTAGACCCGTGCTCAATAAATTTGGTGGGTCGTGTTTTATTTCAGATGCGGTGGAATTGCTAATTACTAGATGCGTCGGGTAGTCATTAGTTATTGGTGATTATACCAATGCGGAAAAATTGAGCTACACATAGATTCTACGCAATATGTTTAGGGACACGGCAATGCCGTGTCCTTGCGCGTATCTGCGACTTTAATCCCAGGCTTTGGTTCCAACAATCGCCACTGGTGATAAGGCTAATCCGTTTCGGCTTTTGGATAAGTTTTTTATTATTACTTTAGCCTGATTTAAAAAAGGCAATTTTGACAATAATTTCTGTCTATTATAGCACTTTTACAATTTGACAAAAAGCAGCCATTAGCCATTAGTCAGCGGTCATTTCAGGATTAATTGCCTTTCCCAGCCGGAGCCGAATTCAGAATTCTTAAGAGATAGAAAAGAATCAGTTGCCAAAATCCGTTAGCGTGGTAAATTCTAAGCCACAACAGGCGATCGCCCGATCGACTAGCGAGATTTTCAAGAGGAGTTTAAACATGGCTGCATTAAAAGTTGGCATCAACGGATTTGGTCGCATCGGACGGCTAGTCATGCGTGCCGGCATCAAAAACCCCAACATCCAATTTGTCGGCATTAACGACTTAGTTTCGCCAGAAAACCTGGCTTATCTTTTCAAATACGACTCCACCCACGGCATTTACGACGGCGAAGTTGAAAGCAAACCAGACGGGATTGTCGTTGACGGAAATTTTATCCCCTGTACAGCGATTAGAAATCCTGCCGAATTGCCCTGGGGTAAATCCGGCGCAGATTATGTTGTAGAATCTACCGGATTGTTTACAGATTTTGAAGGCGCATCAAAACACTTGACGGCGGGAGCAAAACGAGTAATACTTTCAGCACCGACAAAAGACCCGGAAAAAGTTCCAACTTTTCTAGTCGGCGTCAACCACCACAAATTTGACCCGACAAAAGATACGGTTGTTTCTAATGCTAGCTGTACGACAAATTGTTTAGCACCAATTGCCAAAGTTATCAACGATCACTTCGGTTTGGAAGAAGGTTTAATGACTACAGTTCATGCAATGACAGCTACTCAACCAACTGTAGACGGGCCCAGCCAAAAAGATTGGCGAGGAGGACGCGGTGCGGCTCAAAATATTATTCCATCTTCGACCGGTGCAGCAAAAGCTGTTACTTTGGTTTTGCCAGAATTGAAAGGGAAATTGACGGGAATGGCTTTGCGCGTGCCAACTCCCGACGTGTCTGTAGTTGACCTTACTTTCAAAACGGCGAAGGAAACTAGCTATAAAGAAATTTGCGAGGCCATGAAAAAAGCTTCAGAGGGCGAACTCAAAAACATTCTTGGATATACTGAGGATGCAGTGGTTTCGACAGATTTTCAGGGCGACGCGCGATCGAGCATTTTCGATGCAGGTGCGGGAATTGAACTGAATTCTAAGTTTTTCAAAGTGGTTTCCTGGTACGACAACGAGTGGGGTTATTCTAGTCGCGTGATTGACTTAATGCTGTCTATGGCCGAGAAAGACGGAATTTTGAATAATTAATTTTTTGGGGTGTGGCATTTTGGGCGGGCTCGCGTGCCCACCCCACAAACCAATTCCTATGATTTTTTGTGGAACGGGCATCTTGCCCGTTTCTGATAATATTATTTAATGTGAGTTAAACTTTTTTATTTCCGATTCGATCGCGCTCATGTCTGAATTACCACCGCTGAATAACGAAACTATTTGGGCTATTCTCAACGAAGAAATCGACGATGCTGCCGTCAACCGATTAGTTTGGCAGTATCTGGGCTACCGCTGGGATGCCGAGACTGGCAAGTGGAACAGTGCAGGTGTTGCAGCCGAGTGGCGGCAAGAGTACCCGGAACCGCCCGATTTTATCGATTCTAGACCGGCGACAGTGAAATTGACTCGATCGACTCCTCCAGAAAACAAGCAGTTGCTGAAGGAAAAATTGGGGTTTAAAGGCTATAAAATTGGGGAATTTGGGCCCCGACAGACTCGCAGGGCGACGATGGCTAATTGGTTGATGGGTTTTATCGAATCTGGGGCGTAACTGGAATTTTGGATGGCTGTGCGGTTGTGGCCACCGTTACAGTACAGAGATATTAGATTTTTTGGCCGGACAACCCCTAAAGCCCTATAAAGGATTGGAAGCTTGATTAAACTCTTCCTTTCTTTCTCTGTGTCCTCTGCGTCCTCTGCAGTTCATTAACAAGAATTAAGTCTGTTGCAAAGTCAAAAAACACTAAAAACCGCCAATTCCAACATCCTCACCCCCAAGCCTGACATCGGGCTGTTCCGTAAAGTATCCTAGAGTCGGCACAAAACAACTGTGAGGAAAGCTTTATGAAAACAACCACTATATCTCGCTTAACCAGCATTTCCCTCGCTACCCTAATGCTAGCGGGCGTTTCAGTCAATGCGACCGCCACGCCAGCCACCACCCAACCCGCAACCCAACTCGCCCAAGCTACCGCCAAAAAGCGCCTAGTCGTCATGGACTTCGACTACGGCACCACCAACAGCTATTACACTTCCTACCGGGGAGTCGGCGCCGCCAAAGGCATCAGCGAACTTTTAATCAACGAACTCGTCAACAACGGCACTTATACCGTAGTCGATCGCAGCAAACTCGAACAAGTTCTCAAACAGCAAAACCGCAGCGGTGCGATGGATGCCGGCACAGCAGCCGAAATTGGCAAACAATTAGGAGTTGACGCCGTGCTCATCGGCACCATTACCAAGTTTAATATCGACAAACAATCCGGCGGCGGCAGTTTCATGGGAATCGGCGCTGGTTCACAAAAAACCAAAGCTACCGTTCAAATAGATGTGCGGTTAATCGGTACAGCTTCGGGAGATATTCTTGCCACTGCCAAAGCAGTAGGAGAAGCCGATCAAAGCGATTCTAATATTTCTGTCAGAGGTGTCAGCGGCAATTCTGGCAGCAGCAATGAAGACTCACTTTTGAGCGCCGCAGTTGACAAAGCCGTCTCACAAATGGTGACTAAACTTGCAGAGGTATCTAAGAAATTAGGTTAGCAATCAAGCATCATATCAAATATGCTGATACCAAATCCGGCATAAATATTTCCTGGATCTCTTACTCTGTCCGAGCCTAGGTCGTGTCGCGTAAACTGCGGCATACTTTATTTGTATAGTATGAGGTTAAAAGGTTTCAACCCCCTCCTTCATCAAGGGAGTAATAAACCCGGATTTGGTATTAATTATTTTCCGGGCAATTGTTCTCACACATTCGAGCTGAGTAAACTATTTTAAACTCTAGCTCAATTCAGTAGAAAGGCTACGCTTCAGCCATGTTTTGGTTGTTCTTGCTGCACCTGCCAATTGCCAGACCCCAGGTACACGGTCAAACCAGGCATTAGGAGAGATGTCGCTACGAGAACTCCTTTGCCACCCCAGGTTTGGAGAAGCAATCAAGGTGACAACATCAGGATTTTGAGCTCGGAAAGTAGAATAAGCTCCGTCGAGGTGCATCGGGCCGCCGTCGGGATGTCCCGGAGGTCGCTGTTGCAGTTCTTCCAGAAACCGCAGGAGGCGATCGAAAATCCTGCCATTTACAGCGTAAAAATGAGTGGTCATTACGCCCTCAGAAAAGGGCACGAGGGCGACAGGAGACTTTTTTTCAACCTCTTCGACGTGTCCGAAGTAGACGAAATCCCAATCTTGCTGACACAGTTGTTCGACGATAACAGCTTGGTGTGCTCTTAACTTTGGTGAAATTTCTAGGTCGTCTTCTACAATCAGGATATTGCTCAACCCCTGCTGTTTTGCCTGCTTGAGGATAGCTACATGACTGAAAAAGCATCCCCTCGCCCCAATGCTGGGGAAACCTCCAGCTTCGTCGGGGCGGATTGCGGGAAATATCTCAACCTTATGGGGCATGAGGGGCATTCCTGCTTCTTCTAATTCCTGGACTATGAGCTGGCGTCGATCTTTCCTCTCAGGCAGATTTACCGCATAAACTCCTTGGAAATAGTCTGTGATTTTCGTCATAGTTCGATCTCGCATCAAGAAGTTGATAAATCTTCGGCTCGCTGGACTCCGATTTCAATTGAAGTCTCTGTCTGCCTTAAATTCCTCTATCTTTAGCAAGATGTATCTTCCTTTTTCTCAAACTTACTCAAATCCCCTCGGCAAAATCTAGCATTAACAGTTTAATTAGCATTGGGATTTGAGTCAGCATCAACGCATTTCCCCTTTTTAGTAGGGTTTAAAGCTAGGTTAGAGACTACTTTAGAAACAGCAGCTTGTTCTTGAATCCATCCGATTTCCCCCGGTTGCAGCTTGGCGCTTTCTACTTCAACTGTTGGCTTAACTGCCGGGGAAGGCGAGGGAGTTGCCACAGCGGGAGATGGATTCAGTGTCGGTTTTGAAACTGTAGAAAAATCTTTATTTGACTCGGGTTTCGGAGAGTTCGATCGCACTATTTCAGGAAGCGAACAAACTTTCAATTCCAGCCAATTGCCTTGAGGCGTAAGCTGTTTGTTTGTCACCTGCAAAACGCTGCCGGCTGGGACTGTTCCTTTGACAGTCAACTCACCGATTGCGCCTCGCAAATCCAAGCGATCCCCCTCTTTTCCCACTTCCCCAGCCGCAGAACTTTTAATCTCTATAAACGATCCGGTTTCTAAAGATTGGACAGGAGAAGCTACAGATTCAACTGTTTTCTCCGGCGTCCTTCCAGCATTAATTAAACCCCGTTTCCCGAAAATCGACTCCCCGGCAGTATCGATCGCGCGACCCACCGGAGGGATGAAAAAATAAGCAAATACACCCCCTAATCCTAATAAAAATAAAATTTTCAGCAGCAGCGAAAATAAACTTTTGCTTTTTTCCGTCTGTAACAACTGCGTTTTTCCTTCAGAATTCCCATCGCCAGGGCTTGTCGGCCCATTCAAATCCGTTGGCAAATCCTCGCTGTCGGAAATTAGTTCGATCGGCGTATCTAAAGGTGCGACAGACAGTTCTGTAAAAGTATTGCCGTCTTCCCTCAAATGTGCTTGACAGTGAATTAAAGCAACAGTGACGTTATCGTGACCGTTTCTAGTATTAGCAATCTCAATGAGTCGATCGCGCGCCTTACCCAAATTAATGGTACCGTCGAGAATTGGCAAAATCTCCGCTTCCCAACATTCCTCAACCCGGTCTTTATCACTCAAACCGTCGGAACACAGCAGCAAAACGCAGTCTTCATCAACTGGAAAACGTTGCACAGTCGGGTGCAAAGTGTTGGACGAAGTAATCCCCAAAGCTTGAATCAGAGCTCCGGCGGCCACTTGTTCCAAAGCATCCCGGTAGAGAGAGTAGCCCAAACGCACCTCGCGGCAAGCCACGTTATCATCGAGAGTAACTTGATAGCAGCCGGTGCGGGTAATCCAGTAAGCCCGACTGTCTCCGACGTGGGCGACGTAGAGTTCGTGAATGTGGGCTAAACCCATAACTAGGGTAGTTCCCATCCGCTGGCGGCCTTGGCGGTGTTCGCTGTCGTTGCGACTGGCTATCTTGTCGTTAGCAGCACAAGCCGCCCGTTCCAGCTTGGAAGTCAGGCTCAAGGGGTCCCAATTAGCCTGATGCAGGGGCATTTGCTGCAACTTGTCGCGCAGCACACCAATTGCTTCTTCCGAAGCGACTTCGCCGCCGTCTTGTCCACCGATACCGTCGCAGACGATCGCGCAAGCTTCCGCACCCGGCTTTCCTGCGAACAGCGTACCGCTAGGCGGATAGCAAGCATCTTCGTTGTGAGCGCGGGATCTGCCTACATCCGTGCCCGTGGCAATTTCAACGTGACGATCGTAAAATCGGCCGCACTTTGCCAAAGCTTTATCCAACTGGCCCATCAGTTGTTCGCCGTGGCGCACTTGGCCGGCAACCATTTGCTGGCAAAGTTGCCTCAAAAAATTGGCAATAGTTGGGTGAGCATCTTCAAGCCACTGCTGCCACAATTTGCCCAACTGCGACAAATGAGGCGGTTTGCGATCGGGCTGCAATTCCAGAAACCGCACCAATTGCCCTTCCACCCGTAGCAGTTCGGGAGTCAGCAGCGTCGAAGCCACGCCCTGAGCGATACACGGCTGCCACAACTGGGCCATTTGCCACAGCCAATTGAGCTGGCGCATCGCTGCAGCTTTTTTCCAGGAGTCGGCCAATTCCGGCATTAAAGATTCCGTCACCTTCAAAATAGGCCCGTTTTCCAGCAGCCAGATATCTCCCGATAGCTTGCTCATCTTGGACGATACCAGGCCGTA
Source organism: Microcoleus sp. Pol11C2 (assembly GCF_036701505.1). Classification (NCBI taxonomy): domain Bacteria; kingdom Bacillati; phylum Cyanobacteriota; class Cyanophyceae; order Oscillatoriales; family Microcoleaceae; genus Microcoleus; species Microcoleus sp. Pol11C2. Next base: position 296,058 of record NZ_JAUBQX010000001.1, read on the forward strand.
TACTTGAGGTACGTGCAACTGATAGGCAAACAGTCTCAGATAAGGAGTGACAACACTCGGAATCTCATCGGGCAGTTCCGGCAAGTGTTCGGGTTGAGTATCGACAAGAAGTCGATCGCGCTTGACCAAGTAGCGACCAGCGATCAGATCGCCTGGCTTACACCCTTTGATCCCTTCACCTAAAGCCCATAAGTAGTGTTTTGCCACAGAGTTTTGCATAAGGGTTCCTGACGCCTTTGGGCAAGCGTGCTGATCTGAACTATTTTAGCGATTGAACCTCGACGGGTTGATACGTGGCGATTATTTGACACCCCCGCTTTCTCAACAGACAGAGATTCTTAAGACTTCGCAGTCCTAATATCCTGATTTTTCAGGTTCCCGGGCTCACCACGTTTCCACTGTTGTGTGCGTAGTGATATCTCCTGACAATGTTTTAGGCGTGACTTTCCCCCAGTCCAGGGGTAGGTTTTAATGTCTTGTACTGACACAAATAGTCTACCATTTTGTTAACCCGCCGATGAATTTTGCTAGGAGCTTTCAGAGTTAGACGATCGCGCGAGGCCCAAGTCCTCGGTTTGAAATCACGCTGTTTTCAGCATATTCCTGATAGTGGCCATTTCCGAAGAAATCGCAGCACTCAAGGGAATTGAAATTTTAGACTAACTATAATGGTATGATGCAGCTAGGTAGAAATCACCTGAGCCGACAGGTATAAATAAATATCAATTGTCGGTTTTCTCGCGAAGGGTCATCTGTGCCTCGCACCCTAGTTTCGCAACAGAAGTTAAATTTAACCCTACCCAAAGACGGATACAAGCCCGCAGATTCATCTGTCGAGTCAATCTAAAATCTCAAATCTCAAATCGACTGACGGATGCCACCCCCCGACAGGAATCGTGGACAGCAAAAAAAATTAGATATTAGTTCCAGCCCCCAGATTCATCTGTGGAGTCCCTCTAAAGTATAAAATCGACAATCTCACATCTACTGATGGACGCAAGCCCCCGACAGGAGTCGTGGACAGCAAAAAAAATTAGATATTAGTTCAAGCCCCCAGATTCATCTGTGGAGTCCATCTAAAATCTAAAATCTAAAATCGACTGACCGGCCTCTGCAAGCTGTTGAGTATTTAACCATGCCCCCACATGAGCCCAGCGCCTTTCCCAAGAATTTGCCCGATCCGAAGCTGCCGCCTGCTGTTGAAATAGACGAAATACTCACTAGCATTCAACATTCTCACAGTTTTTATTACAAAGTGATGAATCTTGAGGTTTGGGCGCTGGTGGAAACCTTGGATGGGCTGTTTCCCGGCGCTTGGGGTCAGTTTATGACCAACCGCCAACTTGCAGTTAAACAGTTTTTGGAACGCGATCGCGTTCCAAATTCTCCGGTTGATGCTGGGGATGCGCGGGACAAGTCCGATGACCGTCGGCAGAAGGAAGAAGCCAGGAGTCAGGAGTCAGAAAGAAGCAGGAAGAAGCAGGAAGAAGAATAAAAGCAGATTTTCCCAATTCTACCCATCTCCACCTTTCCTCGGTATCCAAGTCTAAATCCCCCTCAATCCCCAAAGCGAGAGACGAAACAGAACCCTCTTTTCCCCCCGTACTCCCCTGATTAAGAGAAGTAGGAGGGATCGAAACTCAGCTACAAGCGACATTTATTATGGGTTTCAATCTTAAGTTGACATAAATGCCGATCGCCCGATCGCCCTTACAGGTGAATTTTGGCATCAACTTGAGGCAATCCCATGCTGTAGTTGACAGCGCGGCTGTTGAGGTTGTAGCTGATTTGGCCTTTTTGTAAGAGCGATCGTACCAAGTGTTCCAACTCCGAACCGATACGGCGGAGGTTGTACTCCGTCAAATCTTCGCCCTCGTAAGCGTCTACGAGTTGGTCGAATTTGGCATATACCTGCTTGACTGACTCGTCGTTCCAGTTAAGTTCGTTATCTGGGTCAATGTCGAGGGTCAAAAGGTCGTTGCTGGGTACGAGTTCGTTATCTTCGAGGATGGCGGTGTATATGCGAATATGGCGGGTTGTTGACTTGAGCTGCATGAGTTCTTATGTGTAAAGATTTTTTGCTGAATTAATTGTAATGGCTGAGAGATGCGCGGGGAGGGCTGGCGATCGTCAATTTCTCGGAATCCCGAAATATTTTAGTTGTTGGGCCGTCCAATTTTTGTAATATTCAGTTTTCTCTAAAGCATCGGAAGCTGGCTTCAGCTTAGAATTTACTTGAACGGTGAAGCCCGGATACGGCATCCTCCTAGTATGAAGCCCGTCAATATTAAAATCTTCTTCGGGATGGACGTGAAAAGCCAGCAAGCCCAACTCTGAAATCTGATTATTTAGTTTGTCTATCAATTCTTTAGTTTCTGGCGCAGTAATGGCTGTTTTTTGAGGATTAATTACTACCATTATTTCAAATTCCGAATTGTAAAATTCATAAATCGATTTCATTATGGCAGAATCGCGATCGAACTCAGTCAGCGCAGAAAATCGCTCGATTTTGAATAAAATTTGATTTGCCAAGCGTGCTTTTTTAGTGAAGGGACAAATCGGTAAATCGCTGAAAACTCGATGCGGTAACTCGACAAACTCCGTCATCCATCTGAGGGTAGATTCTATAATTTCCGTGTCCGATTCATTCATCGAAAATCTATATACTTGATATTTCCCACTAATCATACTCTATTTTTTGGGTGGGCCATGCCAGCCATTGGTTGTCAACTTAAACCGAAATCCTGCCAGGGGTTTAAACCCCTGCCGGACTTCGGGAAATATCGTGGAAAATTGGCACCAATACATTGCCCACCTTGCTCTTTAATATTGGCGATCGAATTCATTCGTGGATTGTGCCATCAGGCATAATTGCACCTGCGAGTTTTGCCTTTTCCAGATTTACCACCCCACTTAGATTCGCTCCCTTTAGGTTGGCTTTTTCTAGGTTTGTATTCTGCAAATTTGCCCCGCGCAAGTCGGCCGAAGTTAAGTCGGCTCCACTAAAATTGCCGTAACTAAGATTAGCTCCACAGAGATTTCCTTCACTTAACATTGCTCCGCTAAGATTACATTGAAGAGTTACACCAACCAGATTAACTTTGCTCAGATTAGTACCACTAAAATTTGCCCCATCTGTTTGTGCATTTTTCAGGTTTGCTCCACTCAAGTCTGCGGCAGTTAGGTTGGCAGAGCCTAAATTTGCCTGCATCAAGTTTGCTCCTATGAGGTTGGCCGCTGTTAAGTTGGCACGACTCAGATTGGCTCCGCTTAAGTTGGTTTTATTCAAATTAGCTTGCAGGAGTTGTGTACCCTCCAAATTTGCTTTGGTTAAGTTTGCACCGCTCAAGTTAGCTTCACTCAGATTTACATAACTCAAGTAAATACCAGCTAAGTTTGCTTCTTGCAGTGAAACATTAGGAGCGATTAAGCAAGCACCTGCTTTAACAGGGTCAAAGTCTCTGGGGAAGACAGTCTCTGCGTTGTAGAGCGCTTGTTGAAGTTTTGCTCCTTCAAGGTTTGCCCCTTCAAGGTTTGCCTTTAATAGGTTAGTATTACTTAGGTTGGCATTACTCAAATCAGCATTCATCAATTTTAATTCCTTCAAATTCAACCCTGTTAAGTTTGCTTTACTGAGGTTTGCTCTGCTGAAGTTTGTTCCCAATAACAAATGAACTTTACTGAGGTTTACCCCACTCAGATTAGCTTCACTTAGGTTTGAATTAGACAGATTTACTTCACTTAAATTTGCATGGAGTAATTGTGTTTTACCTAAGTTGACTGAGCTGAGATTGGCTTGGTGAAGGTTGGCATGACATAAATTTGCCTCACTCAGGTTAGAAGCGTATAAGTTTGTTTCAGAAAGTTCTGCACCGCTTAGATTAGCCCTACTAAAGTTGACCTGACTCAGGACTCTTCTGCTCAGATTTACTCCTGCTAGATTAACTCCAGTAAAATTTCGTTCTTTGTTATTATACCGCTGGCAAAAATCCTCAGCAGTGAGCGCTGGTTCCAGATTTTCTAGTGCAGAATCATCTATTTTTTCCTCTTCCTCCGATTCCACAGTATCGGCACTCACAGGAGTAGCAGCCAGCTGTTCTACCGTTTCGCTAGATACTGGAATGGGTGTCTCCTCGATCGCCTCTTCGCGCAATAACCGATCGACCCGATCGCTAAACTGCCTCAAAACCTCAGCATCATCAACCTTCTCACCAGCATTCGAGCTTTTCTCAACCGCATTTTCAACATAATACTTATCTACAAAACTTTGCAACCCGGCATTATATCCCTGTCCTACCGGCTGAAATCTCCATTCGCCATTCTTCTTATACAAGCGTCCAAATTCTAAAGCCGTTTCTTGGGAAAATATCAGATTTAAATTGTACCGAACCAATTCGCTAAGAGTCTGTGAATTGTAAAGCCGGATAAAAGCATTTTCAACTTGACTAAAACTTTGATTTTTTTCCTGTCCCTCGTGAATAGTCACCACAAACACAATTTCCTGAATCGCCGAATTGATTTTACTCAAATCCAGATAAACCGTCTCATCATCTCCCTCAATTTGTCCATTCCTGCTGTCTCCAGAATGTCGCACCGCACCGTCCGGCGATGTCAGATTGTTGTAAAATACAAAATACTTTTCATCGGGAATCCGACCGTCCGCCGCTAACATAAAAACTGATGCGTCAATGTCGCTGTTTTGGGCTGTCTGGCTGACTTGCCACCCCAGGGCGATCGCAATTTTACTGAAATTAGGAGTTTCTTTAGAAAGATTGAACCTTTCACCCTTAGTTAATTCGATACTCATATGCGATAATTTCCTTACCTCATAAATGGTATTAATTATCTCATCTATGTTAACCCGATCGCAAATTGGATTTTATCTCGAAGACATCGAAACCCCAATTGGCAGAACCGTCAATTTAACTCTTACCGGACTAATTCTCCTATCTTCGACCAGCTTCATCGCCGAAACTTACCCGATTTCGGAAACTGTTAGAATTAATTTGCAAACTCTCGATACAGCGCTTTTAGTTGTTTTTGTGTTTGAGTATTTATTGCGACTATGGTGTGCCGAAAATCGAGTTAAATTTATTTTTAGTTTTTTTTCAATTATTGATTTGCTGGCAATATTACCATTTTTACTGGGATTTGTCAACGTTAGTTTTATCCGAATTTTCCGCTGGTTTAGAATTCTCCGACTCATCCGCTTTCTGGAATTAAAAATTTCTATTTTCCGCATTAGCAGCGAAGATGGGGTGATTTTTGCTCGGATTTTGTTTACTTTGCTGGCAATAATTTTTGTTTATTCTGGTTTAATTTATCAAGTCGAACATCCGGCAAATCCCGAAAGTTTTGGAACTTTTTTGGATGCTGTTTATTTCTCGGTTGTCACCATGACCACCGTGGGATTTGGCGATGTTACTCCGATTTCGGAATCCGGTCGTTTTCTGACTATTTTGATGATTTTGACGGGAATTGCTCTAATTCCTTGGCAATTGGGAGATTTGATTAAACACTTAGTTAAAAGTGCTAATCACGGAGAAGCTGTTTGTAAAGGTTGCGGTTGGTCTGTACACGATGCTAATGCTAGATTTTGTAAAATGTGCGGCAGTCAATTAGAGAATGGTTGACTGTTGACTGTTGAGTGCAGTACAGATAACCGGTAGGGAGACGGCATTGCCGTGTCCTGTACTTCATAAATCAAAAATACACTGTAACTTCTTCCCTCTTCCCTCTTCCTTCTTCCCTCTTCCCTCTTCCCTCTTCCCTCTTCCTTCTTCCTTCTTGCCTCTTCCTTCTTTAAGCTAAGGGTAACAAAATTTCAAATTCAGTGCCCCTGCCTAACTCCGATCGCATTCTGAATGCACCGCCGTGTTTGCCCGTCACAATTTGATAGCTAACTGCTAAACTGGTTTCTTTGAGAGCGCGTTTTTCCGTAGAGAATGATTCTATGATTTTTTTGTACTTGCTAGGTGACATTCCTGGCCCGTTATCTGATATGCAAATCGACACCCAGCGAACATGAAGTTTGTCTAAATCCGGCGCCGGTTCGGGACAGCAGACTTGAGTTGTGATTTCAATTTTAGGCTGGCGATTGAAGTCTTTGAGTCCTCCACCTTTGAACTCTTTCGCCAATTCTTGACCGACTGCTTCGTTAATTAACGTATGAATAGAATTCGTCAAGATATTCATAAATACTTGGTTTAGCTGTCCTGCATAGCATGGCACTGGTGGCAGGTAGCCGTAGTTTTTCACTACTTGGATTTCCCTAGTCAAACGACTTTTGAGCAGCAAAAGTATGCTGTCTATGTTGGCGTGCAAGTCTGTCGGTTTGGGATAAATATCGTCGATGTGGCAGAAGTTTTGCAAACTGGTTGCCAACTTGCTCAACCGTTCGGCTCCTGATTTGATGCTGGCAACAGTTCGGAGGAAATCGTTTTGCAAAAAGTCATAGTCGATCTCTTCCTTGAGCCGTGCTATTTCCGGTGGGGGGTCAGTACAGTATGCGTCGTAAACTGAGAGCAATTCCATCAAGTTTTTGCTGTAGTCGCTGACGTAGGTTAAATTCCCCCAAATAAAGCCTACCGGATCTAAAATTTCGTGGGCTACTCCGTTGACTAAACGCCCTAAACTAGCCATTTTTTCGCTTTGAATCATTTGAGTTTGGGCTCTTTCGTAGCGGACTTGAGTTTCGATGCCACGAATTTGCCAGTACGCGATGTTTAGTGCGTTAGGGTCTAAGAGTCGGTAAGATTGGGAGTCTATTTGGACGACGATCGGTTCTGCCTGCAATTCGGGCGATCGACGCAGAGCTTGTGGGGCTGCTGCCAAAATCGTTGTACTCTCTGCGACTAATAATATTTCGACGCGAGCGTAACTGTAGAGAACTTTCAGCGGCAGGTGCAAAAAGAGCTCTGGGCCTTGGGGTTTAAGCAAATATTCCAGCAGTTGCCTGCGGGATATCATGCCAGCAAACTCTCCTGCTTCCATCAAGACGACCCCCGGCACTAGGGGATGCTGTTCAAACATTTCGGCAACTGCCACGGCCAAGCAGCTCGATTTAACCTGAAAGTCATACAGGGGCAAATCCCAGAGGGTAGACTCTAGGGAAAGGTCTTGATGGCTGCCTTCGGAGAGTGAAGGGCCAAGGAGTTTGGAACTGAATTTATTTGCCACTGGAACTTTTTGTTGCCGAAACGCTGGGAAAGTGAAATGAGAACCTACTACTAAGCTACCCTATCATTTCACCGCAGGAGCGAACAACCGAGAATATTCTTGAGTTAATCATGTTGTGCCAACTATAGGCAGGAGAATTTCAAATTCAGTATTCTTACCTGGTTGCGATCGCATTCTCAGTTGGCCGCCGTGCTTTTCTGTGACGATTTGATTGCAGATAGCCAGCCCCATACCGGTGCCTTTGCCTGCTGGTTTAGTGGTAAAAAAGGTGTCAAATATCTGCTTGTGATTTTCTGGGGCAATGCCGGGCCCGTTATCGGCAATGCAAATTGCGGCCCTCTTGCCGTGTTCGGTTTCTATAACTTTAGTGGTAATTTCGATTTGGGGCTGCCAGTTGTCCCCGCACGGGGTGTGTATTTCTCGATCGGCTGCGTACTCTGTCAGGGCGTCTAGAGCATTAACCAACAAATTCAAAAATACCTGACTCAACTGACCGGAGTAGCCACTAACTAGCGGCAGTTCGCCGTAATTTTTAACCACTTCTATGCTGTTTTTAAAGCGGTTTTTTAAAATTAACAGCGTCATCTCCACGCATTCGTGAATGTCTGTCTCGGCTGGTTTTGTCTCGTCCATGTGAGAGAAGTGGTGCAGCCCGTTAACTATTTTTAGCAATTGCGAGGCTCCCAACTCCATCCCTTCTAAGGTGATCGGCAAATCTTCTTGTAAAAAATCAAATTCAATTTCTTTTTTAAGGGCATCAATTCGGGCACACGGTGCCGAATATTCCTCTTCATAAAGCGACATTAGCTGAAGCAAGTGTTCAAAATAGGACAGCAGAAAAGTTAAATTTCCCCAAATACAGTTCAGCGGATTTCTGATTTCGTGGGCTACTTCTGCTACAATCCTCCCCAAACTCGCCATTTTTTCTGTTTGGATGAGTTTGGCTTGGGTTTGTTTGTGGAGTAACTTATTTGTTAATTGGTGGATTCTTGATTGAGCGACCATTAATTGGTGTACATCTAACAGCTTGTAGGTCTGAGGGGCTATTTCCACTACTACGGGTTCGTAAATTAATTCTCCTGACCTGTAAAGAGATTCCTGGGCGGCTTCTACTATTAATTTACTGCCGGGAAGTACCAGCGGTTCTGGCTTGGAAAACTTGTACAATACCTCTATGGGTCGCTTGAAAAACATTTCTAATCCGTAGCGACGGTTAACTTTTTCAAAAAATAGACGCCTGGATATTATGCCAACAAAATTACCCCCCTCTGTCAAAATGACGCCGGGAAGCATGGAATTTTGTTCAAAGGCCTGGGCTACTTCTTTTGCCTGTTGAGTTAATTCAATTTGGCAGTTGTAGAGTGGCAGGTCTAGGAGAGTTGATTCTAAGGAGAGGTTCCAATTACAAATTTCAGCTATATGCAACACTGATAACTCCGAGCTAATCTCACGCACAGCAAACATAGATGAAACCCCTGTTAAAAATTGTATTCATGAACAACTTAAGTTGCTATTAATTCGTAACGGGTAATTTGTAGCGGGTAGTTGCTAATTTGTGAAATTACAACAGCACCCGATGGGAAAACCCGATCGCAGTAGCATTGTCTGCTAAAGATTTTGTTTCTAAGTCAATATTAAACGATCGAAGCTGTTGTGGAACTTACTGAGCTCTGCTGTAAACTTTTTACCATGATATACCTGCGATCGCGTGTTTTCGGAAAATGTTTAATATTTATAACGAATTATTGTGATAAATTATACCATTTTTCTAGTGATAGAAGGGAATTGGAGAACCGCGAGTAGGTGATCTGTGAATATACGGGCATCCTTCGAGGGTTCGAGGGTTCGGATTAGCCATCGTCCAAGGGGCTTGCAGCCTCCAATTGTCAAGACTAGGGCCCAGGCCAAAGAAAGTTAGGCAACCGATTCGCTTTCTTCGGATGTAACCGAATGTAACGGATGGAAGGCTTTAGTTATCTAGGAGAGAAGGAAGAAGCAATGTTCCGCAAGCGTTTGTGGAATTAAGAACATCCTAACCGTCAGCCGCAGTCCCTATACCAGTCAAAAGAAATGCAACTTTAGGCAACTTCCGAACCTCGATAGTCATAAGTTTTTTGCAATCTGCAATCTCCAATCGTCTTAGGGTTCCACCTCCGGCCAAAGGCGTTCTAGCTGATACCGCCAAGCCGCGAGAGTGTTTTCGCGAGACTCTCGCCCTAGTTCCATTTCACCCATCAATCCCTCTGCGTAGAAACGGTCTAAAGTCTGAAGGGTAGTTTCCACAGACTGTCCCTGCATCTTGGCAGCTTTGATGATTTGACGGATGCGGCTTTCTATTAAATCGCCGAAAAAGTCGGACAAACCTCGCTCTTGCAAAGCCAGCACTCGGGCGACGGCGGCCGAGAAATCTGCGGCCGCGAGTGTGGCACAACTGTGCTGAAATACTCCCCACAAAACGTTTTGATGTAAGGCGTAGCGAGTTTCGAGGGTGGTGTCAAAGTTAGCTTCTAGCAGTTTATCAAGAAATGGTTGAGCTTCCTGGGCATCGGCGATCGGCAGCAAAATCCGCAGCCAACTCCCGTCTTCAGAAAGGAGGACTAACAGGCGAAAATTGGGCGTTTCTACTTGCCAAGAAGTGGCAGCAGGCATCTCAACACTGTCACCAAATAAGTCTTTAAGGGTATTGCTAATTTCTTCGGGAGTCATGAGAATTTTAGATTTTAGGTTTGAGGTTTGAGATGTGAAATTGCAGGCTGGTGAGTTCGTTTCAAAAGTTTGTAATATTTACCAGTATGGCTTAGTATCAACTCAATTTCCAATCAAAAATCTCAAATTTCAAATTTCCAATCAATTTAGTAAAAGTAGGGTGTGCACCGCGCATATTTCAACGCTTGGTGTTTATGGGCGCACCTTACCCTATTGATGTTTACCAGATTAAATTGGTTTAAAGCCTCTCCCTGATCGGGAGAAATTAAAAGAAGACTATTCATTACTCCAATCCTCTTCTTTCCAGGTAGAGGCCGCGATCACAGGTCAACTGTCAACTGTCAACTGTCAACTGAACTATATCGGTCAATCTAAAATCTAAAATCTAAAATCGATTTAGGGGAGCCACCGGGGGTGATAGCCGGCAAAGGGAAGTTCTTCTGGCTGTAGTTTTGCGGGAGAACCGTCTGCCGATATTTCTACTAAGGGTAGCAGCCAGAGGCGGCTGGTGGCGATCGACTGTCCACTATCGTTGCGGGGACTGTCTGCTACTGAGGGAGTTGCTGCTGTGACTGATTGGTCGAAAATTAATGCCAGCCCGTCAGGAGATAAACTGATTTGGGTATCTAATTGGTTGGGCAAAATCAGCAGCGGTTTGATGGTTCCTACCAAACGAGTACCCTCTTTTTTGAGGTCGATGGTGGCGATGAAAGGCTGTTCTTTGTAGCTTTCTGTTTTGAGGCGTTGGGCTAACAAACAGTAGAGGCGCTGAACTTGGTTGTCTTGGTTTTTGCGGGGGTCGAAATAAACGGCCATAATGCTGCCGGGAATACGCAATATTTCTTGTTCTACACCTTGGTTATCTAAGATGAAAAGCGATCGAGTAAAGTCGCTGTTGTATTTAACATAGGCGGCAGCGGAGTTGTCGCGGGCCATACCCAATACTTGTTCGTATTTTGGCAAAAATTCTACTGGGTCTGCTTCCTGTTTGAGGGGGACGATCGCTAATCCTTGTTTTTGAGATATTACCATCGATTTGCTATCGGGGCGAATCATAAAATCTCCGCCTTGTTCATTTTCCAACGGTCGGGGTGGCACTTTTTCTTCCACAATCCAAGGACTGAAATCGCCGGGATTGCTGCGGTTGACGCGCTGGACAACTATGATTTTTCCGTCGGCTGAGAGGTCGAATTTGAGGTTTTGGTAATCTTTGGAGTCTAAGATTTTGTCGATTCTACCGGCTGGGTATTTTTGTTGAGTTCCTGAGTCCGATTGGGGGTTGAGGCCGGTGGTGACTGTGAATAGTTCTTGATTTAGAGTGCCGCGAGTACGGGCGATTGATCGATCTGTGGCGGAGAATAAAATGCGATCGCTGTCAGGATACGGTTTAAAATCGGTAACGACTAAATCTTTGGGAGTCAGCGGTATCGGTTTCGAGTCGCTGCTGGTGAGATTGACTAGCATTAATCTGCTTTCTGTTTCGCCTTGGACACCGATGTAAGCAAAAGCTCGATCGCGGCTGCGAAAGGAACTGCTAAACGGTTGCATTGGCGTTGCTTTTTTTTGGTTGTTTTCTCCGAAATACTTGTCGGTTGCTCCGGCGAGTTTGACTGTGTAGGTAACGCCGTAGGGTGCTGGATCTTTTAGGGTGTAAGCCATGCGTCTTCCAGCCCAACTAAATTTACCGGGGAGGGGGGGTTCTAGCTTTAAGTTTTCCTCGACGGTGGACTGGTTCATCGGCCGAAAGAAGGTGAGGATAAAGCCGGTATCTTCGGCGCCGATTTGTTTATTTTCCCAGGTAAATTCTCGCACTCTGGGTGCTGTGCGATCGCCGCTCAGCAGCAGCAGTCCGATTAAGACGCTCAGCACTAGCATGAGGAAGATGGCCGTGCGGTCGATCGGCTGTTTGAATGGCAGAATAGCGAAGGGTGAAGGATTAATTTTTTTGTTAAAAATACTCACAAATCTTTCTCTCCTATTTCTGCTGAAAATTAACTACCAAATTTTCCCTCTTAAATTTTACAGTCCTAGATGCACTCCCGGCCCCCAGAAACCCGTTTTTTTTTTACCAGGCGAAAGGGCTGCAACGAAGTATACTGATTTTAGATTTTAGATTTTAAATTTTAGCTTGTACGGTGCGTAATGGCTTAAAATTGCTCGATCGAGAGAGGTATTGACGACCGTCGATCGCACTACCATTGTGCCAGTTGCGTCCAGGACTGTTTTAGATTTTAGATTTTTCCATACTCCGGACAGTTTTTGGAACGAGACTAGAAGCTTACGCGGGGCCAGGAGCCTAAAAAAGTCGAATTAAATGCCGCATCAGGGGTGGAGCTGACATTGATTTAATTATCCACAGTGGCTCAAAGTCTAGCGAGCATAAGCCCTTGGGCAATATAAAAACTGTCCGGAGTATTGGCGGTTCAATTCGAGAAAATACTCGACTAAACGTGTTATGAGATGGTATACCATTCGGTAATTCTATAAAGCTTTTTAACCATTCATATTTGGCGTTACCATAGGCTTCTATTGTCACCCATCCGTCTGCACCGCTGATGATAGCTATAATCGTAATCGCGATAATATATTATTTGAGCAAATCGTCTTTACTTCTTTCTATTCTTAAGTCGTTCAAAGTGACAAAAATTTTAAAAAAACTGGCAGTTAAAATATTCACGCTCAGGCAATGAATCTATTTGTTTTTATTGCGAAGTTACAGTTTTACTAAAACCTCTTGCCATTGATAGCACCAATTAGCTACCACAAACTATATAGAAAATTATTCCGCTTTAACTGTAGCATATTTTGGGTTCCAGTTAAGATGCGTTTACCTTGATTGTGTACCTGAGTCTCTCTATTTTTGCTGTGGATTTTTCGGGATTTTTAGATTATTCAACTGATGTAATGTCTGCTACAGCCCAGCAAACTTTTTGGCGTTTTTTTCCGGCTGTTCGTTTTCTTTGAATAAATTTATGATGCCACTTCTTTTATGGTAAAATATCATTTTAGTAGGCCTCGTGGCAACGCGAGATATTTCTCGCAATAGCCCTATTTGTAAAAAAATAAATAGCCCTACTCTGCGGATTATATTTTATGATAGCATAACATACAATGTCCTTTTTGTATCCGCTTACTAATTCGGGGCGGACTACCCACTCAAAAACGATTTTGCGTCATTTGAGGTGAATCGTTGAGCGATTTACCCCGGATTATTGAGCGGATACTCCTTTTTGTTTACTGAAACAGTTGATTAATTGGGATTAAATCCATCGGTGATATTTTATCGATGGGCAACTCCAAACCAAAAGCCACTCTACCCCAAATTATAATGAGCAGCACCCCTACAAACAGCCCTGTTAATTGAATATCCTGCAAAAAACAAGTTAGTCCTTCTTTCCACAAACCGTAGCTAATTACTGCATAGGTAGGAAGGTCGCCGAGAGCTATAGCAATCACGGCACCTAAATTACCTTTTAAGTGGTATGCCAGCGGTATACTTATACATAGATTCACAAAAGTCAGCAGATTGCCCATAGCTTGGTACTGAGACTTTCCTACGGCTAGCAGACAAGAACCCATCATATTGTGCAGGGTGGTGTGCCAGATACCTAAAGCCAAGATTGGCATCATCCAAGATGCCGCCACATACTCTTTCGGATAAAGTATTAAAATTAACTGATCTCCAAAGCTCACAAAAATTGCTAAACCTACGGCTAATGGTATTAGAATTAGCTTGCGGTTCTTAAGTATCTTCGCACGCAACTCCTCCCGGGGTAACTCTGCCAGCATAGAAATCGAGGGAAAAATCACCCTGCTGCTAATGGCGATAATTATTTGGCGCGGCATATCGCCGAGAGTAAAAGCTATGCCATAAATCCCCAACATTGTTAAAGTAAAGATTTTCCCAAGGATGAGTCTATCGGCTTGAGAACACAAGAAAAACAAAGCCGTAGACAAAAATATCCATTTGCCATAAGAAAATATTTCTTTAGCTGCTTCTTTATCCCAAGCAAAGCGGTTTGACTTGCCGGGAATCAAAAAATGGCTCCATACTACCTCTATTAAAGCTCCAGTAAAGCCGCCTGCAACGATCGCCCAGATGCTGGGATCGAACCAGGCCCAGACAATCATCACTATTGTAGAAAAAATCTGTTGACCCAACTCAAAAATTACTACTTCCTTCACTGCCATTTGGCGTTCTAGGCTGGCTGTGGCAGTGGATTTAAAGCCTCCTATTAAAGAATTTATACCTATTAGTGGAATCAACCACAGGAGACGGGGCTCTCCATAAAAACTCGCAACCGGCTGGGTAATTATAATCAAAGAAATCCAAACGAAAAAGCTGCGAATGACTTGCATTGTCCACGCGGTGTTGAGAAATAGAGGATCTTCCCCGCGCTTATTCTGGATGATGCTTGGGCCTAGACCTATGTCTGAAAATAAGTTGATCCCTATGATGAAAACGTAGGCTAGACCTACCAGACCAAATAGTTCTGGCAAAAGCAGGCGCGTCAAAATTAAGTTGCTGCCAAATCGGATAATTTGACTGCTTCCATAGCTGACGATCGTCCAGGCTGCACCTTTGATAGCTAATTTTTTTCCTGATGACATATACTCAGAATTTATTTACTTAATGACGAGTGTAGTTGCTGAATTTGTTTTTGGCAACTCCTAGAGGATGGTGTTGCCACTTTTATAGCTGACTGTACAGTATCTTAATTTGTATACGGAGGAAGGGCCTGGAGAGTCCATCTGGCAATAAAAGTACAATTTAATCTCATACTTACTCCACATTAATAATCATACGGGTTTTTTGGCTGGGGAATTGGTTTGAGGGAGGATGCTTGAATGATTAATTTGCGCTTGCCTTGCAGTTCTTCTACGATCGTTTCTCCTTCTATTTCTAGCCAAATGTCTGGCGCAAAGGTGGCGCGGCTTTGACCTATAGGTAATTTTACTGGCAACCCTATCGGATAGGCGTCTGCCGCGCAGCAAGTAATGATAAAACGCCCGATCCACATATATTGTTCTGCTATGTTGGGGGGGTGAATTACAAATCCTTGAACTTTGACTTTTTGACCTCTGTATGTATCCGGTTCGGGGTTGAAATTTAACAGCCGCACCCATTCGACGAGTGATCGCTGTTCGGGTTTTGTAGTATTGCGAAATTCTTGGGGTTGCAGTCTGGTGATGGGCAGGGATTCGGTGAGGCCTCGTTCTAATGCTGTCTGGCTGGTAAATGTGCGTGGCGTTGTTAGTAAACCTATTAATGCGACGCCCAACATTAAGGTGCTGCCGATACTGGGGGGAAACAAAGTAACGTGTTCAACTTCTGTGATTCTGAGAGAGTTATTTGCTGTTGATGTCCGCGATTGCTTTGTGGTGCGATCGAGTTTTAAGAGTTCCCAAGTTTTTAAACCGCCAATAACCAATAAGGCGATTCCTCCTGCTAGAGTCAAGCCAAAGTAATTGGGGTGAATGAGAATGCTTAATTGGCCGGTGCTCGAATATTTGAGGAGCAATATTCCCCAGCCTAAGATAGCTAGGGCGTCCAGCAATGGGCTAATTTTTTTTAAATTCATTTTTTAAGAGTGATTGGGAAGGAAGAAGGAATAGGGAAGATGGCAAAGAAAAAACACCTCTCTGTATATTCGTGACTTCCGTGTGGGGGAGCAAGGGAATTGAAGAAAATCGCAAAGCGAAAATGGTATTAGTAGTCGGTTTTAGCTAACTTATTAACCTAAATGCAAGTTAACAGCGAGGGTCATTAAAAAGGTTAACTGAGCTGCCAAGACAATTAAGTAAAATACGGCTCTACCTTTAAAAATTGACAGCATTAAACCGATACCTTTGAGGTCAATCATCGGACCGAAAACGAGAAATGCTAACAGCGAACCGCTGGTAAATGTGGAGGCAAAAGACAGTGCAAAAAAGGCATCTACTGTAGAACAAATCGATACGACTGCCGCTAATAGCAGCATGGCTATAATCGAGGAAACGGGGCCTTGGCCGAGGTTGAGAATTAATTCGCGGGGGGCGCCAACTTGAATGATGGCTGCGATCGCACTTCCGATTATCAACACTCCTCCCAATTCGCGCAACTCCTGTACCATAGTATCTAAAAGCAGGCGCAGACGCTCTTTAGAAACGCGGTGAAACATTGAGGAACGTTTCGAGGTTTTTTCTGTTTGGCCTGTTTTTAATGGCTTCCAGTCGTCTTGTAGCAAAGATTCGATCGGCACCACCCCCCCCGGCTGACCGAGCATAAATGTTCCCGACTGCAACAGCAGCGGAGTGTTAGCTTGGACGAGTTCTTTTTCGGAAAACTCTGGTTTTGGCAGGGGAATCGCGCGGGCTACAGAGGGTTGCAGCAGAGGCCGCAAGTCTTTTTGGGCGCTGAACACCCAGCCGATAATTGTGGCTATAGACAGAGAAAATACCACCCGCAAAACTACAATTTCTGGCTGATCCCGAAATGCCGTCCAAGTAGCCCAAATTACCACGGGGTTGATGGTGGGGGCCGCAAGCAAAAAGCCGATCGCGGCTGGTGCGGGCACTCCCTGCATCAGTAACCTGCGCGCTACGGGCACGTTACCGCACTCGCACACGGGAAACAAAAAGCCGATCAAACTGCCCATCAAAGCCGCCAGCAGCGGGTTTCGCGGGATGCGCGATACGAGTTTGCGTTCGTCTACAAACCCCAGCAGCAAACCTGAAAATAAAACTCCGAGCAGCAGAAAAGGTATTGCTTCTACTAACAAGCTGAGAAAAAGGGTAAAAGCATTGTTTAACTGATTCGTTAGACCGGGTTGCATCGATCACCTACTGGTAGATTGCTATTTAGCTATACGTCTTTGGTTGAACTCCTTGTAGATCATACCAAAGCATAGCACTAAGTTAAGATCCAGTTAATTTTTTTTTGCCTTTTTTTTTGTTATATTTTGTAGAGCTTCTAATTTAATTAATGCTGATGCTTTGAATGATTTGGAATGGTAAAACTTGTTTTAATTTGACTTAATTTTTATTGATATCCGCCTCGTACAGCCAATCAATAATTGACTAGGCCAACCGTCGCCGATTTGATGGATCTTTGGGTTAACAATGGTTGATTGTAGAACCACTGCCAAGGCAGATTTTGCAGATTGCCGGCGAGGCTAACTGTTTTATATGACGATCGCTAAAAAATTGGTTTGTAGCGATGACTTTAGTTTTCACTACAAACATATAGGGGACGCACTGGCAGGTGTGTCGCTGGCTGAGCGTTACGGGGGTTGCGAGTACCGGATCGGGGAGATGGGATGAAATCGCCTCAAATGCCCTAGCTGGCAAGGCGTCCCGCCATCGCCCTTAGCGAGCTAAAACTCAGGGACGCGATCGCTCCAATTTAGGCTTTTAACTTGTCTGCTGACGGGTGCATCGTGTTGGCGAGCGGGGAATTCCGATTTTCTTCTATTATCAATCAATTATATTTCTCAGGCTAATATTTTATTAACAAAAGGTTAAGAAAATAACTTAAGGTTAATGAATAGTTAAATAGTTGAACCAAGCGCTAATACCGCTCAAGTCAGTATAAAATAAACTCAGGTATAATTACCAGGGCGCATTTATCTCGGTGATACTCAATCTTGCCTAATACTTTAAGTGGTAAAATTTTCCTTGCTACAGTCAGTTTTTTGTGTAATTTAAAATGCAGTGTGCCAGGGGGATGCCGGTCAAAACACTCAACAACTCACCTGTTGACCTTTGGTAGCTGAATGTCTGCTGGCAAATAGAACCCAAAAAAGCGTGCTGATAAATTTATGTTGAATACCTCCTGCGTAGAAAGACCCGTGCAACCCATCTCCGAGGCTGACCTAGGAGAACTTTGTTTAGACTCTACTCTCCAACAATTGTCGCTTTACGATTTTCAGGTAGAAGCTACGGATTGGGGAATGCGAATTTCTCAGATGTTAGAAGCTAATCCACTGTTACCAGGAGTCATTGTCACTCATCAAGGTGAATTTGCCGGTATGATTTCCCGGCGGAGATTTTTAGAATTTATCAGCCGTCCTTTTGGGCGAGAATTATTTTTAAAGCGACCTGTGAGGGCTTTGTACCGCTTTGCCGAAACTGAGAGTTTAATTTTTCCCAGCA
Organism: Microcoleus sp. Pol11C2; assembly: GCF_036701505.1. Lineage (NCBI taxonomy): Bacteria > Bacillati > Cyanobacteriota > Cyanophyceae > Oscillatoriales > Microcoleaceae > Microcoleus > Microcoleus sp. Pol11C2. Next base: position 314,076 of record NZ_JAUBQX010000001.1, read on the forward strand.
ATACTTTAATCGTGGATGCAGCCAGGAAGTCGCTGTTGCGATCAAAAGAACTGCTTTACGAACCGATTGTGGTTCAAGTTTCGCCTCAAACTTATAGTTTGCTAGACGTGCACGAACTGTTAGTAGCCCAATCCAACATTCATGAACTAGCAACAAAATTGCTGAGGCAGCAAACTCAATCTCAACTAATTCAAACCGAAAAACTAGCCAGTTTGGGGCAGATGGTAGCTGGAGTCGCCCACGAAATTAGAAATCCCGTCACCTGCATCAGCGGAAATCTAGGCTTTTTGTCCAACTATTCGACAGACATCATGGACTTGCTGTCTACTTACGAACACATTGTCGGTGAAAACGAAAAAATTGACCAACTCAAAAAACACATAGAATTTGATTTTTTGCAAGAAGATTGGGTGGAAATTCTCAAAAGTATGAAAGTTTCATCACAGAGGCTGACCGAACTCGTCACCAGCCTGCACACCTTTTCCCACATGGACGAAACCCACTTGAAACAAGCTAACATCCATGAATGTATTGACAGTACGCTGCTAATTATGAAAAATCGTCTCAAGTACGGGTTTAAAGTAGTTAAAAACTATGGAGATTTGCCTTTGGTCAAGTGTTACTCTGGTCAGTTGAGCCAGGTATTTATGAATATCATCAGCAATGCGATCGACGCTTTGGAAGAGGTAAAAGAAGAAAAAGATTTTGTGCCTGCGATTACTATTGAAACCGAGGTAATAGACAGTTCTGACGGAGACTGCGTGAATTCGGAATTAATTCAAAATTATGTTAGGGGCGATCGACAAAATGCCAAACAGCTATCATCCGCCAGCCAAAAGGGCGACTTCTGCCCAGAAGCAGCGGAAAAAAATCAACATAACGCTTGGATAGCCATCCGAATTGCTGATAACGGACCGGGAATTCCGCCAGAAATTCAGCGGCGGATTTTTGAGACATTTTTCACCACTAAACCGGCCGGGAAAGGTACCGGTTTGGGGTTGGCAATTACCCATCAAATTGTTACGGAAAAGCATAAAGGCAAGTTGAATTTGCATTCTACGCCCGGTACAGGTACTGAATTTCAAATTTTGTTGCCATTGATTTGAAGCAATAAGTCATATCAAAGCTATTAGCATCGGAATTATTCCTATCTCTCTTCTCTTTATCTGCGTGAATCAGGGTCAATCCCTTGTCATCTGCGGCCAGATAAATTATATTTTTTTAACCGCAGATGAGGGCAGATCAACACCGATTAACGCAGATGAATTAGATCAATTCCGGTTGCAGCATCGGTGACTGTTGACTAATGACTACTGACTCTTTTTAAGCTCTTAGCTGAACTGGCATCACCAAGAATGTAGCATTAACTCCGCCTAAAGGCTGAAAAATTACGGGGGCTAAAGCACCGTTTAATTGCAGTTGAATTTCGGGGGATTGAGCAGTTTTCAAAATGTCAATTAAGTATTTCACGTTGAAAGCAATATCTATGCTATCTCCCGAAATCTGTGCGGGCATTGACTCTTTGCCACAGCCAACATCTTTAGCATCTACAGACAAAGTAATTTCCTGATTCTCCTCGTCGATGCTGCATTTGAGAATATTGTTTTTTTGGTCTGCAAAAACGGCAATTCTTTCTACTGCTGCTAAGAACGATCGCCTTTCTAAGGTAATTTGCCGCTCAAAGGAGGGCGGAATCAACTGCCGATATGCGGGATATTGCCCTTCCAAGGTGCGGGTTGTCAGCCGCTGGTCTGCCCATTCAAACACTACTTGACCGTGTTCAAAATGCAGGGTGACAGGTTCAGTCCACTGCCGCATCACCAGCATTCTTTCTACTTCCCGCAATGCTTTAGCGGGGACTGTCACCTCAAATTCTTCTTGGGTTTCTTCGCCTTCAGCTTTTTCATTTGCAGTTTGAACTACTGCCAATCTGTGGCCGTCTGTAGCTGCAAATTCCAGGCAATCTTGCAATACCTTTAAATGCACGCCTGCAAGTACCTGTTTTGCCTCGTCGGGGCTAGTAGCAAATAAAGTTCCTTTGAGTCCTTCTATCAAGGCTTCCGGTGGCAATTTGAGGATTGTTCCGCCTTCGATGGCGGGCAATTCTGGGAATTCTTCCGGGCCCATGCCTCTAACTTGGTAGCTGCCAGAACTGCAAGTGAGATATGCTACGGTGTCCCCCGCTTCGTCTTCTAAAGTAATCTCTCCATCTGGGAGTCTCGAAACAATATCGTTGAGTAATTTAGCGGGTATGGTAAAACTGCCGCCGCCTGTTACTTCTGCTGCGAAGCTGGTACGAATGCCCAAACTGAGATCGAAAGCTGTCAAGCTAACCCGCTGATTTTCCTCATCCGCTACTAAGAGCACGTTGGCGAGTACCGGATGTGTCGGGCGGGAGGGAACGGCCCGACTTACCAACGAGAGGTTGGCGTTGAGGTCACTTTGGGTGCAAACCAATTTCATGGTAGGAAGGTTAATTAACCGGATTTGAAACAGAAACAAATCGTATCACAGAAAGCCGGCGGGTCGGTTTTTCTCTGTCAGGGCTTAAGCCTGGGCGCTTATTCCCGGTTTCTACGCAAAATTTTGTCTGTAAAAACGAGAAATATTCCAAGAAACCCGGTTTCTAAGGTTAGCGCCCGTAGTGAACTATCTGTGTAGGGTGTGTAGGGATCACCAGTTTTTTTTAATTTATTGAATTATTTTTGTATCGATCGCCCTGTGGAAACTGTGGAAAAAAAAGCTAACTGCTTGCTGGGCGACACTTATAGGTAATAAATACCTGTGGAAAACTTGTGGAAAAGCTGGTGCGGTCGATCACCCTTTTTTGTGCAAAAGCTGTTTCCGGCGATCGACTAAAGTTTTCCACAAACGGAAGGCAACTTTTCCACAGGTTTTTCCACAGGCAAGCTGCTACGCATAGAGATTGTCTGTTATCGGAGAGTTACCCCTTCGATGATGCGGACTGGAAATCGCTGCATAGAGTCATGGGTGTGACAACTGACAACTGACAACTGACAACTGACTTCTTCTCAAGTTTTGCGGCTGACAACATTAATTCGATCGCTCAACTGACGCAAAGTTTGAGCCAAATTCGGGTCAGTGTTCCGCAACTGAGCAATTTTGTCGCAACTGTAAAGCACAGTCGTGTGATCTTTGCCGCCGAACACTTCGCCCACCTTTGGCAAACTCAAACCAGTATGCTGCCTAATTAAATACATCCCTACTTGACGGGCCAGACTAATTTCTCGCCTGCGAGAAATGCCTTTCAAATCTTCCACAGAAACATCAAACTCTTCAGCCACAACTGCAATTACTGCATCTGGCGTCGCCTCTAAGCTTTCAGTTTGCTGGTTCAAAACCGGGGCGATATTTTCCACGGTCATCGGCAAACCAGTAATTGAAAGATATGCTACCGCCCGAATCAAAGCACCTTCCAATTCCCGAACGTTGGAAGTGTAACTAGAAGCAATGTATTCAATCACATCTCGCGGCAGCCGCATATTTTCATACTCAGCTTTTTTCTGCAAAATTGCCATCCTAGTTTCCAAGTCTGGCAATTGAATGTCGGCAATTAATCCCATCGAAAATCGTGAACACAAACGCTCTTGTAGGCGGGGGATTTGCTGTGGCGGACGGTCAGAAGCTAAAACTACTTGGTTCCCCGCTTCGTGCAACGTATTAAAAGTGTGAAAAAATTCTTCTTGAGTGTATTCTTTGCCTTCAATAAATTGGATGTCATCTATTAATAAAACATCTGCGGCCCGATAATGGTCGCGGAAAGTTTGCATACTATCTTTCCTAATGGCGGCGATTAAATCGTTAGTAAATTTCTCAGTAGAAACGTAAAAAATCTTGGCGTTGGGGTCAATTTCCAAGCGATAATGACCGATCGCCTGCATCAAATGAGTTTTGCCCAAACCGACGCCTCCGCACAAAAATAGGGGATTGAATTCTCGGCCCGGCGACTCGGCTACCGCGAGGGAGGCCGCGTGAGCCATGCGGTTGTTAGAACCGACGACAAAGCGGGAAAATAGGTATTTTGGGTTTAAATTGGCGGGTTTGGGGGGGTGCAGCGAGTGGCTTTCCGGGATCTCGGCGATGGGGGAGGGCCAAATTATGGCCGAGTCGCTGCTGCCGCCTGTTTCGTTTCCCCCGGCAATTGTCAAGTAAATCTCTACGGGATAGCCGAGAATTTCTGCGACTGCATCGGCAAGGATTTCTCTGTAATATTTTTGCAACCAATTGCGAGCAAAGGGGTTGGGGGCGCTGACGATCAAACAGTTATTTTCGAGTTGTTCGGCCCTGGCAGTTTTGATCCACGTCTCAAAGCTAGGTCTGCTCAGTTGTACCTGGAGACGTTCAAGTATCTGATTCCACAGACTTTCGAGGGGAATTTCCATCGCTCACCTCTGCCGATCGGCATTCAAGATATTAATTCTACTCTAGAGAGTTTAGTCCTCAGATGCTAAAGTTTAAGGGAGTCTGCCGTAGCTTGCGGGGCGGGACGCCATCGCCCAAAAATTTGGCGGCTCTGCAGCCCAAACCAGGTATCGGGGAGCTGTTCAGCAAATATTTAGATTTGGCAGGAAAGCCTTAAAACATGGCCATGAAGAGTTCTACTGGCAAATTTTGGAAGCAACCGGCAATTTACATATTGCTGCTGGTAACGGGAGCCGGGGCCGCCATGTTGGGCGATCGTCTGACGGTTTCTCAATTTCGTGGAAATTCTGGCGATTCGGGACAAAGGGCGCTGGAACCGAAATTGCAACTGCCTCCTAATACAAAGGAAAAGGATCGAGTTAGCAAAGTCTTGCCGCCGGTTTCCTTGTCAGGCGACGCGGCTAATGTGAATTTTATTGTGGCTGCGGTGGCAAAAGTTGGCCCGGCAGTGGTTCGGATCGATGCTTCGCGCCGGGTGAAAGCGGGAAATAGAGGGCTGTCGCCGGAAGATTTTTTTGGCAGAGAACCGAATTCGGGGGGCCGGGGCGGGATCGAACGGGGTACTGGTTCGGGTTTTGTCATCGGTGCCGACGGCCTGATTCTCACTAACGCTCACGTTGTAGAGGGAGCCGATACGGTAAATGTAACTCTCAAGGACGGCCGCAGCTTTCAGGGGCAGGTGTTGGGGGCTGATAAGGTGACGGATGTGGCTGTGGTGAAGATTGAGGCGAATAATGTGCCTGTAGTGGCGATCGGCAATTCGGATAAGCTGTTGCCTGGGGAATGGGCGATCGCAATCGGTAATCCTTTGGGTTTGGACAATTCCGTAACTGCGGGAATTATTAGCGCTACGGGACGATCGAGCTCTGACGTGGGCGTCCCCGACAAGCGGATCGGTTTTATTCAAACAGACGCTGCAATTAATCCGGGGAATTCCGGCGGTCCGCTGCTGAATGCTTCGGGCCAAGTTATTGGCATGAATACGGCGATTATTCAAGGTGCTCAAGGATTGGGGTTTGCGATTCCCATTCAGGCGGCCCAACAGGTGGCGAAGGAACTGATTACGACGGGGAAAGTCGAACACGCTTATTTAGGCATTGAAATGGCCACCCTGACTCCCGATGTTAAGGAGCAAATTAACAGCAACGCTAACAGCAGCCTGCGAGTTGCAGTCGATCGGGGTGTGGCTATTGTTAGCGTTGTTCCTAATTCTCCTGCTGCAGCGGCAGGTTTGCGGGCTGGAGATGTGATTCAAAAAATTAACAATCAGCCAATTATTCAGTCGGAAGCTGTTCAGGAGTTCGTGCAAAATGCTAAGGTTGGCGGGCTATTGCAAATGGAAATTAACCGTAACGGGCAAATAGTTAATTTGACTGTTAAACCTGGAAGTTTGCCGGTTCAAAAAGTTGGATAATCAGTTGACAGTTGACAGTTGACAGTTGACAGTTGTTACCAAATACCAATTAGCAATTACAAATGACCAATCAGTAATTAATATGGCAGAAATATTACAAATATCGCAATTAGGAAATCCCGTGCTGCGTCGCACGTCGCAAGTTGTCGAGAATATTAAGGACGATCGCATCCAAAAGTTGATTGACAGCTTAATATTTACCGTACAGCAGGCAAACGGAGTGGGGATTGCCGCCCCTCAAGCGGCTCAGTCCGATCGCCTGTTCATCGTCGCATCGCGCCCCAACCTGCGCTATCCCCAAGCACCCAACATGGAGCCCACAGCGATGATTAATCCCCGGATTGTGGCTGCATCAACAGAGACAGTCAAAGACTGGGAAGGCTGTTTGAGCATTCCGGGGATTCGGGGATTGGTGCCCAGAAGTAGGGCGATCGAGATAGAATACACCAGTAGAGACGGCAAACTCCACCGACAAGAATTGACAGACTTTGTGGCCCGAATTTTTCAACACGAACACGACCATTTAGATGGAATCGTGTTTTTAGACAGAGTGGAAAATACCCACGAACTAATCACAGAGGACGAGTACCAAAAGCAAATTGTCAACTTACTATAACACTTGATATAATTGCTAGTAGTAACGCCAGTGATGTTGTGAATAGGAGGGCGAATGTCTATCAATTTGGAAAAAGGCGGGAGAATCAATCTCTCTAAAGAAGCACCAGGGCTAAAAAATGCCGGAATTGGTTTGGGATGGGATATCAATGCTACAGATACCGGAGCAGCATTTGACTTAGATGCTTCCGTGTTTATGTTGGGAGCTACTGGCAAAATTCCGGGCGAACAATACTTTGTTTTCTACAACAACAAGGAATCGCCGGACACTTCTGTAATACATCTGGGAGATAGCAGAACTGGAGAAGGATTTGGCGATGATGAAACCGTTACAGTCGATTTAACAAAAGTCGATCCGGCGGTGCAAGAAATTGTGTTTGTGGTAACTATCCACGAAGCAGAATCGAGAAGGCAAAACTTCGGTCAAGTGCGGAATGCTTTTATCAGGATTTACGACACTACTACTAACACAGAGGTAACGAAGTACGATTTGGACGAGGATTTTTCTAGGGAGACAGCGGTAGAATTTGGCAGACTTTACAAGAAAGACGGCGAGTGGAGGTTCCAAGCTGTAGGACAAGGCTACAATTCCGGCTTGCAAAGCTTTGTAGACAAATATGCCGGATAAAAGGGTGATCGCTCCTAGCTAAATAAATCGAGGGGAAATTCGGAAGCAGGAATGTTTCCCTCGATTTTAAGCAATCAGACTCATGAGGTGATAAACCAGATGGGCATTCAATTAAAGAAAGGTGAAAGATTTAATCTTTCTAAAACATCTCCTAGTTTAACAAAAGTTGCGATCGCCCTGGGTTGGGAAATAGCAACTCAACTAAATTTATCCGACTCAAACCCGCAAAGCTGCGATATCGATGCCTCAGTTTTTGCATTAGGTTCTGAGGGCAAAATTCCCGATGAAAGATACTTTGTATTTTACAATAACTCGCAGTCGCCGGACGGAGCGATCGCCCATTCGGGAGATAATAAAACTGGTCAAACTCAAGGGGATGACGAGACAATTTATGTAGACTTAGAAAAGGTAACGGCTGCTGTTGAGGAAATGGTTTTTGTTGTGACGATTCACGACGGACACGCTAAACATCAAAATTTCAGCCAAATCAGTAATGCTTTTATCCGATTGTACGATCGCCAAACCGGCAGCGAACTAGCGCGTTATGATTTAACAGAAGGTTTTTCTGAAGAAACAGCAGTCGAGTTTGGACGGTTGTATAAAAAAGATGCAGCTTGGAGATTTCAGGCCGTAGGACAAGGATATAAAGCAGGGTTGCAGAGTTTTGTTGACAAATATCATTCAGAGATTAAACAGCAAGAAAAGCCAGCACAACGTACAGTAGAACTGCCTAAATTACCAGTTAGTGAAGATAGCCACAAAAGTCAGAAAGCTATAGCATTAGACAAAAAGCTTGAGGAGAAAGCGCCGCACATTTTCAATCTAGCGAAGAAAGCGGATATATCGCTAAAAAAGGCAAATCTGACAAATCACAATGCTCAAGTAGCGCTTTGCCTCGATATTTCGGGTTCCATGTCTTCGCTGTACAGTTCCGGAAAAATTCAGCGTTTGGCAGAGAAGATTTTGGCTTTGGGATGTCGGTTGGATGACAACGGATCGATCAACATATTTCTGTTTGGAGTCAACCCCCACAATCCCGGTGAAATGTCGATCGACAATTTCTCAAACTTCATCCACCATATACTGCAACAGTATCCTTTAGAAGGAGGTACTTACTACGGTAAAGTGATGAAGGAAATTAGAAACTTCTATTTTCCCGATGCTCGCGGTAGCAGGCGCTACGCAACTATGAAAGCCGATAGACCTGTGTACGTGATGTTTGTAACTGATGGAGAAACTGCGGACGAATCGGAAAGCAAGCAGCAGTTACAATGGTCGTCCTATGAGCCGATATTTTGGCAGTTTATGGCGATCGGCAAGTCGCAGAAGGATGTCAAAAGTAAAGGAGTTCGAGGGTGGTTAGCAAGAGCCGTAGCAAGCGATTTTACCTTTTTAGAACAGCTTGACGAAATGGGCGCTCGCTACCTAGACAACGCCGATTTCTTCAGTTTAGAAGACCCGGAACATATTGCCGATGAGGAATTATACGATTTGTTGACCGCCGAATATCCGCATTGGGTAAAATCAGCACGACTCAAAAATCTCTTACCCTAGAAACAGCTTTTGCCGGCAAACAAAATGCTAGCTTAGGGCAATCATTCAACTTCACAATAAACCTTACACAATCACAAAACTATGGCTATCAACTTGACAAAAGGACAATCGATCGTTCTCAGCAAAAGCGAATACGACTTGTCCCGACTGACAATGGCTTTGGGCTGGGATGTTGCACAAGCTAAAAAAGGTCTTTTCGGCCGAAGCAGCGGTGCAAATTTTGACTTAGATTCCTACGCTATGCTGCTGGGAGAAAATGGCAAAATAAAGAACTACAAAGAGGATGTAATTTATTACTCTCATTTGGAGTCAAAGGACAAAACAGTTGTTCACTCAGGCGACAATCTCACGGGGGCTGGAGACGGAGACGACGAACAAATATTGGTGAAATTGAACTCTTTGCCAGGAGAATATCAAAAAATTATTTTGGGAGTAAATATTTATGATGGAAAAGAGAGAAAACAGCATTTCGGCCTGGTAGAAAATGCTTTTGTGAGAGCTGTAGATGCCGCCGGGAAAGAAATCGCTCGCTATCGCTTGTCTAATGACCCATCTTATGAAGGAAAATTAAATATGTTGATGGGAGAAGTCTATCGAGAAGGCAGCGAGTGGAAGTTTAAGGCTTTGGGAAATCCTTTGGCTGAAGATATGAACGGTGTTGTCGGTTCGTTTATGCGGTGATATGAAGGATGTTTTTAAACCGCAGATAAACGCGGATAAACGCAGATGTAATTTCATCTGCGTTTATCTGTGTTAATCCGCCGACATCGGCGGTTTAAAAAGCCCCTGGAATCAATCTTTAATCGGCCGCATTGTCGGGAACATCACCGCATCGCGGATGCTTTGAGTATTAGTTAAAAGCATCACCAATCTGTCTACGCCGATACCCATTCCCGCACAATTAGGCATTCCCAAAGATAGCGCTTGAATAAAATCTTCATCCATTGGATGCGCTTCGTCATCGCCGGCATTTTTCTGTGCTAACTGTTCCTCAAACCGCTTTCTTTGCTCTTTCGGATCGTTCAATTCTGAGAAGCCGTTCGAGTATTCTGTACCGTTGATAAATAGCTCGAAACGTTCTACAAATCCCGGCTTGCTGCGATGTCCTTTTGCTAAGGGACTGACTTCAACAGGGTAGTCGATGATGAATGTAGGTTGAATTAGTTTGGGAACAACTAATTTGTCAAAAACTGCATACAGCACGTAGCCTAAACTCTGTTGTTCTAACTTAGACAGGTGCAATTCTAGCTTGGTTGCAGAGGCGATGGCACTTTCCAAGTCCAAACTGTCAAAATCGAGTCCAAACTCGTCTCTGACAGCTTCTACCATCGTTTTCACTTGCCAGTGTTTGCCGCTGAAACCGGGATATTTTTCGCTGTAGTCGAACTTGCGTTCTAAACTAATCGTTTCCCCCTGATTTTCAATTTCCTTGACATCCCCAAATACCGCCGCCGCTGCGAAACACATCACGTCTTCGACAACTCCTAAAATGTCGAAAACATCAGCATAAGCTTGGTAAACTTCTAAAGAGGTAAACTCTGGATTGTGGGTGCTGTCAATTCCCTCATTTCTAAATGCTTTACCTAGTTCAAATACTCGCTCGAAACCGCCGCAAATTGCTCTTTTTAAGAATAATTCGGGAGCTACTCGCAAATACAAATCTACCTCTAAAGCATTGTGGTGAGTGATAAATGGCTTAGCAGCAGCACCGCCGTAAATAGCTTGCAGTGTCGGCGTTTCTATTTCGTAAAAATCTGCTTTCCAGAGATAGGAACGGATGCTTTGGACGATGCGGCTGCGAAGCATAAAACGGTTGAGCGCATCTTGGTTGCTTGCCAAATCCATTTCGCGGTGACGGCGGCAAACTTCGGGGTCGTTAATTCCATAATAAGAATCGGGAAATTGAATGGTAGCTTTTGATAAAAGCTTTAATTCCCTCACTAAAATAGAAAGTTCTCCCCTGGGGGTGCGGCAGCCGATACCTTCGACGCCGACAAAATCGCCGACATCGAGCAATTTTTTAATTTGTTCAAAACTCAAACCGACTTCGCCGGTGACGATTGCTTTCTCGATTTTGAGTTGAATTTTGTCTGTGGCGTCTTTTAAATCGATGAAACCAATTTTGCCGCTGTCTCGCTTGGAAGTGATGCGCCCGGCTAATCGCAGGGTAATTTCTTCGGGGTCACTTTCTCCGTTTGCGAGTTCTTTTCCCGGCTGACTAAATATTTCGCGAACTTGTTGGGCTGTGTGCGATCGCGCGTAGGATTCACTGGGATACGGTTCTATGCCTTGCGATCGCAGTTCGTCTACTTTTTGACTGCGGACTTCGGCTTCACTGAGAGTCATTAGTTATTGCCTGATTAAAATTACAAATATCTGACATCTTGCACTATTCTGGCGATCATGCGATCGGGCGTTGCTTTGAGCAACGCCCCACAAGAAAATTCACTCTTTGTGGAACAGGCATCTTGCCTGTTCGTGACAAAGCTGCAAGATGTCAGAAACACCAAACTCTATCATAACTGGGCGGCTTTGAGAGCCAATTTGCCAAATAATAAGTTACACCCTCTCGTAGCCCGATCGCACAGAGTCGCACTCGCCCCAGAAATATCTCCGATAAAAATTTGCGATCAACTGCACAAAGCGACCGAAACATTAAAAAATTAAGTTGTCTGTCGATCGCAACTGGTGAGATGATATGTAGTGCAGCCTCACGGCAGTTCCATAGAAACTGAACAGCAGAAACGCGAGCGATCGAACTCGGCTCATCGCACCTCTGTCAGAATCGACCACACACACTCTCTCTTAACGTATAAAAACCAGAATTATGGCTGTTGCAACCCAATCACTCGAAGAACTCTGCATCAACTCTATCCGCTTTTTGGCCATCGATGCGGTAGAAAAAGCAAAATCAGGACACCCGGGACTGCCGATGGGCGCTGCCCCTATGGCTTTTGTGCTGTGGGATCGGTTCATGCGGTTCAACCCCAAAAACCCCAAGTGGTTTAATCGCGATCGCTTCGTCCTCTCCGCCGGCCACGGCTGTATGCTACAGTACGCCCTCATGTATTTGACTGGCTACGATAGCGTCACCCTCGACGACATCAAACAATTTCGTCAGTGGGAATCCAAAACCCCCGGACACCCCGAAAACTTCGTCACCGAAGGCGTAGAAGTTACCACAGGCCCCCTGGGACAAGGAATTGCTAATGCCGTCGGTTTGGCAATGGCAGAAGCTCACCTCGCTGCTAAGTTTAACAAGCCCGACCACAAAATTGTTGACCACTACACCTATGTCATCATGGGTGACGGCTGCCACATGGAAGGCGTTTCTGGGGAAGCTTGTTCTTTGGCCGGACACCTCGGACTCGGCAAATTAATTGCCTTGTACGATGACAATCACATTTCTATTGAAGGCGACACAAGCTTGGCCTTTACTGAAGATGTGGGCAAGCGTTTTGAAGCATACAACTGGCACGTTATTACAGTAGACAATACCGCTCTAGACGAAGATACTAACCTAGAAGCAGTTCACAAAGCTATTGAAGAAGCCAAAAAAGTCACGGACAAACCGTCCATGATTAAAGTCCGTACCATCATTGGTTATGGTTCTCCAAACAAGCGCAATTCCTACAGTGCTCACGGCGCTGCTTTGGGTAGCGATGAAGTGCAAGCAACTCGCGATTTCTTGAAGTGGGAACACGCACCGTTTGAAATTCCTGATGATGCTTTGTCACACTTCCGCAAAGCAGTCGAACGTGGCGCTCAATCTGAGCAAGAATGGCAGAAAACTTTTGATGCTTATAAAGCAGCATATCCTGCAGAAGCAGCAGAATATGAGCGCACAGTTGCCGGCAAACTTCCTGAAGGTTGGGATAAAGTTTTGCCGACATACAAGGCAGAAGATAAGGCCGATTCGACTCGGAATCATTCTGGAAAATGTTTGAATGCTTTGGCAAGTGTGTTACCTGAACTAATCGGCGGTTCCGCTGACTTGGCATCTTCTAACATGACTTTGCTCAAGGGTGAAAAAGACTTCCAAAAAGGTCAGTACGAAGGACGTAACCTGCGCTTTGGTGTGCGAGAACACGGCATGGGTGCGATCGCCAACGGTATGCTTCTGCACGGCGGTTTAATTCCTTACTGCGCTACTTTCTTGGTATTTGCTGACTATATGCGGGGAGCAATTCGCCTCTCTGCACTCTCGGAAGCTGGAGTTATTTATGTAATGACTCACGACTCCGTAGCCTTGGGCGAAGACGGCCCCACTCACCAACCCGTGGAAACCATCGCTTCTCTGCGAGTAATTCCCGATTTGTTGGTAATGCGCCCTGCGGATGGTAATGAAACATCCGGCGCTTACAAAGTGGCAGTTGAAAGCCGCACCCGCCCAACTTTAATGGCTTTGTCGCGCCAAAACTTGCCTAACTTGGCTGGAAGCTCGATCGAAGGAACAGCCAAAGGCGCTTACATTTTGTCCGACGACGGCGGCACTCCCGACATCATTTTAATCGGCACTGGTGGCGAAACATACCTCTGCGTTGATGCGGCTGAAAAATTGCGCGCCGCAGGTAATAAAGTGCGCGTAGTTTCGATGCCTTGCTGGGAATTGTTTGACTTACAAGATGCCGCTTACCGTGAATCTGTACTGCCGAAAGCTGTTACTAAGCGGTTGGCCGTTGAAGCAGGTTCTAGCTTCGGCTGGGGACGTTATTTGGGTTCTGAAGGCGATAGCCTCAGTATTGACAGATTCGGCGCTTCTGCACCGGGCCCCGTTGCTTTAGAAAAGTTTGGCTACACCGTTGATAATGTGGTAGCTAAGGCTCAGGCGCTGTTGGGTTAATAGCAGCAGCATAAATTTTGGTGGGGCGGGCTTCGAGCTCGCCCCATTTTTTATAGCAGAAGGAAGTTTGGCAACGGATTCGCTCGACGGATGTAACAGATGTAACAGATAGATGGAAGAAGGCTTTAGTTATCTAGGAGAGAAGGCTTTAGTTATCTAGAAGATAAGAAAGAAGGAAGGAAAAGCTAAAATCTAAAATCTAAAATCGGAATATTGGGTTTCACTTCGTTCTACCCAACCTAGAGCTCGCTAGAACTCGCGAATCATTAAGAATTGCTATATTAAGAGTTACGGAAGAAAAACCAGTTTCTACGACAATATTCGGTTTGGCAACGAGGCATCTAACCAGAAACCGGGTTTTTAGCCCCCGGTGCGTTCAAGACTGTATCTTTCAAAAATTTGAGATAGGTTATAAGTCATTGGGTTAAATCACCAATTACCAATTCCCGCTTACCAATTACGAATTACCAATTACTAATTCTCGATTACCCATTCCATTTATGATGATTTGGAATTTTTTAAATCAGTTGTTATTCACCGGGAATTATATTCCTCAAGGCTACTGTTACCTTTGGCAGCGAGAGCTAGTCGCGCTCCACATAGTGTCAGACTCTATAATTGCCCTGGCCTACTATTCAATACCGCTATCCCTAATTTATTTTATCGGTCAGCGAAAAGACTTACCCTTTCGCAATATCTTTTGGCTGTGTGCAGCATTTATTATCTCCTGTGGCACTACTCATATAATGGAAGTTTGGACGCTTTGGCATCCTGTTTATTGGACTTCTGGCATTCTAAAAATTATTACCGCCGCGATTTCTGGTTACACCGCTTTTGCATTAATTCCTTTCGTTCCCCAAGCATTAACTCTGCTGAGTCCAACTCAATTAGGGATGATAGATTTAATACTGCAAAAAGAAATAATTGAACGCCGAGAAACGGAAGCTCGCTATCAAACTTTAACTGAAGCTTCGCCGGTAGGAATATTTTATGCAGATGCTGGAGGAGACTGCTTGTATGTCAACGAGCGCTGGTGTCAAATTTCGGGAATAACTTGTGATGAAGCTTTGGGCAAAGGGTGGTTGCAAGGCATTCACCCAGACGACCGCGCTCGGGTTTTTTCTGAATGGTATAGCGCCGCGCAGGAGAAATTGCCGTTTAAATCTGAGTACCGCTTTCAAGGCATTCATCACACTCAAATCAATTGGGTATTCGGTCAATCTGTCGGTAAAATCGGAGAAAATGGGGAGGTTAAAAGTTATGTGTGTACTATTACTGATATTACAGAACGCAAGCAGATAGAAGAGGAAAATCGACGGCTCAATGAAACTCTGGAGCATCGAGTTGCTGAGCGCACTGCTCAAATCGAAATTTCTAACCACCAATTGCAAAAAGAAATAGCTTACCGCGAAAAAATTGCTCTCACTTTGTTGGAATTGACGCAACTGCAAAATGCAATTCTTAATAGCGCTAACTACACAATTATTTCTACAGATCCAGACGGTACAATTAAAACATTTAATCGGGCGGCAGAGCAACTCTTAGGTTATTCGCTAGAAGAAGTAGTCGGGAAAGTAACGCTAGCAATAATTCACGATCCTCTGGAGGTCGCTCAAAGAGCTGAAGTTCTTTCTCAAGAATTGGGAGTGAAAATAGAGCCGGGAATTCAAGTATTATTTGCCTTGCCGTGCCGGGAAATCGCTGACGAAAATGAATGGACTTACATTCGCAAAGATGGTTCGCGGTTTCCGGTACTGCTGTCGGTGACTGCCTTATTTGATAGTAGCGGAAATATTAACGGTTTTTTGGGTATCGGTCAGGATATTAGCGATCGCAAACAAGCTGAAAAAGAGCTGCGTGACCTAACCAGTGCCATGCAAAATGCGGTGGAAGGCATTTCGCGACTGGATATTGAGGGGCGCTACGTGAAGGTTAACCGAGCTTACGCTCATAAATGCGGTTACGAACCGGAACAAATGCTTGGCATGGAATGGCAGAGCACCGTACATCCGGGCGATGTTGAGATAATGCTCTCAGCTTATCAGGAAATGCTAATTTCTGGCAAAGTAGAAGTTGAAGCTAGAGGAGTCCGAAAAAATCGCTCGTTTTTTTATAAGCAATTAACGATGGTAAAAGCTTGCGATGCACAAGGGATATTTAACGGTCACCACTGTTTTATGAAAGATATCACTGAGCGGAAACTAACTGAAACTGCTTTGCTAGAAAGCGAATTCAAGTACAGGCAAATAGTTGAATTAGCAGAAGAAGGTATTTGGGTAATTGACAGAAATAGCCTCACGACTTACGTAAACCACGCAATGGCGCGAATGCTAGGTTATAGTGAATTAGAAATGTTCGGGCGGTCGCTTTTTGATTTCATGGACGAACGGGACAAACCACAAGCTATTGAAAATATCGAGCGGCGCAAGCAAGGTATTGGTGAACAACACGAATTTAAATTCAAAACCAAGGACGGCAAAGATATTTGGACTGATATGTCTACCAGTCCCGTCATGGACTCCCAGGGGAATTTGCTGTCTTGTTGCGCCTTGGTTTACAACATCACAGGCCGCAAAGAAGCAGAGCAGCAAATGCTGCAACTTACAGAAGATTTGAAGCGTTCCAACGAGGAATTAGAACAATTTGCTTATGTGGCTTCCCACGATTTGCAAGAACCGCTCCGAGCCGTTACCAGTTACACTCAATTGCTTGCCCAGCGCTATCAAGGAAATTTGGACGATCGCGCAGATAAGTATATTCATTATATTGTCGATGGCGCCACCAGAATGCAGCAGTTAATTAACGATTTGTTGGCGTATTCGCGCCTGGGAACGAGGGGTCAGGAGTTTGAGCAGGCGGACTGCAACGCTGTGGTTAAGCAAACTATGTGCAATTTGCAAATTGCGATCGCCGAAACAAAAGCTGTAATCACCTGCGACGCGATGCCAACCGTGATGGCGGATGAATTTCAACTGGTGCAATTATTCCAAAATTTGCTCGCCAACAGCATCAAATTTTGTCGCCAAGATATCCCGTTGATTCATATCGCTGCCTGCAGGCAAGAGAGCGAATGGGTGTTCAGTGTCCGCGATAACGGCATTGGCATCGATCCGCAGTATGCCGAGCGCATTTTTATCATTTTTGCGCGCCTGCACTCCCGCCGCCAATATTCCGGTACTGGTATAGGTTTGGCGATGTGCAAGCGCATTGTTGAACGCCACGGCGGTCGGATATGGGTGGAATCTCAGGAGGGAAAAGGAGCGAATTTTTACTTCACTATTCCTATAATTAGTACCTGAAGCCTCAAAGTTCAATTTTGTTTTTATACTTTAAAGGATACGCCGGTTATGAGCGATCGAAGCACTGTTAGACCTATAGAGATTCTGCTGATTGAGGATTCTCCCAGCGATGCCGATTTGGCAATAGAAGTCCTCAGTCAGGGTAAAATATTGAATAACTTGCATTTTGTGGAGGATGGAGTCGAAGCAATCAAGTTTTTGCGCCAAAAAGAACCCTATCTCAGGGTACCTCGTCCCGATTTGATTTTGCTCGATTTGCATCTGCCGAAAAAAAGCGGTATTGAAGTGCTAGAAGAAATTAAAACTGATCCAAAGTTAAAATTAATTCCTGTAGTAATTCTCAGCACTTCAGCAGCGCCCGAAGATATTTTTAAGTCATACTCCCTCCACGCCAACTGTTACATAACAAAACCGGTAGACTTCGTTGAATTTACGAAAGTAGTCAGGTTAATTGAGGAATTCTGGCTGGCAGTCGTCAAACTTCCTCTAAATTAAACGAACAGATGCTTTGCTTATGAGCCCTCTCAATTTTTTTAACCTATGGAAATTCGGCTGGTGGATGATTTGCTCCGCGAGGCTGAATGGGGTTGAGAAAAGCTGGCGACCCGCAATTTTTTAACAATTTGCGTAAGAGGAGAAAATATGGTATAAGCAATAAATTTAGTGAATAAATAAGGCTTTTCAGTTCGTAGACCTGTCCCGATTTAATTCTGTGTGACTTGATTGTGTCTCAAAAAAATGGTTGATAAATATTGATATAAATTAATTCAGCAGTCAAGTTAAAAATGATTCCGGTGGTAATTATGACAACCTCAGCAGCAGATGAAGAGATGCTCAAGTTTTATTACCTGTAAGCCCGGTGCTACATCACTCAACCTATCGACTTTAGTCAAGTCGCTAAGCTGGTGAGATGGATTGAGGATTGGTGGCTGGTGGTGGTGACAGTTCCCAAATAATAATTTTCAAGTTGAAAATGGCAAGGGAAAGCAAAAAAGTTTAACCTAAGATTGGTAGAGTAAAAAGTTTACAGTCAAAAACGTCTAAGCTATGTGGATTAAGATTCTGTTAGTAGAAGACAATCCTGCTGATGCTGATTTACTTGCAGAACTGTTAGAAGTCTCTGTGGGCGTCGAGTGGGAACTGGTGTCTGTTGAGTTCCTGCATGAGGCGATCGCACAACTGTGCAAACAACCCTTTGATGTAGTTTTGCTCGACCTTTCTTTGCCGGACAGTCGCGGTTTGGAAACGCTAACTCGCCTGCGAGAAGTTGCTCCTGATGTGCCAATGGTGGTAATGACAGGCTTGGACGATGAGGCGATCGCCCTCGAATCAGTTCGCTTGGGAGCTCAAGACTATATTGTTAAAGGTCAAATTACTACTCAATTATTAGTGCGGACGATCCGCTACGCGATCGAACGTTCTCAAACCTTTCAAATGCTGCGGGAAAGCGAGCGCCGCTTTCGGGCGATTTTTGACTCATCATTTCAGCTAACCAAGCTGCTGACTCCCGAAGGAATTGTGCTGGAAGTGAACGAGACAGCCCTCGATTTTGCCGGATTGCGATCGGAGGGTATTGTGGGGCGCCCGATTTGGGAAATGGCGATTTGGGCCCAGTCGCCACAGGTTTCCGAACAATTGCAATGCGCGATCGGCAAAGCAAGTAGCGGCGAGTTTTTCCGCAGCGAAATCGACTTGTTAGGCAAAAGTGGCCAAATTATGACTGTTGATTTCTCACTGAAACCTGTTAAAAATGAAACAGGACAAGTTTTGCTGCTGATTGCGGAAGCCCGTGACATTAGCGATCGCAAACGAGCAGAAGCGGAAATTCTCAAAGCCCTCGCACGAGAAAAGGAACTTTCACAACTGCGAGCTAAATTTGTCACAATGGTTTCCCACGAGTTCCGCACACCTTTGACAACCATCCAATTTTCCGCTGGATTGCTGCAAGATTACAGTTCTCAGTGGCCCCCAGATAAAAAATCTACTCATTTTGTGCGGATTCAATTAGCAATTAAACGCATGACAGAGTTATTAGAAGATATCCTCGTAATTGGCAAAATCGAAGCCAATACCTTGCAGTTTCAACCGGTTTCCTTAAACCTTGAAAAATTTTGCCGTCAACTGGTAGAAGAGCAGCAGCTCAACGACAGCAACCAACACCCGATCGCCTTTCAATATGAAGGCGACAACTGCGAGGCTCAAATGGATGAAAAACTGCTGCAGCAAATCTTGGGAAATGTTCTCTCAAATGCCATCAAATATTCCCCCGTCGGCAGTACAGTTTCCTTGCACCTCAACTGTCAAAACAAAGAAGCTGTTTTCCAAGTTCAAGACCAGGGCATCGGCATTCCCCAAGCCGATCGGGAGCGGATATTAGAAACTTTTTACCGAGCTCCAAATGTCGGCACTATTTCGGGAACAGGTCTCGGTTTAGCAATTGTGAAGAGGGCTGTGGAACTTCACGGCGGCCAACTTGCGATCGACAGTCAAGAAGGAAAAGGCACAACTTTCACTATTACCTTGCCTCTAATTTGCCCTCCCAGTCAATAACAACTGAATTATCAATAATACATATCCGCTATTTAACGATTAATTAAGCGCCCAACAAACAATCTTATTAAGTTTAGGAACCCATAATTTTCAAACAAACTACTAACTAAAAGGAGCTATCACCGTGGCTAAGATTTTGGTAATAGAAGACGAAGAAGCGATTAGAGAGAATATTTTAGAGTTGCTAGAAGCCGAGAATTTTGAAGGAATAGGAGCAATTAACGGCAAAATCGGCATCAAATTGGCGATCGAACAAATCCCGGATTTAATTTTGTGCGACATGATGATGCCGGAAGTAGACGGTCACGGCGTTATCAAAGCTTTGCGCTCCGAACCCTTGACTGCCACAATTCCGTTTATTTTCCTCACAGCCAAAGCCGATAAAGTTGACGTTCGCACGGGTATGGAACTGGGAGCTGACGATTACATTACTAAGCCGTGTACCCCACAAGAACTTCTAAAAGCCATTGCTATTAGACTTGAAAAACAAAAAACAATTAGCCGACAATCTCAAAAGACGCTAGACGAATTACGCACTAATATTAGTATGTCGCTTCCCCACGAATTGCGGACTCCTTTGAATGCAATTATGGGTTTTTCTGAGCTGATTCTGTCAGAATATCAAGTTTTAGAGGAATCAGATATCTTAGAAATGATCGGTCAAATTCAAACTTCCGGTCATCGCTTGTATCGACTGATTCAGAACTTTTTGCTGTATGCAGAACTGGAGATAGCAGCCACAAATCCCGAACTGCTGAAGGAGATGCGAAATAGCGAATTTAGCTGTGTAAAATCTTTGCTGAGCCAAAAAGCGCGACAGCAAGCAAAGCACGCGAATAGAACAGAAGATTTACAATTAAACTTGCAAGATTCGTCGGTAGCTATGGATTCTGTCAGACTCGCAAAAATTGTTGAAGAGCTATTGGACAATGCCTTCAAATTTTCATTAGAAGGAACGCCTGTTTTATTAAGCACTTTGGTGGAAAATCAGACTTTTATTCTGTCTGTGAAAGACCAAGGTCGCGGCATGACTGACGATCAGATTGCACAGCTAGAAGCTTACAGGCAGTTCGATCGCAAACTTTACCAACAAGCAGGTCTGGGATTGGGCCTGGCTATTGTTCAACGCCTTGTCGAATTGCACGGAGGAGAATTTAAAATAGAAAGTGTACCGCAGCAAGAAACAATAGTTTGCGTTTCCCTGCCTGTCTAAACCATGATTATTCCAGTTTCCAAAAAGACTACAACTGTAGGCAAAATCCCAACCCTTATGGCATAAGTCATTCGCAATTCTCAAATCTCCACTCTCAAATGGTATTACGCAGGAGCGATCGCTCCTTTCAGACACCGCTGCATATAAATTTGAGCTACCTTATCATTAGGGTTGATTTCCAAGCAGGCCGAAAACAATCTTATAGCTTCGCCACACTTGTCACTATTGTAGAGTACCAAAGCTTGCTCAAAGATTGTCTTTGTCTCTAACTTTTTTTGTCGTAACTCTGGCGGATCAGCCGCAAATACTTCATAAACTGTTACCATTCGCGATTTGCCTTTAACTGCTACGCGATCGATCAACCTCAAATCATAAATATCATTTAACTCTATAAAAGTATTGTGAGTAATTAACATCGAAACTTCATATTCTTTCGTCAAAGTTTCCACGCGGGAGGCTAAGTTTACCGCATCGCTAATCACCGTGCTGTCCATCCGACTTTGGCCCCCCACCGTGCCTAACATCAAAGAACCCGTATTGATGCCAATGCCAATTTGCAGGGGCGGGCAATCGACCTGATTACGACTAATATTATACTCCTTAAGCTCTTCTAGCATTGCAATTCCAGCTTTCACAGCATCGTCTGCACTGCCATTAAACAGCGCCATAATCGCATCGCCAATGTATTTGTCAATAAAACCAAAATTGTCAGTAATTGCCGGTTCCATCCGCGACAAATAACCATTAATAAATTGAAAATTTTCTTGGGGATTCATCCTTTCCGAAAGAGAAGTGAAATCGCGGATATCTGAAAACAGCACCGACATTTCTTTCTGCACCTGATCGCCTAATTTGACTTCCAGAATACTTTCATATCCCAGAAAGTGGAGAAATTCGTGCGGTACAAACCGCCCGTAAGCATCTGTTAATTTTTCTTCCGCTGCTAAAGCTTTTTGTAACTCCTCTGTGAATTGGCGGCGCTCTGTTTCTACCTCTAGACGTTCCGTGATGTCTTGAAAAGCAGCTATGGCGTAAACTATGTTTTTCCGTTCGTCGTAGATTGGAGTCGCCCAAACCTCGATCGGCACAATGCGATCGGACCCATGAACTTCTAAATCGTCCATACGCACAAATTCTCCCCGCAACGCCCGAACAATCGGTTGGCTATCTCTCGGATACAATTGATTAGTTCCAGCGTCGTAAAAATGATAAGCTTCAGGAAATTGGTCAGTACCCCCATCAAAAATTAAACCTTGGGCTAGTATCCTTTCGCCCCAAGAATTCATGTAAAAAGGTTTACCCTTACCATCGACAACAAATATTCCAACTGGCATCGCTTCCAGGAATTGAGTCAATCGGCTTTCGTTTTCTGACAGTGCCTCATTTAACTTTTCTTCGGCTGCCAAAGCTTTTTCTAAATCATTAGTAAACCTGATTCTTTCCACTTCCACGTGTCTTTGCAAACTAATATCCTTAGCAAAACCCTGATAGTAAAGCACTTCACCGTTAGCATCATAAACTGTGCGCGCATACTCAGAAATCCAGATAATGCTGCCATCTCGACAGTAAACCTGAGACTCAAACTCACACAGAGTACCGTGCTGTTTCATCAGCGCCAGAAACTCTTGACGGCGGTTCGGTTCCAAGTACAATTGCTGCTGAATATCATTAATACTTTCTATCAATTCTGACGCGGAATCGTAGCCGTAAATTTCCGCCAGAGCAGGATTCGCACTAATAAAATGTCCGTCCGGCGTCGTCTGAAAAATACCTTCTAGAGCATTTTCAAATATCCCGCGATACTTCTCTTCCGCTTGAATTAGCGCCGCTTCAGCTTCCTTGCGTTCAGTTATGTCACTAAAAGCAATAATGGCATAGGAAATTTCGCCTGTAGAATCATAAATTGGAGTTGCCCAACTCTCTACTGGAATAATCTTATTAGCTGTACGAATTTCTACACTTTCAGTTCGCACATTTTCGCCCCGAAGCGCCCGCATAATTGGCAATTCTTCCACGGGGCATCTCTGATTAGTCCCGGCTTTATAAAATTGATAAATTGCTGCTTTTTGCTCTGAATTAATATGCGGCACAGTGCCTTTGCCAAATACATCTCGCGCCTTCTGGTTAGCGTAGAAAGATTGCCCGTTTGCATCAAGTACACATACGCCCAATGGCATAGCTTCTAGATATTGGGTCAAGCGACTTTCGTTTTCATGGAGTTTGGCAATCAGCATTGCCTGCTTGCGGTTTAATTTTACTAACTCCTGATTCATTTCCTGAAGTTCTATTTGTTTTTGAGCTAACTCTTTATTTTGAAAATATTTATATATTGCCTCAGTAACAGTTAATTTTAAGTCATCAGATTGCCAAGGTTTAGGTATATATCGGTATAATTTAGCATAGTTAATAGCATTGGCTACCGCTTCCAAATCTGCCTGCCCCGTCAGCATAATCTTGAGAGTGTTCGGCGAGACAGCATGAACGCTCCTTAATAGTTTGTCTCCTTTCATACTAGGCATGATATGATCCGAAATAACCACAGGAACTTCATACTGTTCTGCTAAAAGTTCGGACAGCAACTCTAAAGCTTCTTCGCCACTTTGGGCGGTCTCAATTAAATATTTATCTTCAAAGGCTTTGAGCAGGTCTATTTCCAGACTATCGAGGATAGTCTGCTCATCATCGACACAAATAATGACTGGTTTTTTCATAAATTTGCTAGACCAGACTTAATCGCTTCAATTAGTTCTTGATTTTGCCATGGTTTTTCTATGAAAGCATGAAGATTTGCTTGAATTTTTGTTCGTTCGATGGCTTCTTTGTCTGCTTGTCCCGTCAGCATCACTGTCACAATTTGCGGATATTTTTGATGAATTTTAATTAGCAACTCATCTCCTTTCATTCCGGGCATCAACCAATCAGAGACAATCACTAGAATCTTAACCTCAGCTTCAGATAGCTCTTCAATAATCTCTAGGGCTTCGGCAGCACTTTCAGCAAATTCGCAAAGATATTTACCGTTAAATGCCTGTTGCAGTTCAATTTCCAGACTTTCCAAAACTCCTACTTCATCGTCCACACACAAAATTGCTGATTTAGACATCGCTAGTTTCCTTCTTTAGTGTGGCAGGGTGAACCCCCAAGGGCTGTCCACTGTTTTTCAAATTCTACATTCTGCGCGGGTAGACTGCAAATTTTCGCCCCCGACTTCAGTCTCCGGCGCTTTACCTACTCAGTTAAATTAATCGGCAAAGAAACGGTAAATGCTGTTTTACCGGGCATCGACTCCACATCAATTTGACCCTGATGTTTTTCAATTATTTTTTTGACAATATCCAGCCCCAACCCGCTGCCTTCCCCCGCAGGTTTGGTAGTAAAAAAAGGCTCAAAAATTTTCTGAATAATCTCTGGTTGAATCCCCTTACCGCTGTCAATAATTTTTACCAAGACGCTGGTATCTTGTTGTACCGCGTCAATTGTTAAAGTTCCTTGATTGTCCATCGCTTGTAAGGCATTGTGAATTAAATTTGTCCAAACTTGATTAAGTTCGTCTGGATAACACAGTACCACAGGCAATTTATCTTGATAGTTTCTGACAAGTTCCACACCCGGCTTGATTTGGTTTTGATAAAGAGTTAATACCGTTTCAATTCCATCCGTAATATTCACCTGTATTTTTTCCCCATTTACATCGTAACGCGCATAATTTTTCAGAGCAAAGACCACTTTTGCAGCGCGATCAGTAGCGGTAGCAATGGTTCGGGCGCTTCTGTGAATGCTAGCAAAGTCGTAGGCTGTTTTTATAATATTTTCGCTGTCAGGATATTTGAGCAACGGCAAGAATTCTTGCAAATTTCCCTGCAATCCGATATTGACTAAAATGCTAGCAAGGCTGTCAGCATTGTCAATGCCTTCCGACTCTAGTTGCTGCTTCACGCCTTTTTTCAATACCCGTTTTTCTCTAGTAGATAAAGAGTAATTTTGTTGACTAGAAATGTACATCAAACGCAAGAAATCTTGCTGGCGTTCTGCTGACAGTTGTTTAAAAAAAACTGGCAAACTTTCGAGATTGTTATCCAAAAAGCTGGTAATATTTCCAATAGACGATCGAATCGCCCCCAACGGCGTATTAATTTCGTGAGCAATACCCGCAATCAGTTGCCCTAATGCAGCCATTTTTTCCGATTGCACTAATTGATTCTGAGTAGCTTGCAGTTGGTCTAAAGTAACTGTAAGTTCATTGTTTTTCTGTTGGAGTTTTTTTCGCAACTGGCACATTGCTAAATGGGTTTCTACCCTCACTAGAACCTCTTCAACCTGAAAGGGCTTGGTAATATAATCTACGCCGCCCACAGCAAAGGCTTTGACTTTATCAAGTACGTCATTAATTGCGCTAATAAAAATTACCGGGATGTCGCAAGTTCGTTCATCAGCTTTGATCTTTTCGCAAACTTCATACCCATTCATTTCGGGCATCATAATATCCAGCAAAATTAAATCGGGAGGCATACCTTTGGCCGCCGAAAGCGCTAACTCGCCGCTAGGTACGGGGCGGACTTTATAGCCCTTGCCATTCAAAATTCCGGCTAGCAGTCGCAAATTAGCTGGGGTGTCGTCAACTACTAAAATATTACCGCGCTCGGTTCTAGGAAGGTCGTTATTCATGTGATATTGTTTGAGATATTAACTTTAAAACTTTGTCGTACTCAAAATTTTCTATACAAGTTGCGATCGCACTTGCCGTTACTGCGTCCTTTAATCGAATTTGCTCTATCAAAGTATCAATTAAATCTATATCTGCATTTAGTATTGCTAGCTTTAAATCAGCTACCAGTGAATCAGGCAATTTTACGAAATCAGCCGCACTCATAACGCGATCGCTCTCTTTGATTGCCGATAAATTAGTTTGACCCGGATCTTCATAAATATAGCGCACTCCGATATGTTTGTGCATAGAATCAAAAATATCGGCTTCCCGGAAAGGTTTTCGCATAAAAGCATCGCAACCCGCCGATAAAATAACTGCCCGTTCTTCCTCCAAAACGCTCGCTGTCAGCGCAATAATCGCAGTAGCTTGACCTTTAATAGTGCTTTTAATGTATTTCGTAGCTTCGTAGCCATCCATCACAGGCATTCTCATGTCCATCCACATTAGATGCGGTTCCCAACTATCCCAAATCTCAATAGCTTCTTGGCCGTTATTGGCTTCTTTTAGTTCAAAACCCAGAGGATGGAGGATTTTAATTAACAATTGGCGATTTAGCGGTTTGTCGTCTACTATCAAAATTCGATAGGTGTGTTGGTTGGGTGCCAAGGCAATAACATTGCGCGTCGGTTTGGCGCTTTCAATATCAGCCGCATTGACCGCAATAACTTCAATGTCAAACTTAAAATTAGTTCCCTTACCAACAGCAGAACAGACGCTCATTTCGCCGCCCATTAATTCCACAAATTTGCGACTGATGGGCAATCCCAAGCCAGTACCTTCTTGCGAATCTTTGCCTGTCTTGGTTTGCACGAAAGGTTCAAAAAGATCGTCTAATTCATTGGTAGCAATACCTGGACCCGTATCCTCGACTTCAAAATGAAGGAAGAAGGAAGAGGTAGAAGCTGCCTCGTCATTTTGCGGAACAAAACTCTGATTTTCCGACTGACTAACTTGAGATATCTTAAGACCCTTAATTGGGGTGATTTCTGTATTTTTTGATGTTTTAGGATGCTCAATTTTTCCCCCGTCTTCCTGCTGATTTATGCCTAATAACTGCTTGCTAACTCTTACGAATACACCGCCATTTTCGGTAAATTTAAGAGCGTTATTGAGCAGATTTATTAATATTTGCCGCAACTTTGAATTGTCAGTTTTTACGTATTGTGGCACCTCTGGGCTGCGCTCAAAAACTAACTGCAAGTGCTTGTTATCTGCTTTTAGTTGAAACATATCTTCCAAGTCGTTTAGCAGGCGATAGAGGTCGAATTTTTGGAGATTGAGGGTAGTGCGCCCAGATTCAATTTTAGATAAATCCAGCACGTTATTAATCAGGGTAAGGAGGTGTTCTCCGCTGCTGCTAATTATGCTAATATTTTCTTGATGCTCTGGGGATAGAGTTTGGCTGCGAGTCATCAGTTGGGAAAAGCCGAGAATTGCATTGAGAGGCGATCGCAATTCGTGGCTCATATTAGCAAGAAAGGTACTTTTAGCTTGGTTCGCTACTTCCGCTTTGTCTTTAGCTACAGCCAATTCTGCCGTCCGCTCTTGCACTCGTTGTTCTAAAGTTTCAAAAGATTGTTGCAGTTGTTGAGCCATGCTATTAAATGACTTGGCTAATTCCCCCAATTCGTCTGAGCGTTCGCTTTCTACTGTTTTATCCCATTCACCTTTAGCAATATTTTTTGCTGCTGTATTTAAGCTCAAAATAGGATTTGTCACCCACTGAGAAGTCAGAATGCCAATCACCACAGCTACTCCTAACGCTGCGAAACAAAGCAAAACCGCTGTGCGGGTATTGGCATCGATTTCTTTGGTGAAATCTGCTTCGGGAACAACTACCACAATTACCCAGTCTAAACCTTTGCCGTCTTGGAACGGCAAGACTTTTAAAAATTGTCGCTTGTCATCTATTTCAAAGATCAATAACTCTGATTTTTTAATTTGGTCTAATTTTTTAAATTTTCCAGCTAAATATTTAGCTGTCGCTTGAGTGAAAGGGTTGCTGCTTTCTTCTACTTTAAACAATTGTCTTTCATTACCTTTAGTGCGAAACGGTTTTTCTGTTGTGGAAGTTGCTAACAAAGTACCCTGGCGATCTATAATAAATGTTTGACCTGATTTGCCAACTTTGAGATTGTTGAGAAATCTTCCAAGATGGTCGAGACGCAACGCAGTAAATAATACTCCTTCTAGCTGATTTTTGTCGCTGTATACGGGTTGGATAGCGCTGATCAGTAATGTCGGTTCTAGTAACGAAACAAAAACCGAACTCCAAGTAGCTTTGCCGACTTTTACGGCTTTTTGATACGCAGGATGTTGCCGATTATCATAGTTTTTGACAAGGGTGGTAACTGTAGTGCGATCGCCGAGAGCGTTCGTATTGTAAGAATTAAAATTTAACCCAGTAGATGTTTCTATCACATTCATCGTGCGGGAGCCGTTAGAAAGTTGTTCACCAGATCTATAATCTCCCTTCTCGTTGCCAACTGAGGTAAAATTGATATAGGGAGATAATTTTACTTGCCTCAAAAGATATTTCTCCCAAGCTGATAAGTTTTCCATCTTTAACAACCCGAGCTTGACAGCATCCAGCTTGCTTTGATTGATTTGATGGGGAGTTGTCAGGTAAACTTGCAGGTTTTGCTCGACACGCAAAGTGACCTCGCTCATTAACTGACTGGCAAGGTTATTAACTGCTTTTTGTCCGTTTCTAAAAGACAGATATCCTACGAGTCCCACGCCTCCCACGATTTGCAGTACAAATGGAACTATGAGAACAGTTCGCAGCGGTAATTTGTCTAAAATTTTAGAAACCATAAGATTGAGAGGTTTGGTGAACTTAGTCTAGAACCGTATTAGCACAACCTGTCTTAACAGCAGCACCATTTACTGCCGATTAGCTAGGGGGAATTGATGCGGGTTATTTTAGCTGTGGTAGATGCTCTACCCCGATCGAATATGAACCTCATGTTTGCTCGATTAAAGTCTATTATTTTACCCCTTGTCGTATTATTGTTACCATTTAGGTAAAAGTTGCAGTCTCTGGCTTTGAGAACAGCCTGATATTTGATCATCGCGCGGGCGAGTTTAACCCGCATGGGTCAAGCGGTTTGGAGGCCGGCCAGGAAATTTGCGATCGGCACTCGCCATTTTCCGCAAGACGTGTTATACTGTAAACAGTCGAGGGCACGTAGCTCAGTGGATAGAGCATCAGGTTCCGGTCCTGAGGGTCGGGGGTTCAAATCCCTCCGTGCTCATTTAAATTTATAAAATGACTGATTTTGAGAGACCGGGGATAAATTTTTGTCCTCGGTCTCAATTATTGTGATTTAAGCGTCAGTGTCAAAAATCGAATCGCCACTGTAGTCGCAGGTCGCGGACTGATTGCGCCCCTGCTGCTTGGCACGGTAGAGTGAACGATCGGCGAGCGCAATCAAGTCAGCCGATGATAGTTCCGAAATCGGAATCAAGTTGGCGATACCCATACTAATAGTAACTACATCGCTCACATCAGAGGTTTTGTGAGGAATATGTAAAGCTTGAATAGCAGCGTGAATCCGTTGGGCCACCGAACTCGCTCCTTCAATATCTGTATTAGGCAAAATGATGCCAAATTCTTCTCCGCCGTAACGCGCCACTAAATCCGCCGGACGGTACACCACCTCTTGCACCGTCTGAGCAAGTTTGAACAGACAACTATCCCCCATTTGATGACCGTAGCAATCATTATAACGTTTGAAATAATCCACATCAAACAACAAAAGAGAAATCGGTTTTTGTTCCCGGTATAGCCGCTGCCATTCATGCTCTAAGCGGTCATTAAAACAGCGGCGATTAGCAATTTGAGTCAACCCATCAATATTTACGACTTGTTCTAAGAGGTGAGTAGCGCGGGCTAGTTCTTCGTTAGAGAGTGCCAGTTGTTGATTAATTTCTCTCATCCGCGCTTGGGCCTGCTGCCTTTCTGCCAATTCCTTCTGCAACTTATGAAAAATATCCGCTTGTTTAATGGCGATCGCTAACTGATTAGCAATCTGTTTAACAAGGTCAACTTCCAATTCTTCCCATTGCCGAGGAGCAGAACATTGATGAATACATAACAACCCCCACAAATCTTGTCCATTGAGCAACGGCGCAACTAAATTAGCCCGAACCGGAAATTGTTTCCAAAGAGCGCGGTAACAGTGTTGAAGGTCAATATTATTGATATTTTCAACTACCTGCATTCTCCATTCTTGATATGAATCAGGATCTTGTTCACCACCACACAGGTCGTTAAATTGATTTTTGCTTACCAATTTACATCCTTCGCCTACGGATTCTGAGACAAACTCACCATATCCAAAATTACTGTCAGGATCGAACTTAAATATGCCGACGCGCTCGGCATCAAGGAACAGGCGAATGTCCTGCGAAGCAATCTCAAAAATTGTAGACAAATCAAGAGATTGACGGATGTGTTGAGTAATTTCTTGAAGTAATATCGCCTTGTCGTACTGTTTCCGCAGAGCGACTTCTGCTTGCTTTTGGGCCAGAATAGCTGCCTCTGCTGCTTTTTTGGCTTTAATAATTTCACCTTCGTATAGGATACGCTGGCGGATACAGATCAAGATGCAATCGTTGACAAAGTTTCCTCCCTGATTCCGACGCACAGCGTTGATCAGCATGGGTATATCACTGCCCTGCTTTGACCTTAATGAGAAGTAAATTTCCTCTACTTTACCGTCGAGCTTCAACAGGGGGAAAAAATGGGTTTGAAAAAAAATCCGGCTGGCCATTGGCAGAATGGAATCCATTTTCCGTTGCCGCAGTTCATCGGTTTCGTATCCGAGTAATTGCAGTAATGTGGCGTTGACCATTACGATCGTACCATCGTCAGCAAACGAGAGGAATCCACAGGGTGACGTGTTGAGTAGCTCGTCTATCTGGTAGGTCATGTTTGCCATACAAATCAGGTAGTATGAGGTACACTCAAATACTCCTTAATCATCTCGATCGTCTCTTGTGGATGACTCAGGTGCGGGCAATGTCCCGTAGCTTTCATCAGCCGTAGCGTACTTTTAGGTAGGTGGCGGTGGAGGTAATCCCCTACCTTGCTGGGAGCAATCACGTCATCAGTGCATTGCAATATCAGTGAAGGTACTGATACCTTGGGTAAATCACTGCGATTGTCAGAGTAA
This sequence comes from Microcoleus sp. Pol11C2, assembly GCF_036701505.1. Classification (NCBI taxonomy): domain Bacteria; kingdom Bacillati; phylum Cyanobacteriota; class Cyanophyceae; order Oscillatoriales; family Microcoleaceae; genus Microcoleus; species Microcoleus sp. Pol11C2. The sequence continues at coordinate 344,523 of NZ_JAUBQX010000001.1, forward strand.
AAAGTTACCTCGGCAAAGCGACTTGCAATCACCGGATCGGTAGAGCAAAAACTTGTCTCAAGTTCTTCACTTAACTCAGGACGCTCCTGATTCTGCATCACCATTGGCGCCAGAAAGCTTGCCCAACCAATGTAATTTTTCTCCATGATATCGAGGAGTTCCTCAATATCTTTGCGCTCAAACCCTCCGTAATAATTTGGTAACTCATTGATGTAGCAAGGTGAAGGCCCTACGAAAATCAGGCGATTAAAGTAATTAGGAGTTTGAATGGAGGACAGAACGCCGATCATACTGCTGACAGAATGACCGACAAAAATCACATCAGTCAAGGCCAATTCTTCACAGATATCGAGGACATCCTGAACATAGCCATTGAGGTCGCTGTACCGTTCATAACTGTAGGCACTAATATCAGACTGTCCCGAACCTACATAATCAAATAGGATAATTTTGTAATCCTTCTCGAAGGCCCCTGTTACGAAACGCCACATATTTTGATCGCACCCAAATCCATGAGCAAACATCATCGTCTGGGTGCCTTGTCCAAACACTTTTATATTATTCCGTAAAAAAATATTTTTAGTCATTTGAGCTACACGAGCATTAAATTAATTATAAGACTTTTGCGCGCTTTCATGAGGGAGGATTGATGATCCCACATAGTGGTAGACAACAATTAAGGATGTTGGATTAAATGAATAGCAGACTCAGCAATGGCAGGCTTCCTCAACATATAACGCTGCCTGATTTTCTAGGCGCTCGCTTATAACTATTCCCATTTCGCTGGGGTTTCCATTCCTGCGACAATTATGCTCAGATTTAAGCCATCTGGGATTGCAACTATGGCTTTGGCAATTCCGCGATCGCTCAGATCGCTGGCTAAATCGCGGACAAATGAGCGAGCAATTTTAAGCGACTTCACCGGAAAATTTTTCAGGTTGTTAAAAGCAGCATACCCCGTCCCAAAATCATCGACATAAATCCCAATACCATGCTCCGATCATTGGCTCAAAAAATTGTAGCTAATGTCAACATTAAGCATCATTGCCGTTCCCGTAATCTCTAGCTATAGATATTTTGGCTTCATATCGGTGCGCTCAACAATGCGATCGCTCTTAGCGACTAAAGTCGGTTGGCTGAGTTGACGTGCCGACAAATTCACCGCGATATTAGGAATAATTAGTCCTGCCACTAGGCACTGCTGATATTGCCCGCAAGCTTGTTCTAAAATCAATTTGCTCTTCGCGCAAAATCAATCCAGTTTTTTCGGCGATGGGAATATATCGATGGTCATGAACCCAAGCTAGTTCAGGAGAATGCCCTCCTACTATAACTTTAACACCAGCAAGGCTACATATTTGCCAATCGAGCTGAGGTTGATCATACAGCCAGCATTCGCCTTCCAAGGGCAATTCAAGAGATTTGCGATCGCCAGGGTATTGGATTTTGCCCAAGGTATTGTTGTTGCTGTGTAAAAACTATAGGTATTGGGTTCGATAGGCAATAAAAGCTCCTATTTCAGCAATTAAGAACTTGCAAAACATTGTCGCGATTTCTATAGTGTTCACAAACTCCTCAAATTAAAAAAGTTGGGTTTCCTAGCTCAACCCAACCTATTTTTAATAACAACGAATTACTGCTAACTCTCAAATATCCTCATCGTCTTGACCTTGCACACCCTGGAGAATCCGCGATAGCTCACTCTTCTCATTAATTGTAATCCGACTAGGAGAACCGCTGATAATCCGTTCGTAACCACTGAACGAATCTTTAATTTGCGGCCCTCTTTCAGTAATTGTGTATTCTCTAATTCCTTTGTCGTGCCACGAACCCCGCATCTTAAACACATTAATTGCCCGCGACATTTCTCCTCGAATCTCTACATACTGCAACATGATAATCGTGTCAGTAATCGTAGAAATATGAGAGTCCGTAATCGAATGAGAACCCATAAACTGGTCGCTTGTATTCGTGAAAAAGCCGGTTATTTCTTCCTGCTTCGCAAAACCTGTCACTCCAATCACAAATTGCCTGAAAGCATTATTGCTAACACCCCTAGCTAACGCCGACAGCGAGTCTATAGCAATTCGAGAAGGTTTGAACTCAGCAATTTCTGATTTAATAGTCTGCAAGTGGTCTTCCAAACCTGCCGATTCCGGGTAAGTACACAGCAGCTTCAGCAGTCCTTTCTCTTCCATTTCCTCAAAATCAATGCCCCAAGAATAAGCATTGCGAAACAACTGGGCCCGCGACTCTTCATAGGCAAAAAGCAGCGCCCGATTGCCGTTCATACAAGCATTCTGCAAGAACTTGCTCACCAATAGCGTTTTGCCTGTTCCCGTTGCACCCGTAGCCAAAATAATCGAGTCTTTGAAAAAACCGCCACCGCACATCTCGTCGAGAGTTTTATCGCCCGAAGAAACCCGCACGTTTGAAGATTTTTGAGTTAATCGCATCGCCCCCAATGGGAAAATATTAATTCCGTCATTAGTCATAGTAAAAGGATATTCGCCCTTCATGTGAGTTGTACCGCGCAACTTCAAAATTTCCATTGTGCGGCGGCGGCGTTCCCCTTCCAAAACGTTGCGAACAATCACTACATTATCCGACACAAACTCTTCCACTCCAAACCGCGCTACCGGGCCGTATTCTTCCACCCGTTCCGTCGTCATAACTGTAGTTGCTCCTACTTGTTTGAGGCGCGCAACTAAGCGAAAAATTTCTCGGCGCACCACCGATGCTGCATCGTACTGCTGAAATACGGCGGTAACAGAATCTATTGAAACCCGCTTGGCTTTGTACTTGCGAATGGCGTACTGAATTCGCTCAATTAAGGCTGATAAATCAAAATTTCCTACGATATCTTGACCTTCCGGATCGGGGGAAGCATCCAAAATAAATAGCTTGCCTTCCTCGATTAACTGTGCCAAATCCCAACCGAAACTGCAAGCATTTTTAATAATATCTGTCGGAGATTCTTCAAAAGTTACGAACACTCCTGCTTCGTCAAAGTGAGTAATTCCATTATAGAGAAATTGTACAGCAAATAAAGTTTTTCCCGTTCCTGATGTGCCGCTGACTAGGGTGGTTCTGCCGAGTGGCATTCCGCCGTGACTGATGTCATCGAAACCCTCAATCATCGTGCGAATTTTTTCAACTCCTGGTGTTACCAATCCTTTTCGTTGAACCGTTTGACTAATTTCATTCATGTCGATTTTTGTCAACTCTCAGTATTCTTTAGTTGTCACTCATTAACCGCCGATCATGAGTCTTTGTACCCAGCTTTTAGTTTTGGCTCTTGCTCAATAACTAATGACTGCTGACTGCTGACTAATGACCCCGCCCAAAAACCGATACCGTGGCACGTACTCCTGTCGTGGAAAAATAAAAATTTTAGACTTTTGTTCAACCTCCCAGATTCATCTGTGGAGTAAATCTAAAATCTAACATCGTTCGACGCTCGCGCGACTCGACGCTTCGACGCTCGCGCTCGCCGAACGTTTCACGCCAAACCGAAGTCTCAAATCTAAAATCGACTGACTCTCACCTGATTATCTTATGAATTCAGGTCTTCTTCGCGAAGTTCTTCATAGAGTAAATCTAATCCTATCAGAACTTTCTCACGATCGGACAAATCGCCAATAATTTTTCGCACCGGCGGCGGCAGGATTTTGGCCAGCGTCGGGGTTGCCAATATTTTGTCCTCTTCTGCTAGCTGAGGGTTTTTGAGAACATCTATGACTTTCAGCGCGTAGACGCCTTGAAATTCTTGTTCTAGGATGTCCTTTAGGGTTTTCAAAGCTCGCACTGAGTTCGGAGTATTCCCCGCAACGTACAGCTTCAGAACGTAGGTTTTCTTCAGAGGACTCATGAACTTTTTTAAATGTTGAGTATTAGTTGTCAGATGTTAGTTGTAGTTGTTATTTGTCTTAAATCCGCTGTTCTTTGTTATTTTATAATAATTTCCGCCTCGCGCTCGCGCGGCAGTTAGTCGGCTCCTTTCTTTTTTGTTAGATTCTACCTTCTACCTTTTTTTTAAAATTATGCCGAATCCCTTCTACATTCTACCTTGAGAGGTCTCTTTCGGAATCGATCGCCGATACATCTCGCACATATGAGCGATCGCGTCAATCAGGGTCAAACGGTAATCCAGCAATATTTCCTCGCTGCGCCCTTCTATTTTTAGCTGTTTAGCAAACTCGTCCATCAATTCCATGTGAATCTCTACAATTTGAGTCACGGGAACGTCCGCAAAAAAAGCCAAATTCACAAATTCATCTATTTGATTGTTGACCGCAGCATCTTGAGAAAAATAATTCAACACGATGTCGCGATAACTTGACTTGAGTTGCTCCAAAAACTTTTGCTTCTCTGCTACCGACAGATTTCTCAAAAAAATCTGGGAATTTCTTTTATAATACACACCTAAGTATCCTAATCGCTCCCGTAGTTTTTCCGCCAGTCGCCGCTGCTGTCGGCTGAGCAAACTTTGAGCAGTTAATTGGGCTGTCGCATCGACCGTTACGGATTGGTAATTGACAGGAACCGGAGTTGAAAGTTTCAGAAATTGTGCGATCGCCTGATCGATACCCGCAGCTATTTCGCTCGATCGAGCGATTGCCAGTTGCACCTCAGCAGGGTGATAAAAAAAAGCACAGCTTTCGTCTAGACTCTTGTTGGCGGTACTGGCGGCGGCCTCAAAACCATCTGAATATGGTGCTTCGGGCCTGCCATCGACGTGCGCGTGAGGCGAAAAAATCACAGCAGGCAAAAAGAGCGATCGTTCTTGCAGCTTGCCCAGAAGCGATCGCAGAGCCCCATCCACCTCCAAAACCAAACAATCAAGGTGATAATTGTGCTTAAGGAACCCCAAAAGCTCCACTCCCGACTTAATGTGCGTTAAAGTATAGCGTTCGCCTCTCAAAAGCTCGATCGCAGAGGCTGCAATTTCCTCAGAGCGGACAAAAATACCGATAGAAAGTTGAGGAAGCAAAGCTGTAGGTACACCACCTAAGTTGCCTGAAAGTGCTGGATCGCTCAGAGTTGATATCTCCTTTACAAAAAACTTAACATTTTAACAATCATCTCAATATTTATTTTAACCAATCTTAACCGCAAAATAAGTGATGCGCTTCTACCAGAAGAAGAATCAAAGTGTACTCCGTGGTTTTTGTGTCAAGCACCCTGAGCGTGATTTCTGCAATTAAGCTTAAGCCTTAAAATAATTGCTAGTCGCCTCAAATCAGGCGTAGGCATCGAACTCCCCGGTGTCGGTGCAGATACGGAGCCTGATAGCGAACTGATATAAAACAAATAAGATACAGAAATTCGCAGCTACATTGAGCATCAAAAATATTACTGCTCTCGTGAGCAGACTCTCAGGTTTGTTATGCCACTCACCACCCCCAGTCTCAAAAATTTTATCGAGCCAGTGCCGCTGTGCCTCCAAACGGGTGCGCTAGAATCGCTGCAGTCAATTTTCAGATCCTGTAACTGTGATCGAGTCGCAGTAGTCAACGAACAGCTACAGCCGCTTGGATTAGTTTACCTCCGCAGCCTTTGGGCCCGCGCGGCCGATCGCACAAACGACGGGCAGCAACCTTTGTCAGAAAGCTCGATCCCGATCGAACCAGTCAGGGCATTACCAGCCGCTATGAGCGTCAGCGAATTCTGGGAGTACCTGCAAACAGAGGAACAGAACACCCCAGCCCGGCCAAACCGCCAAACCGCCGGCACCCCCTCCAACACTCCGATCGCCCTCACAGATGCCAGTGGTCAATTTTTAGGAATGCTAGACAGCCTGAGCCTGCTGCAATTCGCCGCACTCAACAGCAGCTCGCTCTGCAGCCTCACAGAAGAGGAAACAGTCGTCAAAGAAATCGAATTAAAACCGGTTTCCGAAGCCATCGCCACCGCCCTAGACGCTCAACTGCGCTTTCTAGAAGCAGGATTGAAACCTTCGGAAAACCTGAACTCCCTAGTCGAACTGTTGGAAAAACTGCCTTTGCCCCTGAGATTGCAAACCCCAACCGCACAAATAGTCAGTCAAAACGCAGCGTGGCGGATTTTGCTGGGAGCAGGCCCAGAACCAGTTCCAGAACCAGCAGCAAATTTAGGTAAACACTCGCCCCGTAAACCAAGCCATTTAACAAGCGAATACAAGAGCGTGCAGTTAGAGGCCATCACCAAAGAGTGCAGGAGCCTAGTAGGAGCAAGTAGATCGGGCGATCGCGATTCAACCGCCGCCACCAGTTGCCCGCTGCCCTTGTACGCAGCCGCCTCCCCCTCAACCTTAACCGCTCCAGCTTGGTGCCCCACCGCCGGCAAACCTGACACCTACATTTGCGAATGCCCCGTACAAAAAGATCAAGAACGGATCTGGCAATTTGTCAAACAGCCGCTCTCAGACAAGCTAATTCTAGTAATGGGACAAGATGTCACCGAAGAACATTTAGTGGCCAAAGAATTAGCAGCAAAAAACGCAGATTTAATCCACCTCAACCGACTAAAAGACGAATTTTTATCCTGCATCAGCCACGAACTAAAAACCCCGCTCACCGCCGTCCTCGGTTTGTCCAGCCTCCTCAAAGATAAATTGATCGGAGAACTCAACGACCGCCAAACACGCTACGCCAAATTAATCCATAAAAGCGGGCGGCATTTGATGACAATAGTTAACGATATATTAGACTTGACCCGGATGGAAACCGGGCAGCTAGAACTAATTCCCGAAGCAGTCGAAATAGCATCAACCTGCCAAAGAGCCTTTGAACAAGCAAAACAACTGCAACAGCAAGAAGAAAAAAACCCTCCCGCCCCGAGCAAAACTGACGGTACAGCAAACGCAGAACCATCCGCCCAAATAGAGTTTACACTCGAAATAGAACCGGGACTGAGCCACTTAATTGCCGACGAACTGCGGCTGCGGCAAATGTTGGTTAACCTCCTTTCCAATGCCCTAAAATTCACCGAGATCGGCGGCAAAATCGGATTGAAAGTAAATGTTTGGGAAGGCTGGATCGCATTCACAGTTTCGGACACTGGCATCGGCATCCCCACCGACAAACAGCACCTAATTTTTCAGAAATTCCAACAGCTAGAAAGCCCCCTCACCAGGCGCTTTCAAGGAACCGGACTGGGACTGGTACTGACTCAACGCCTAGCTCGGCTCCACGGCGGAGACGTTTCGTTTATTTCCTCAGAAAACCAAGGCTCTCAATTTACCCTGTTGCTGCCACCAACTCCTCCGGGAAACAGCAGCGAAGAAGTCCCGGCACGGGGAGTGGCTGAGGAAGAATTATTAAAACCACAATATCCGACTCTGACGGCAAATTCTCGCTCTCGTTTAGTATTAATAGTCGAAGCAGTTCCCAAATATATCGAAGATTTAACCAACGTCATCTCAGGTTTGGGCTACCAAGTAATAGTCGCCCGTTCCGGCACCGAAGCGCTGGAAAAAGCCCGCAGGTTCAGTCCCGAAGCGATTTTCCTCAACCCGCTGCTGCCACTTCTCTCGGGTTGGGACGTGCTGACGCTGCTCAAGAGTGACCCGGATACCCGATCGATTCCGGCGATAGTCACGGCCACCAGAGGCGAAAAAGAACGGGCCAGTGTCAACCGAGCCGAAGGGTTTTTGAGCTTGCCGGTGGAAGAACCCGCTTTGCGGCGGCTGCTGGCAGACTTGATCGGTCACAGTAATGCTAGTAGCGCCAAAGTAAGGAGTTCTTTAACCGTGTTGTGGCTCAGCCCGCAAAACAGTTCGTCTCAAGGTTCCGCTTTACTGCTCAACCCCAACTACTGCCGGGTTTTAGAAGCAGACGACCTCGGCCAAGCAGAACTCGTGGCCAGAATTTGGCGGCCCGATGCGATCGTCTTGGACGGTACAAGTGAACTGCAAAACCCCTTAGCTTTTATCGAACAGTTAAGCCGGTCTCGCAATTTGGGTTCTCTCCCCTTGGTGACTTTAGACCCTCCAACTACGCAACTAGCAAATCAAGTCAAAGGATTGTCGGTATTTCCCTGTTTAGCCACTAGCAGTCCCGACGACAGTGAAACTTCACCAACCGGGTTAATGCCAAGTGCTTTGTGGCAAGTGATTCAGGTTGCTGCGGGCATGAGTTGGAAGCCCAGCATTTTATTTGCCGACATTTCGACTTTACCCGATTTGCACTCCTCTTCTGGGGGGAACCCGACGGGAGAATTGGAACATGGCGCTCGATCGACAAATGCCGAGATTCCCCTCCCCAATTCCCAGTTTTCTACTCCTAACTTTCAAGCTTTGATTCAGTACATCCACACCGCAGGATTTCGAGGGTCGATCGCTTCCTGCTGGACAGAAGTTTTGCAGCAGTTGCAATATCAAAGCGTTGACTTAGTTGTGCTGTGTTTGCGAGATGCCCCCTCAGAATCCCCCGCTATGTTGCAGGCGCTATCGAACTTGCGCCAAATGGCAGTAAAACTGCCAATTTTAGTCTGGGATTATCGCTCTGCTGTAAATTCGGAATCCGAGGCGATCGACTTTCTCCTGCAAGAAGTATCTGCCAAAATTTTGCCTTCTTCCTTATCGGCAGCACAATTATTAGACAAAATTCAACAGACTTTATTGACTCACTCAAGTTCCTGAAAATGAAGAATTTACCAGGTTTGTAATGAGGAATTCACTCGTCTCTAAACCTGTAAAGACCAACTATTATTTCTGAGTGAAAATAGAGTTGGGTAATTCTTTAACAGAAAACCGCGAAGCGTTATTTATTAACTCATTCAAGTTTCTAATAACTCATAATTTTGCCTATTTGTAATGAGGTTCTCAGTCGTCTATAAAACAGTGAAGAAAAACGGCTACCCTGAGTGTAAAAATAATTTGAGAAATATTTAAATGTAAACCCCGAAGTGTTGCGAGTTAAGAAGCAATATCAAAACTCAAAAATATGAGTTATTATAGGCGATCGAGAAACCCTTATATTTTTTTCTGGGGCTGTACAGTGCCTAATCGCATTCCTTTAATATCTCTGCTACTCGCACTCGGTTTGGGGGCAATGCCCGAGCCTGCTGCCTGTCAGGCACTCCTGCCTTACACCCTGCAAATCGACTCGGCCCAACTCGAACAAACGGCCTTGAGCCTTGCAGAAGAAGCCGTCCAGCTAGCCAGACTGCAGCAGTACCAACTAGCGGTACCCAGAGCCGAACTCGCTACACAGTTAGCCCCCAAGAATGCTCAAACTTGGACTTTGTTAGGCAGCTTGTACCTTCAAGTCGAGCAGTTTGACAAAGGCATTGAAGCTTTGGGGCAAGCTCAATCTCTGTCGCCAGAAAATCCCTCAATTAAATTTGTCTTGGGAGAAGCTCACTTTCGGAAAGCGAACTACGAGAAAGCAGCCGAATATTTGCAAGCAGGGTTAAAATTAAAACCCGACACTCCAGGTGCATTATTTGATTTAGGCAATGCTTTTTATAAGCTGAAGCGGTTCGATCAGGCGATCGCCCAATACGAAAAAGCCTTTGCTTTAGAAAAAAACCTGTGGCCCGCTATCAACAATATCGGATTAGTCAAATACGAAATGGGAGATGTCGATAGCGCTATCAAACGCTGGGAACAGGCGATCGCGATCGACGACAAAGCAGCAGAAGCAATGCTAGCTCTAGCAGTAGCAATCTACGGCAAAGGCGACAAAGCAAAAGGCTTAGCGATGGGAGAAGCAGCTCTGAAACTCGACAAACGCTATGCTACCGTAGAATATCTCAAAGAAAACCTCTGGGGCGATCGTTTAATCGCAGATACCCAAAAGTTGCTAGCCACTCCTGAAATGAAAGCAGCACTGGCTAAAATTCAAGACGCCCCACCTCCTACCCAAATGTCGCCTTAATTGTAGTTAAGTTGGTAGTGAGGACTGAAGTCCTCAAAGCCTTTTTTAACGGATAACCAACTATCTTATTCAGGACTAAGACCAAAAAATAGTTGAATGCGCTATGGGTACGGGTAAGGTGCGCGCACAGCGCACCCTACAGATAGAGTTGGTGGGTAAGTTCTATTATTGCCACGAAGCAGTCGCTGTCTTCAATTCTCCAATCTAAAATCTAAAATCTAAAATCTAAAATCTAAAATCGCATGACCCCCCTAAGCTGGACAGAATTAGAAGCCCTCACAGACTTTCAAATCGATCGCGTCAACGGGCCAACCAACGCTCAAGCCTGCTTGCGCCTGTTTGGTAAAACCGAACCCGATGTGCGAGTCACCCTGTACCGCGATAACCATGCTTGGTGTCCCTACTGCCAAAAAATCTGGCTGTGGCTGGAAGAAAAACAAATCCCCTACCGTATTGACAAAGTTACTATGTTCTGCTATGGGGAAAAGGAAAGCTGGTACAAGCGTAAGGTGCCGTCGGGAATGCTACCGGCGATCGAACTAGACGGCCGCATCATCACCGAAAGCGATGATATCTTAATCGCGCTGGAACGAGTGTTCGGCCCCTTGGGTTTGGGCATGGAAAACCCCGCAGTAATACCCATGCGGCGGTTAGAGCGACTGCTGTTTAGGGCCTGGTGCTCTTGGCTGTGCTACCCAGCCAATTCAGCCAAAGTAGAACAGCACAACCGCGACCAATTTATCACCGTCGTCGCCCAGGTAGAAAAGGCTCTCGGCAGCACCCCCGGGCCTTATTTCCTCGATGAATTTGGCACTGCGGATGTGATCTTTACGCCCTACGTGGAACGGATGAATGCCAGTCTTTACTACTACAAAGGCTACTCGATGCGGGAAGAAAACCCGCGCTTTGCTGACTGGTTTGCGGCGATGGAAACCCGCCCTACCTATCGCGGCACTCAAAGCGATTTTCACACGCACGTCCACGATTTACCACCTCAGATGGGCGGGTGTTATGAAAACGGCGAACCTCAGATGCTTCTCAATAAAGCCCGGGTGGATAATGGGCCTTGGGCTGGATTGCCGGATGTGATGTATCCAGAACCGGAAACCTCCCGCGCTGAAGCACTTCACCGCGTCATTAAGCACCACCGCAACATCGTTCGAGTCAATCCTGCTGATGACAAGTTATTCGATGAGGCTTTGCGTTGTGCTTTAACTTTGATGATGACTGGCGAAGTTTGTACGCCGCCGAGTGGTTCTGATGCGGCTTTGCGGTATTTGCGCGATCGGGTGAATGTGCCCCGTGATATGTCCATCTACGCGGCCAAGCGGCTGAGGGAAGCGTTGGAGGAAACGGCGGCTTTGGTGGGTGATGGCCAAGGTTCTCCGATTCTGCTGAAGCATCGGCGAGATCAAGATCCGGCTAATTTTGTGTAGGATTCTGGGGCGATCGGAATCAGACGGGATGGGCGTTGCTGTTGCTCTACTTCATCAGCTTGCTATCTGCTCGATCGATGAAACTAAAGGTTGATGTGATTGTTAACCCGGTTCTGTTTGAAGAGGAGGATACTGGGCTGGTGGAGTTGGCGATCGATCCTGAAGATGAGGTTGTCTATATTTTTAATCCTCGTCAACAGAGATGGAATACTCACTTTGCTTGGAATGGTGTGGAAGCTGAAACATTCTATTTCATTGTAAGTATTTCTCCTCGTTTAACGCCTAGTCTTTATTCAAAGAAAAGCCCTGATGAAATCAGGGCTTCCAATGAGTACAAGGGCTAAAAAGCGTTAACCAGCTTGCCGTTGCCTACCACGCTCTACTTCTATTAAGGCAATAGTAATGGTGTTGTAGCAACTACGATAAGCAGCTTCCTTGCGTCCAACCTCCGCAGGTTTTCCCTTATTATCGATATACTCCTGTTTAACAACAGTAGCTAGTTCCTTACCGTACTTTTTCAACAAACTCTCTGGATCTTCAAGCCATTCAAATTGTCCCTTTTTCCATGCTTCAGGACAAACATTTGCCCTGAAAGCAGCAACAAGGGGATACGTAAATCCCAAAGGCAGTTCTGCTAATTCCCCAGAGATGAAATAGCCCTCTCGCTTGTTAGGTTCTGAACCAATCCGATTATCCTTCTGGCGATTGCTTTTTTTGATTTTGCCCAACTCTGGAGCCAACACCTGTTGTACCCGTTCAGAAAATGCCAGAATCTCATGCAGTTTTGGCAAAATCCTCTTAAATGCAGAATCAGAAATGTTAATGTCATCTACAAAGGTATCAAGAACTTCCTTTCGATGTCCAAATAACGCATGAGGGTGTTTGCTCCGATCAGAATATTTTTTGATATTGAACAAACTGCACAAAGTCAGAACCTCAATAACATCTACATTGCCAGGGTGACCTTGATGATATGCGATTTGCTCAGCCCCGCGCTTACCCTTCAATACTTCCTTGATCTGATCAAAGGAGCCTTTCAGGTTTTCTAGGCTAGGATCGTCAACTTGAAGGCTGCGGTTTAACCCCTCTGCCATGTCTGCAATCATGTCAATATCAACTTCATCTTTAAGCTGATAGATATGAAGGCGTACATAGGCAGCACTTGCAAAGGAAATGCTGTCTCGCGCTTCGAGGATAGCCCTGAGAGTGTGTCCTCCATTGATGACCCCGTGGCGCTTCTTATCAGTCAGAATTAGAGTCAATAGCCCATTGCCACCAGGCTGCTTTTGGTGTATAGCCGAATCCACACTGATATAGATTCCTTGATTCTTGAGGGCAAACCTGTCAGGTTCTTCTTGCAGCGTCTTGACAATCCCTTTAGCAACACTTCCGGCTAGCTTGTTTTTGGTGGTAAACTTTGGAATCCTTGGATTAACCTCAAGCCATTCCTGCAATTCAACAGGAAGAGAATTAACATCAACGAAACAGTCTGAAAGCACAATAGCCTTCCTGTCAAGACCTTGAACAGGAACAGGCTGCGAACGAAACTCTTCTAGGGGAAGAGAGAATTCAAAAGTCTCTTTCATTTTTTTACTTGTGTAGTGGGCACAACCCGCTACCTAAAAAACCCGCGCTGAACGTCTGCTCAGAACCTTAAGTACGGGTATAGCACAATCTCAGCAAAGATGTCAAGCACTCTTTGTCCTCTCCTAGAAACCCTAGCCTGTGGTAATCCAGACTGCTTTCTCTACACTCAAGTCGGTCAATCCAACCTCACCGACCTGGAAATTTACTCTCGACTCTTAGACTGGGAGAAACGCCCCATCCTCATTTTCTACGAAAACGCGATTGCCGCTACCCAAGGTTTTAGCCAAACTTTTCTGGATGCCCTCACACGCTTTGACGCTACAATCTGCCTCATGACCGACTCATCCCATCCAATCATTCCCACTTTCTCAACTCAACAGCCCCACCCGATCCAATCTATACTTACCTGGCTGCAACGCACCTAAGCTGTTAGTCATTTAAATTTATTGCCTCAACCCCTTGCAGTATGGGGTCTGACCCACAAATAGTGCAGTTTGAATGTCGAACAGCTTATTAGAAAAATAGCCGAAAAAAGTTAGTCTTCAAATTTGATATTACTCCCAGTATTTTTCCCAATCATCCTTAAAAGCTTGCTGCAATCTCTGCATATACGCATCAGTCTTAATCTTCACCATCCACAGATTATTAGAATTGCGGCCTCCCTTGCACACAACACCTTCATCCACACCGTATTTCCCCTTGCAAAGATCGTCCATAAACTTGCCCGTCAGTTTGCCGCGATAAATCACTCGCGCAATATTTAATTTACCAAAATCCTGAATAAACCGATCGGGAACAACCATACCGCCCTCAGTTTCCACATCAAAAAGCACCAATTGTTTGCGATCGTCCTTTTTGTGCTTTCCCGCAAACGAGTTAGCACCAAAAAACTCTGTAAACACAGTAATTTCAGGGCAGTTATACTGTTCGTTCTCTCGAAATATAGACTCTAAGGGACTAGCAAAGTCTCTTTTAAAAATTTCCGGTGCTTCTTCTAAACCTGGATGTGCAGCATTAAATTCTGCAATTCCCATCTCATCCAAATCAAATCTACTGCGGCGCGTACCAAAAGCATACCAACCAAGTTCAACTTCCCAAACCCAATGCAAATTAGTGCCATCGTACTTCTCAAAAGCTACACATTGTTCGTAAGGGCAATTTTTACTATCTGGAATTTTGGGATAGGCAAGAAGCATGAGTGGTGCGATAGCTCCGCAACAAAAGAGACTATTCTCAGTTTACGCCATAACCGATGAAAGCGTTTGCCATAAAACGATCGCGGTTTTTCCCGTACCGAACTCTTGGAGTATTGCTATATATATGAAGAGGTAAAAAGTTAAGCTAAAAAACTTAAGTTTTTACTGACTGATATTCAAGTAGCCTCGACGAACAAACCGCTGCGAGCAAACTCCTCTTCTTCAGGAGTGAAGACTGGAGCTTCATCCACAAGGTCAGGGTCAAAGTAATATGTCTCTTGTAGGAATTGCCCGGTGACGATCGCCTCGTCCAACTCCTGGATGTAATCTTGAGCAACTAAGCATACCTCCTTGATGCCTTCTGAGTCCCTCTTATCCAACAGCTTATGCAATATTGCTCTCACCCCTGTCAGTCGTGCTGCGGGCTTGAGGATACCGTAGAGGCGGTACATCCGATCGGTGGCAATGCTGATTTGTTTGAGGGCTTTGGCTTGTGCTAGCTCAGAGTCAATGCTGGGCCAATAACGGGTGGTGTAGAATGCTTCCTCATCCTTTTGATACCACTCCTCGGATCGCGCAATTGATGAGGAGACAGTGTTGTGCAACTTCCAGAAGAATAAGCGCAGGGACGGGCCATCTACTACGGTGGACAGCTTTGCCTCCATGGATACCTCAAAGCTATTCAGACGCGGGTCGCGCCCAAGCACCAGGTACTCCACAGGGTAAATTTCCACCTCCTTATTCTGCACCACATAGGCGTTGAGGTGGTGGCGGCAGTAGGGGCAGGGATACATACTGGCAAACAGGTTGAAGAAGTGCTTGAAGATGGCCACCAGAGTTTTTTGCTGTTCTGGGGTCTTGGTAGAGACTATTTCAGCCGTAGTGTGCAAGAAACGCCACACCGCAGGGCCAATATAGTAAGGGAAACTGACCCGCATTTGTGAATTCTTTACTTCAGTGCGATCGATATACACATCGATGAACGCCACATATTGCGAGAGTTCGCCAGACTCGCGCCCAGACTCTAAGCGTTCGCGCCGTTTCTGTATCCCATTGAGGTAGTGGTGCGTCAAGCGCCATGCCTGTTGAAGCATCAGCTTCTGTTTTGGAGCGCATTTGGGAAAGCCTTCTGCAACATCCGCCCCATAGCGCCCAAATTCCCCTGACGTTTTAGTCGTTTCGTACCACTCGTTTAAAGCTGCTTCATCAGGCACCGTGTTGAAGGGAATGTCTGCTTCGGTAATGACGCTGAAGGCAGCCAGCAACTTCGGCATAAAGTCTTCATACCAATATGCTAGTGGCATCATCGCACCATCTATTTGCTCTAATGCCTCCGAGAGGATGACGCGGTTCCACTTCTTCAGGTACTCTGTGGGATCTCCCTCGGATTTGGCTGGTGGCGCTGCCATGCTCTCACTCAGCTCCAGGTTTCGCAGTCGGTTGAGTTCGTTGATGGCAAGCACACCCTCGGCAATGTCACGCAAGTTGAGACTATCCTTTTTGATGGTCATTGCCAACTCGACTGCCGCCCCAAACTTCTCCTTGGCGGTGGCAGACTTATCCCGCGCCTGCAACATGGCTTGTTCTTGGGCCAACATTTCAGGAGTTTTTTCTATGGTTTTCCAGTTCTTGATGCGATGCTCTAGTCGGGCATATTCATCTTCGAGCGATTTAACTACTGCATCCAGTAGAGGGTGGCACGCCGACTCTACTACACCCAATCCTTTATAAAGCGCGATCGCACTCCTGACAAATCGCACAAAATCAGCAATTTTGTATGGCAAGTCTCTCACGCACAGGTGAGTCTCGTGGTTGGCACAGAAACTCTCGCGGAAGCTGCGGTAGGCTGCTCCCTGGATCAGACGAAACAAACCAATCTGCATCTCCAAGCGGGACGTACCGCGCTTCTTCTCACCTTGTGGGTGTTGGGCGAGTAGTTCTTTTAGCCGCGCTATTTCTCGATTGCAACCGGTGGGTGGTTCTTGTAGATCTTCTAGATTAGGTTCAATAGTGGCAGAAGCTGCCTCGTTGACAGCAGTGGTTATACTTTCGATCGCAGCCACTGTACTATCTGAAATCTCGGTTGCCTGTACACTGCCAACCGGAACCGGCAAGTCTTGATCTCCTGTTGCCATCTCTGACTCATCGGGTACCAGTGTGCAGAATTCCTCAAAGTCAATTAAGGCATTGCCGTCATGGTCTGCCTCTTCGATGATCTCATCGAGCTCTGGCTCTGTCAGCCCAAACGGGCTCACCACATCCTGCATCTCGTTTTTACTGATTTGACCGGTACCGTTTTCATCAAATACACTAAATGACATTTTGAGACGACTCTGGCGATCGCCTTGCTCGGACACCATCAGCATTTTGAATTCCTCAAAATCGATACTGCCAGACTTGTCTAAGTCCACTTCCTCGATCATTTCGCGCAGCTCGGTTTCGTTAGGACTCTGGCCTAGCGATTGCATCACTTTACCGAGTTCTTCTGATGAAATAGCACCGCTCCCGTCCGCGTCAAATACTTGGAACGCTTCCCATAACTTTGCCTCCTCTTCTTCAGTCATGGCTTTTTTTTCAAGCTCCACAGATGTCATACTAAATTCTCCCTTATTTTTTTATTTTATGTCTATTAATTATCGCTAATATAAGTAGCTAAGCGCCAAAAAACAATAATATTCTGTCCGGTCTTGTCGGGGCTGGCTTAGCCTAGGATCTATACTAAGAGAGATGTTATTAGTGCAAAAGCTGGTTTCCCCTGTAATGTTTATTTAAACCCACTTACTTTAATTCCTGATGACTTACGTAACTGTTACAAGCGATACTATAACTCTGGATAGTTGCCAGCGTCATCGCCATGCTTGGGCGTCTTAGTTGGTGAATTAAATAGTTAGAAAGCCATCCGTATTTAAGTCAATCAAGAGTTTTTCTTGTTGACATTGACAGTTGACTAGGAGTCGATAAACAGAGAATTGCGTTAATATATAGCAATCCTAAATGATTTTCTATATTTATAAACAATCCTAAATAATTTTCTGTGTGTAAGTATATTGACGTATT
>NZ_JAUBQX010000116.1:0-1675 GCF_036701505.1 Microcoleus sp. Pol11C2
GTCAATATACTTACACACAGAAAATTATTTAGGATTGTTTATAAATATAGAAAATCATTTAGGATTGCTATATAAAACAATCCTGGATGCAACATCACCACAGACGGGGGCAACCACGAGGGATTGCCGCTACAAAACGGTATATATAGAGGCTTTGCGTAAGTCCTATAATTGTCATCCCGAACGAGAGTGTTGCGCTCTTCGTGAAGGGTTGCTCTGATAATGAAAATTTACCGTATTACAAGGACACGGCAGTGCCGTGCCCCTACAGATGTCGCTTTCCACCAGTTGGTATAATTTACGATCGCATCGCCTGTTTTTGCTCCGCCTTCAAATCGCGGTTGCTAGCAGCAGCCAACTCAGCATCCAACAGCGTCTTACCAGTCGCAGCCAAATACACATCATCCAAACTCGGCCGAGATTGAGCAATCCCAAAAGTAGGCAATCCAGCATTTTTTAAAGCTTGCTGAATAGTCACCAGCGCATCGCTTTGCGGTGTTACTACTAAATTCAGAGAATTTCCTTGAGCCGCGTTGACAATTACTTCCTGCACAAAAGGCAGAGATTGCATCAGATTTTTAGCTTTTTCGGCTTCTTCGATCGGCGAAAACTCCCGAATCCGCAGAGTCACCCGATCGCCCCCAACCCGATTTTTCAACTCCTCCGGGGTCCCCTCAGCAATTACCGTACCCTTGTCAATAATCGCCACGCGATCGGCCAAAGCGTCAACTTCTTCGAGATAGTGACTCGTAATCAAAACCGTCGTACCTTCCTCCCGCAAGCGCCGCAGGAAATCCCACACTACCACCCGGCTTTCAATGTCGAGCCCGACAGTCGGTTCGTCTAACACCAAAACATCCGGCTGGTGAAGCAACCCAGCAGCTAAGTCGAGGCGTTTGCGGATACCGCCGGAATAAGTGCCCGTCTTTTTATTTTCCCACTCCTCCAAACCGAGGAGTTTCACCATTTCGTCAATCCGCCCTTTAATCGTATTGCGCGGCAAATGGTAAAGCGCTGCTTGCAGTTGCAGGAGTTCCCGCCCCGTCAGCACCTTATCGAGAGCCACTTCTTGGGCGACGTAGCCGAGTTTTTGTCTGGCAATTCTCGGCTGACTGACAGCAGAAATGCCAGACACTTCAATGCGTCCGCTATCGGGCGCACTCAAAGTACAAAGTACCCGCAGGGTTGTGGTTTTGCCTGCACCGTTGGGGCCTAGCAAACCAAATATTTCCCCCGGTTCTACCTTGAAGGAAACATCTTTAACGGCTTCTACAGTGCCGTAGCGTTTCTGAAGATTTTCAATTAAAACGGCGGGAGCCATATATTTTGGGGATGAACTGGTTGTTAATATTTTGACACTTCCGGGCTCAAATTGCCGGAATGGTCGATCGACTAATGCGACTGGCTGTGCTGGTAACGATCGCACACTCCTCCTCAACCGGAAACTGCTTATAGTTTTGATTCTTAATATCAGTTTAAAAAATATTCACTTTAGAGCGGTTTTCAACCCTGATATTCATCAGTTTTCCGGCGTTGCTGAGTTAGAGTATGAATAGGAGGAATAATTTATGCAATGCCCAGAATGTAAATCAACCCAGATCCGTAAAAACGGCAAGAAGAAAGGAAAACAGAATCACATTTGTGTCCAATGTGGTCGTCAATTCATTAATCAGTA
>NZ_JAUBQX010000117.1:0-1642 GCF_036701505.1 Microcoleus sp. Pol11C2
GTTTTTTTGACAGGCCACTGAAAATTGCCACCTTGGTCAGTTAGTTCGCTGCTGGTGTGCTGCTGAATGCCAAACTCATTCCCCGCCGTGTTGTTAGAAAAAATCGTGTTCTTGACGCTGACAGGCTTTCCCGACGCCGCCGAGATACCTCCGCCCACCCAACGGGCGGAATTATCGGCAATGGTGGTGTTGACTATCGTTGTGGGGGCATAAAGAGCCATTGCACCACCGACATTGCCGTAAAAGTCGGTAGTCCCACTAACTTGGTTGCCAGAAAAGGTGCTGTTGGTAATCGTGGTAGGCGCATCCATGATCCACATTGCGCCACCTTGACCGGGGGCTTTGTTACCAGCAAAAGTGGTGTTGGAGACCGTAAGTCCTTTGTTGAGGCCGTTGCTCAAGTTTACCAACCCGCCTCCAACTCCGTCGTTGCCACCGGGAAGCGACAGAATTTCGTTGTTTTGGAAGGTGCTGTCTGCAATACTTACGCTGTCTTGGGTGCCGGTAAACAGATAAGCTGCTCCGCCTTCGCCTCGCCCTTTGTTGCCCTGAAATACACTTTTGGTGATCTTAATTGTGCCGGAAGCTTCGCTGGGATTGCTGGCTCGATCGGTATATAGTGCGCCGCCGAAACCTCTTAAGAAATCATTGGACTTCCCTGTGGCAAAAGTGGCTGCTGTGGTGTCGTTGCCGATGAATCGGGAGTTGTCAATTGTCAGCTTACCTTGAAGGCTGTTAATTGCCCCGCCGTTAATTCCTTTGTTGTTGGTGAAGTCGCTGTTGGTGACTGTAATAGTTTTGAAACTCAAAAAGCCGATCGCGCCTGCACCACGTTCATCGTTAGCGGCGGTGGCTACGTTGCCGTTGAATTTACTGTTGGTAACAGTCAGGGTATTGTTGAAATTACCAAAAATTGCGCCACCGCCTTTATCGGCGACGTTGTTGTTGAACTGAACATTGTCTACTGTGAGGTTTACTTCGTCGGTTGTGCCGATCGCGCCACCTCGATCGGTTGTTTTGCCGTTAGTAATAATCAGGTTTTTGACCACCAAATTGGTAGCAGTTGCAACGTTGGCGTTGACAAAAAATGCGCGGGATGTGTTGTTGCCACTGATGGTTAAACCGGGTGCGGCGGCGCCGTCAATGGTGATATTTTTGCCTACGGGAATATCGAGTTGACCGCTGGTGAGGGTAATGGTTTGGCTGGCTAAACCTGGAGCGAAGGTAATGATATCGCCTGCAACAGCGGTGGCTAGCGCAGCTCTTAATGAACCGGGCCCGCTATCGCTATTGTTGGCTACTACGATCGTAGCTAAATTACCTTGGTAACTTGCCATCGCATCGGCCTCCAAGGCTAAGGGAGAATCAATTTGGCCCCTAGAAAATTCTAAATTCCAGTCGCCGCCACTGCCGGTTGTGTTGGTGGATGCCGCAACGTCAGCCCCGGTTAATTGACTGAAGCGATCGACGAAATTAGCACCTGTATCGGCGGCTACATCGCAGCCGTACAGCATGATGTCTGCTTCTGGGGCTAGTGAACTTTGCCATTTCTCCAACTGGCTTTTGTATTGCTCTATGTTATCTGAACCCAGAGCGGTATTGCCTAGTTGTAGGCTGCCTGAACTGCCGTGAGAAATAATGT
>NZ_JAUBQX010000072.1:0-26737 GCF_036701505.1 Microcoleus sp. Pol11C2
ACTCTAACCCAGATGGGTTTACCCTATTGCTGCTAGTCATCCCCCCTTTCGGGTTTCGACTAAACGAATCGCACCTAGCTTTTTCATTTTAACTCTTTTTTGACACATTCGCAAAAGTGAGATGCACCCAAGGAAATTAACTGGCAAAGGAATTAAGCCTCACGGAAAAGTGCTTTCTTGGCTTTGTATATCTGTGGTTATATGGAGTAGTAGAACCTCAAACAGGAGAGGGATTTTTTTATGAATTTACGCATCTAGATACAGTATGTTTTGAGAAGTTTTTAGAGCTATTTGCCGCTGCTTATCCGGATGATTTACATATCATCCAACTAGACAAGGGAGGATTTCATAATTCATTGAACCTAAATATACCCGAAAACGTAATTTTATTGTTTCAACCGGCTTATAGTCCGGAAGTGAATCCAATAGAAAGGCTGTGGGGGTATATCAAGGAACAATTGAAATGGTTGAGATTTGATGGCATAGAAGAATTGATAGAGACAGTGCAAAAAGAGTTAAAAAAGCTGACTAACGAAGTGATTGCTTCTTTGACGGGATATCCATTCATATTAGAGGGTCTATCTGTAGCAGGAGTTTAGGAAACTGGTATTATCCCTGGCGAAAACTTTACACCAAATGGGAATTCCTATTTCGGTCGAACCTTCAACAATAGCATCTCATCTCAACCGCAATTCGACAGCAGAAGAAAACGACCTGCTAGCGAAGTGGATGAACACCACACCCTCAGATTTATTTCAGATAAAATGGTCTCATTACTGGAAACCTTATTTTTTAAAAGAACTCAAGGGACATCTCAATTTAGAACTTTTTGCTATCAATTACGAATTCGCCAAAAACACTGATGATTATGATTACTGGATTGACGATGCTGTCAATAACTTATCCCACAAACTAGCCGTCAGCCAATACTCTAAAAACGTTTTAATAAAAGCTGGATGTCCGGTGGCCAACGTATCAGTCATGCCTCTAGGTTTCAATCTTTTAATCTCGCAACTCTATTTTCCCAGACCACAAAAAACCAGGAAGATATAAAGTATATTCTGCACATCACCAATTCTTTTGATTTGTATAGATTTGGCATGGATCTTGCCATTCAAGCTTTTTGGAAAGAGTTTAGAGATGATTCTAACGTAGAGTTAATAATCAAAGATGGTGGCAAACATCCAGATGTTATAGTGGAGCATCTCGTAAATATCGAAAAACAATTCGGCAAGTTCAAGTCAAGAATTCGGATAATCCCTAAATTTTGTAATAAAGCAGAACTAGCTGATTTCTACTTGTCAGCCGATGCTTTTTTAGCTCCCTTTCGCGGCGAGGGTTTTGCCATTAAAATTTTGGATGCCTTTGCAGCAGGTTTGCCCCTCGCTATGACTATGTACAGTGGCCCGACCGAGTACGCCAATGCTGATAATTGCTATCCCATTGCTTACGATCTAATTCCCGTCGGAAAGTGTTACGATACTCAGTATCTAAAAATCCGAAATGATCCTCATGGGGCAGAACCCAATGTTCAGTCTGTTCGCGAACAATTGCGAAAAATTGTGGAAGAGCCGATGCGTTTTCAGGTAGCTCACAAAGCTAAAGAGACGGCGGATTTATTTAATTGGGAAGCTGCCACTCAAAAATTGTTAAGATTAATGCGATAGTTGTTTTAGGAGCAGAAATTATGGGACTCGAACGCAAAATGTTTAGGGGAATGTTTTCGCCCGGGGAGGTTGTACGATTGAAACAGCCTTGTTTTACTCCCGGGCGATTGTTTGAGCCAGGAAAATATAAAGCTGATGAGTTGCCGGATATCGCTTTTGATATGGGTTTGGTAGACCATTTGCCACCAGTCAAAGGCAACAGTTCAGAAAATCTCAATGTTCTGAACCCACCAGCTCAAGACCTTGAGGAATAAACTGCCGTTTGCAGTAAGGACTTCAGTCAAAAAAAATCTCCTTTGTAGTAAGGACTTTAGTGCTGAAAATTAAAATAAATAATCAAAGACTCAAGTCCTGACTGCAAAAAAGATAAAGCCAATTTAACCATTTTCTTCTATCTGGGCAATTAACTCTTTCAAAACTTGACTAGCTTTGTCGTTCTCAATCTGACAAGTTCCGGCATTCTGGTGCCCACCGCCGCCATATCTTAACATTAACTCCCCAATATTAGTTTGAGAAGTTTTGTTAAAGATTGACTTGCCAACTGCGAGAACAGTATTTTGTTGTTTCAGTCCCCAAAGTACGTGAATCGATATATTGCACTGAGGGAACAAAGCATAAATTACAAAACGATTTCCCGCATAAATCACCTCTTCGTTACGCAAATCCAAAACAACTAAATTATTATAAACTTTGGCGCATCGCTGTATTTGCTCTTTAAATTTTTCTTCTTGCTCGAAGTAGAGGTCTACTCTTTCTTTTACATCCGGAAGCTGCAAAATTTCATCGATGGTATGATTTTTGCAGTAATCGATTAACTGCATCATTAACTGATAATTGGAGACCGTAAATTCTTTAAACCTTCCCAAGCCCGTTCTGGCATCCATTATGAAGTTTAACAACACCCATTCTTGCGGATGCAGAACCTCTTCTTGGGCAAATTGAGCAGAATCTGATTTGTCAACGGCAGCCATCATCGCCTCAGAAATATCAGGAAACTTTGCTGGGCCTCCATAATATTTGTACAGTACCCTAGCTGCTGAAGCTGCATAGGGATCGATGATGTGGTTAATTTTGATTTTCTCGTGTCTAAGAGTTTCGCTGAAATGGTGATCGAAAGCTAGATGAACTCCCTCAACATAGGGTAAATTGGTGCTAATATCGTTATTTGTTATTTCGATTTTCCCATCCTGCATATCTTTCGGATGCACGAATTTAATCTCGTCGATCATATCGAGTTCTTTGAGCAAAACGGCACAGACAAGACCGTCAAAATCGCTGCGGGTGACTAATCTGTATTTTTTAGTGAGTGGCATATGCTTATGTGATGCGGAGGAACTGATCACCAGCTAATATAACGTATTACCCGATCGCTTTCCAATATGAACGCAGACCCTTACGCTTGGATAGAGAAGGCCCTGGACACAGTTCGCCGTGCCGATTGGTATCGATCGCCAGAATCGATCGAAAGTTCCCCTGGGCCGGTGGTAAAATTAGCAGGCCGTCGGCTGATTAACTTTGCCAGCAACGATTATCTCGGGCTTGCGGGCCATGACAGGTTAATTCAAGCTGCTATGGGTGCAACTAAGGAATTTGGTACGGGTGCGACAGGTTCAAGGTTGGTTAGCGGACACCGCGATTTGCACCGACAGCTAGAACAAGCTATTGCTAATTTAAAACAAACTGAAGATGCTTTAGTATTCAGTTCGGGATATTTGGCGAATCTAGGGGCGATCGCATCCGTTGTCGGCAAGCGCGATTTGATATTATCTGACAAGTACAACCATTCGAGCCTGAAAAACGGAGCTATACTCAGTGGTGCAACTGCCCTAGAGTACAGTCACTGCAATCTTGAGGATTTAACGGCAAAGTTAGAGAAAAATCGCGCAAGATACCGCAAGTGTTTAATTATTACCGATAGCGTCTTTAGCATGGATGGGGACTTGTGTCCGCTACCGCAGTTGTTGGCTGTGGCCGAAACCTTTAACTGCATGGTATTAGTAGATGAAGCTCACGCTACAGGAGTTTTCGGTGCTAGCGGTGCCGGTTGTGCAGAACATTTCGGGTGTACGGGAACACCGCTGATTCAAGTGGGGACACTCAGCAAAGCTTTGGGAAGTTTAGGTGGTTACGTTGCGGGCTCTGCTGCTTTAATTGATTTTCTGCGTAATCGAGCTCCGAGTTGGATTTATACTACAGCATTGACGCCTGCTGACGCGGCGGCTGCTTTGGAAGCTGTGAGGATTGTACAGCAAGAACCAGAACGCCGAGTTCGGTTGCGACAAAATATCGAAACTTTCAAATATTGCGCGATTACCAATCACCAATTACCAATTAGCAATTCCCTCTCCCCTATTTTCAGTCTTCCGTTAAAAGATGCAGCCTCCGCTTTAACAGTCGGCAGCAAACTCAAGGAGATGGGTATTTTTGCTCCGGCGATTCGGCCTCCGACTGTAAGCGTCAGTCGAATTCGGATTTCGCTGATGGCAACTCACGAGCTCGCACACCTTCAGCAGTTGGTAGAGGCGCTGGAGGAAGTTTTGAGTTTTGAGTAAATGTTGGGTACGTCATAAGTACCTTACCCTTTGAGTAAATGTTGTGAGATGGGGAGAATTTTTACTTCGGCCTTCTGCAGCTCTAGGCTTCTGCAGCTCTAGCTTTCGGCCTTCGGCAGCTCTAGCGTTCTGCCTCTTTTTTTGATTGTCAAGATATCGCTATTGACTTATGACAAATCTTATACAGGAGTTTGGTCGATCGGTCAACAACTGTAAATTTTTTGTAAATTTAGATACTTTTTGAAATTTAGCGCTATATTAGAGAAGTAGCAGGTACACCAAATTTAATATAAGGAACGTCCACCATGAACACAAATCGTCAAAACGTAAAAAAAGTAGCAGAAACCCACCGCGCTAACATTCACAAGCAACTGATGCACCGCATAGAAGTAGCGAGATCCAGTGGCAATCAAGATTTGGTTCGGGTGCTTGAAGAGGAAATGAGACAGCTTTAAAGAAGCTGCAACTAGAATTTGCCGTAGTTTGGTTTAGAGGGTTGTGCGAGAAATGCAGAATTCCGGCAACCGCTACCTGTGAACTTTTGA
This sequence comes from Microcoleus sp. Pol11C2, assembly GCF_036701505.1. NCBI lineage: Bacteria > Bacillati > Cyanobacteriota > Cyanophyceae > Oscillatoriales > Microcoleaceae > Microcoleus > Microcoleus sp. Pol11C2. Next base: position 4,765 of record NZ_JAUBQX010000072.1, read on the forward strand.
CTCCTCTCTTAGTTGGTAGGAAAAACCCCGGTTTCTTGAAGAAACCGGGATTTTTTATTGAGAAGGAAGAAGAAAGAAGGAAGAGGGAACACTCCTGCACGCACAAACTCTATCTTTAGGGTCCGCCTCAGCCCACAGAGTCTGTACCAATAGCGGATTGAACCATTCATTTTTTGCGTAAGTTCTGAAGTCAGAACGAAGAAGCAAGAGGGAAAAACAAGACTTACGCTGCATTCCTTCTATTTTGACACTATCTGTAGTAGTAAGGTGCGCCGAGGCCCACTCTACTAATTAACTACAGGAGTTACGCAATTGGCAGATGGTGAGGGCGTGATCACCGCCTCACCCATCACTTTAAGCAGTCTGGGGCACTGACAAGTGGACAGTCGCGACTAACAACCCAACTCAATCCAGCACGAATAACGTACACTCATATGTGTGCTATTCCTTGGAAAATTGAGCAATTTCCTAGGAAATCAAGCAACTAAGGGGAAATAATATTGCCAGTGCCGTCAAGCTATAATTCCCAGAAATCATATTGCTTGCCATGAACTTGGGTGGGGTAGGCGCTCAAAATTTTAGCCGATAAAACTCGTCAAACAATATATCAAATTAAACTCGGCTGCTATCAAATTATTTAATTGAGCAACTAAAACTTGCCGAAGTTCCCATATTTATTGTCTAATTTTTGGGTGCTGGTAGACAAAGGTGTGACAGTTGCATAAATCCTGCCCAATTTCTCTGTAATGCCTGAAGTCCCTAAATACCCAACGGGTTAGGCGAAGCCATCAACGGCAGTGCTAAAAAAACACAAAATTAGCAACACTCAGAAGTTAGAAATAAAATGTAATAAGATAATATTGAATAGGGATTGAGATAGATTTTCATGGTTGACTGGGAATGGCAGCTTAGCCAAAATTTAAGGCTAGCAACCATTATTAACAGAAACAAGTTTAGATATATAAACCTGAACATTGGGTAGCGACTGCAATATCCAAAAAATATATAGGTAAAATTGATGGCGACAGACATCCGAGACCAGCCGGAAAACGGCTACCATTCAGAACCAACTCAGCCTTCCCCAACAGAAAATCTTAGTAGGCGATCGCCCATGCGCCTCCAGAGAAGCCTGAGTTCTATTGAAAGCTGGGGCTTTGGCCTGAGCGGTCATATCGCATGGGTAACGATTGCACCACCAATGTACGCGGCTCTGGGCCCAAATGCCATTTTCGTCTGGCTGCCCGCAGTGCTGTTGGGGGTAATGCTGAACCTGCAAGTGAAACGCTTAGGGGAACATTGGCCAGAAATGTCCGGGGGAACACCCAACTATATCACCAGGCTACTGAGGAACTATCCCTCTCTGGGTCGCTATGCGGCGTTCGCTTACTTCCTGAGTTGGGTAGTATATCCATCAGTGAATGCGATCGTCATCACAGACCTCATCCAAGCTAACCTGGAACCCTTGGGCATTCCGTGTCCCAGAACAATTCTCATAGTTGGATTCACGCTGATCGCTTATATTGTGGCATTTAGCGGCACTCGCGCCCTAGGAATACTGCACGCATTTTTCGTGTTCCCAGCAATTGGATTTCTACTGGTGTTTGGCATTCAAGGGATGGGATGGTTAGCTTTATCTCCAGAGAGTCCCGGACTTTTCCCCAGCAGTTGGCCAAGCTTAACCTTTGTGGACTGGGCTAAGTGGTCATGCTTCGCGATCTACGCTACTTGCGCCTGCGAAACCGCTTCTTCCTTTGTCGCCGACAGCCGTCGTCCCAGTGAAACTTTGCGGTTTCTGAACTTAGCTGCTGCGCTAATTGTGCCGATATTTCTAGCCAACTCCTGGGTACTAATGCGCTTAGCCACCGCTGAAGGACTGGGGGAAGACTCGTTTAAGAATTTATTAGCAGCCGCCGTACCATTTTGGGGCCCGTCAGCTTCATTAATCGTGACACTGTTGCTGGCTTCAAGCTGTTTTCTAGCTTGCGCCACTGCGGTTTCTAACTCTCCCCGAATGTTGTACCAACTCGCTTTAGATGGATATGTTGCACCCGTGTTTGCGATCGTTTCCCGACGAGGTGTTCTGCAACCGGGCTTGATATTTTGCGTTTTAATTAATTTGATCGCTTTACTTTGGATAGATCTAACTCGGCTATTGGTGATTGGTTCTGTTGGCTTCGTCGTAATGTTGATCTCACTCAATCTCGGACTCTGGCTGCAGCGAGGCTCTCCAGAAGTGCGATGGCCTTGGTTGGCATTAGGCTTCTTGATGTTTGATGGTGTGGTGTTGCTGGTTGGAGGCTTAGCTTGGAGTCGGGAAGATGTGCTGATTGGGTTGCTGTTTCCTGCGGTTGTTTTCGTAGTGGATGCGGCTATCCGTCGCATTCCCTTTGCACCGTTTCATCCAGAGTGGTGGATTAAGCGTTATCGGCAAGAGCGCAAGAGCTTGATACCAGATTTTGTGGCGTTTCAGGTTGTAGTCGTGATTTTACTGATTTCTAGCGCCGCTACGGTCGGCTGGTTGTTTGGTATCCCCTTAGAGGCTAACTCAAGTCTTGCCTCTAATCTTTTGGTAGTGCTAGTGTTGAGTATCACCTTTGTCGGGGTAGCCGTTGCCTGTTGGACGAGCCTATCCCAGGTTGTCTTAATGGACGAGGCACGAGAGGGAGCACAACAGCTTTTTACCATTGCCCTAGATGCTATTGTAGTGCTGGATGAAAAAGGTGTAATTCGTCAGACTAATCCCGCTGCTGAAAGCCTCTTCGGAATAGATATTACAAGGCTCATTGGGTCTTACCTGAACAAATTACTACCCGGATTAGCGGCTCAGCCAGAGCAGTGGCTCAGTCGCAGCGAACACACCCTCAACTTACCCAATGGAAACTCGCGCATCCTGGAAGTTGCTATCTCAAACAGATTCTCTCAACAAGCTTCTCTTTCCAATCAGGATCTCCAAGAATATGTGGCGATCGTGCGCGATATCACCGATCGCAAGCAAGCCCAAGAAGCACTGCAAAAAGCTAATGAGGAACTAGAAATCAAAGTCAAGGAGCGTACATCTGAACTCACCCATACTGTGCAGCAATTGCAAAATGAGATTGAAGAGCGCCAGCGGATAGAAGCAAATCTCAGAGCTATGCAAAATCAAATTGTTGTCCAAGAAAAACTAGCTTCTCTGGGCAGTTTAACCGCAGGGATTGCCCACGAAATCAGAAACCCCTTAAACTTTGTCAACAATTTCTCAGAACTTTCGGCTGAATTAACAGAAGAACTGTTTGAAAAAATTGAAAATCAAGCAGAACGTTTAGATCCCGAAACCAGTGAGGATATTGCCGAGCTATTAACCGATCTCACAGCTAATCTAAAAAAAATCAATCAACACGGTCAAAGAGCAGACAAAATCGTTGGCAATATGCTTTTGCATTCTAGGGGACAAAGCGGTCACTGGGAAGCTACAGATATAAATAGTTTATTAGCCGAATATATCAATCTAGCCTATCACGGGATGCGAGCCAAGGAAGCTGCTTTTAACATTACCATAGAAACCGACTACGACAGTGATATAGGCGAAGTAGAGGTCGTGCCACAAGACATCGGCAGGGTTTTTCTTAACATTATTAGCAATGCTTGCTATGCAGCCTATAAAAAGCAGCAAGAAATCGGACAAGAATTTTCACCGCTGCTTGACGTTAGAACTCGAAATCTTGGTGACGCGATTGAAATCCGCATTCGCGATAATGGCTCAGGTATAAAACCGGAGGTACTCGATAAAATTTTCAATCCCTTTTTTACTACAAAACCCCCAGCGGAAGGTACTGGTCTAGGTCTTTCGATCAGTCAGGATGTTATTGTCCAGCAACACCGAGGAGAACTCAAAGTCGAAACAGAAGTTGGAAATTACACAGAGTTTGTAATCATATTGCCCCAAAAAAGTAGCAGAAATTAAGGAGTTCAAAAAATGAAAGTAATGGTTGTAGACGACGAAGAAGATATCCAGTCACTGTTCAAGCAGAAATTTAGGAAAGAAATCAAAGCCGGGCAAATTCAATTTCATTTTTGCCTGTCCGCAGAGGCAGCTTTGAACTACTTAGGAAACCAGGATGAAGCGTCTATTGTATTGATTTTATCGGATATTAATATGCCAGGAATGAATGGGCTAGAACTGCTCAGGATTCTCAAAGAAAAGTTTCCAGATTTAAAAGTTTTTATGATTACGGCTTATGGAGATGAGAGAAATTACCAAACCGCAATGGCTTATGGAGCTGATGACTATATTACTAAGCCTGTTAATTTTGATACACTCAAAAATAAAATACTCAATTTGGAGTAAACTCACAAGGAAACATATTGGGTAATTGGTAATGGGTAATTCCTAATTAAAAGCAGTACCTCAGTCGAGTTAAAATTGCTCGATTGCATTTTCCTTCTGTGCTTCTGGAGCGCTAATTTTTTATGAGTTTTAATAGTCACTGAAACATTAATATGTCAGCAAAAATACTGTTTGTGGATGATGAACTAGATTTAGAATCTCTAATTTCCCAGAGATTTAGAAAAAAAATACGCGCCGAAAAATGGCAGCTTTTTTTTGCCCATAATGGCGTACAAGCGCTGGAAAAATTGAAAGAACGCCTGGATATAGATATAGTAGTGACCGACCTTAATATGCCTGAAATGGATGGTCTGACTTTACTCTCTCAAATTAATCAGATAAACCTCCCCCTCAAAACAATAGTTATATCAGCCTATAGCGACATAAAAAATATAAGAAATGCGATGAACTTCGGTGCTTTTGACTTTCTAACCAAGCCGATAGATTTTCAGGATTTAGAAATTACCCTCAACAAAACCCTGCACGAGGTGCAACAGTTAAAAGAAAATCAGCGCTTGCGGGAGTCAGAAGCTCGCGCTAGAGAAGAAGCTCAGCATTTACAGAACTGTATGCAAGACCTACAAAAGACCCAAGCTCAACTGATTCAGACCGCAAAAATGTCTTCTTTAGGTCAAGTGGTTGCGGGGATTGCCCATGAAATCAACAACCCCGTCAATTTTATCTACGGCAATATCAGCCACGTCAGTGATTATATTCAAGACCTACTCCACCTGCTGCATCTCTATCAGCAGCAGTACACTCCTCCCAGTTCGGAGATTCAAACTGAAATCGAAGCCATAGATTTGGAATTTCTGATAGCAGATTTACCCGCAATTCTGGCTTCGATGAAAGGGGGTGTTGACCGCATTCAGAAGATTGTTTTGTCTTTGCGTAACTTCTCAAGGTTGGATGAAGCTCACATAAAGCCTGTTGACATTCACGAGGGGATAAAAAGCAGCCTGATGATTTTGCAGAATCGACTTCACACAAGGGCAGGGCGTCCAGAGATTCAAGTGATCGAGGACTACAGCGCTCTGCCTTTAGTCGAATGCTATGCTGCAGAAGTAAACCAGGTGTTTATCAACATCCTTTCTAATGCGATTGATGCTTTGAAGGAGTACAACAAACAACGGTCACTAGAGGACATCCGCGCTTGCCCGCTGGCCATTACTATTCGCACTTTTCTGCTAGAGGAAAAATCCCGTGTCGTCATTCAAATTCTGGATAATGGGCCGGGAATGACCGCCCAGGTGAAAGACCGTATTTTTGAACCATTTTTTACTACTAAGCCTGTAGGTGAGGGTACTGGTTTGGGTCTCTATATCAGCTACCAAATTGTACAGGAGAAGCATGGGGGCGCATTGAAGTGTTTTTCAGAGGTGGGGCAGGGAACAGAGTTCTGGATTGAAATTCCAATCAGACAAACGAGGGCGACACTCACCCTTAGCTAATCCATCGACTTTTACCAAACTCAGAGCCTATTCTAGCCATCCGGTTTGCCCTTGCAGAAACCAGCCTTTTCATTACTCCTGAAATAATCTATAATAGGACGTAAAGTAGATAAAAATTACTCGTTGGATAAGTTAATGAACCCCAGGAGTTCAAAAAATGTCGCCTACAACCGAAATGGCTCTCCAGATGCCAGCTAAAATATTATTTGTGGATGACGAGCCAGATTTAGAAACTTTAATTTGCCAGAAATTTAGACAAAAGATCCGCACAGGAGAATACCAAGTTTTTTTTGCACACAATGGTGTAGAAGCGCTTTCAACGTTGCGAGAGCAGCCGGATATAGATATTATACTGACAGACATTAATATGCCAGTCATGGATGGCATGGCTTTGCTCGCGAAACTTAACGAGCTAGTTACTCTGGTCAAAACAGTAGTTATATCTGCCTATGGCGACTTGGGAAATATCAGAAAGGCAATGAACGGCGGGGCATTTGACTTTTTGATTAAGCCAATCAATTTTCAGGATTTAGAAATTACAATTAACAAAACTTTATGCCATGTGCAACAGCTAAAGGACAACGAGCGCGCCCGCCAGGAAAGAGAGGAGAAATTACGGCAATCGGAGGCGCGAGAGCGAGAAAAAGCCATCCAACTAGAACTGGCACTGCAAAATTTACAGCGCACTCAGTCTCAGCTTATTCAGACTGAGAAAATGTCGAGCTTAGGACAACTAATTGCAGGTATTGCCCACGAAATTAATAATCCCGTTAACTTCATCTATGGCAACTTAACTTATGTCGCGGATTACACTCATCAGCTATTGAGTTTAATCACGCTTTACCAGCAGCACGATGCCGATAAATACCCTGAAATCGAAGCTTTAATTGAGCAAATAGAGCTGGAATTTATCAAAGAGGATATGCCTAAAATGCTGTCTTCGATGCAATTGGGGGCAGAACGTATCCGTCAGATTGTGGTGACTTTGCGGAACTTCTCGCGCCTAGACGAAGCTGAGATGAAACCCGTTAGTATTCATGAGGGAATCGATAGCTCTCTAGTAATTTTGCAGAGTCAGCTCAAGGCTAAGCCGAATTGTTCGTCTATTCAAGTTATTAAAGAATACGGAGATTTGCCACAAATAGAATGTTATGCCTGTCAGTTGAATCAGGTATTTATGAATTTGCTAAGCAATGCCATTTATGCCTTGAATCACTATGATAAAAAACTCAGCCCTGAGCAAATTAAAAACGAGCCTAGGACGATTACGATTTCTACTTCTCTGCTGAATTGCGAGTCGGTAAGAATCAGTTTTAAAGATAATGGCCCGGGGATGACAAGCGATGTAATAAATCGGCTATTTAATCCTTTTTTTACAACTAAACCTCTGGGTGATGGCACGGGCTTGGGATTATCGATCAGCTATCAGATTGTGGTGGAGAAGCACGGCGGAGATTTGAAGTGTTTTTCGCAGCCAGATCGAGGTTCAGAATTTGTGATTGAGATTCCGATTAGGCAGAGCGAGCGGGTAGAGATGAAGGCGAGTTAAGGGGAATAAAATTGGCTAAAAGAACGCGAAATGCGTACAAGTCAAGCTTATTCGTTGTGCGAATTGAGGGGCGGAAATTTACACCTTTGGTAGCGGTAGCCTGCGGCATCGCACTCAGCGGGAGTGAAAGTAAATACCAGATTTTAAGTCGTTTGTCAGCTTGTCAGGGTCGCGGACTGGTTAAGGTGAGGGCGCGATCGCGCCCTCACCTTAACCAGTTGCGTAACTCTTGAACTAATAACTAATGACTAATGATTACCTTCCTCCGACTACAACATTTTTAATCCGCAGATGAGGGCCACCGACGCTTACGGGCAAACCACTCTGGCCATTTTTACCGCAGCCGCCGTAGGCATAAACCGAGTCGTTTCCTATAGACTCAATATCCTTTAAAGTCTGAAATACATTGCCGCTTAAAGTGACATCGCTCACCGGTTCGGCTAATTTGCCGTCGCGAATCATGAACCCTTGAGCCGCCGCAAAGGTAAACATTTCGCCGTTGGTTTGTCCTCCCAACATCCGCACTGCATAAACTCCTTCGTCAATGTCCGCAACCATTTCGTCAAAAGAATGTTCGCCAGACTCGATCGCAGTATTAGTCATCCGCACCAAAGGCATAAAAGTAGCACTCAGAGCTCGGGCATTTCCCGTCGGACTTTCGCCCATTTTGCCCGCAGTCTCGCGATTGTGCATTCGAGCCGCTAAAACTCCATTTTTAATTAAATGCTTGCACTGAGCAGGCACGCCTTCGTCGTCGTATTTCAAAGTTCCCGGCAATCCCGGTACAGTTGCGTCGTCAATTACATTCAATTGTTCGATCGCCACAGGCTTGCCCAAAGTCAACAATTCCTGCATTTTCGGGTTTTCGTAAATGCCGTCTGCTTCCGACAAATGCCCGAAAGCTTCGTGAATAAACACCCCCGACAAATAAGGGTCTAAAATCACCGGATACTGACCGCCTTTCACCGATTTTGCCTCTAGTTGGCCCACAGCTCGAACGGCCGCACTTTTAACACGATCTTCAATATTTGTCAAGACATCGTAATCCGATCGCGAGTGAATCGACTCAAACCCTTGGCGGACGACACCGCCCTCGCCGCGGGCGATCGCTCCGAAACGGCCGGTCACGTCCAAGCGCTCTTGAGCGATGCAAGTACCTTGAGAATTCACAAAATAAGTAATCCCAAATCTGTCGCTGTAACCTGCGATTGTCGTCTGAATTCGCGGGTCATAATCTAACAGCAACTGATTGTAAGATTCGAGCAATTTCCGCTTTTCGGCTAGAGTAATAGAGCGCGGGTCGCGACCCAATTCCACCGCTACATAATCTTGAATCGGGGTGACATCTGCTAGTTGAGTTTTTTCGCTGCCAACCAAACGAGACTGCACTACAGCTTCTTCAATGCGGTTTTTTAACTCAGCTAAACCGTTAAAAGTTACAAAACTCCAGCCACCTTTGTGACAGGCGCGGATGCCGCCGGCGAGACTAAAACTTCGGTTGACAGCATCTAACTGAGGGCCGCGAAAACTAATCGCAGTTGACTCGCTTTGTTCGAGGCGAACTTCTAAATAATCTACGCGATCGCGGTAAGGTGCGATCGCTTCCATCAACTGTTCTTGCATCAAATTGCCCCTATGAATGATTAGCCGTAGCGCTGAAAAAAATTATTGCTAACCTTATTTTAGCTAATAACTCCCGTCTTTCGGGTGCGCGCTGCCCCACCCCTGTGGTGCGGGAGCATGGCGCGCCCTACCCGATAAATGACGAGTCGCCAGAAGCCGATAGGGGCAGCACCCTATCCGCTGCGAGGATTTGACGAGTGGAAAATACGACCTTGAAATATAAAATTCAAATGCACAACAGCTTAGAAAACAACAAACTCGCGCCCGCTTGCCAAAAGCCCGGTATCCCCAAAAGCTTGCCTTTGTTTAGAGAAGTCAAACTAAACTAAATCTATCTAAAGACTTAAAAAAATACCTTAACCCCCGGCAGATGGCATACTTTAAGGTTAAAAAATTCCAAATTTCACCGTATTTAGCAGCAATTTCGGCATCAATAGCAATTTTGGTCGGAGTTAGCATTTTAGATCGATCGGAACAGCGGCGGTTTTTTCACTACAACCGCGCTAGCACCCTCGATCGGCTCAGCACAGTCCGTTCTAAGCTGGAAGGCTCTTTGAATTCCCGCCTGTTTTTGATGCGGGGCTTGGGGGCTTACCTTTCCAACAACCCAAACATCACTGAAGCCGAGTTTACAGCGACGGCGAGAATTCTGGTGGCACAGCAACCGGGTATTCGCGCCATAACTTTAGTTAAAGGCACGACGGTCGCTTACATTTATCCACAGGAGGGAAATGATGCGGTGATCGGGGTTGACTTGACGACGCTACCCGAACAGCGACCAATGGTCAAAGAGGTCATCCGAACCAGAAAAACTTTGCTAGCCGGGCCCGTGAAATTATTGGAGGGAGACGAGACGTTCATCAGCCGATCGCCGATTTTTCTCACACCCTCCGGCGCCGAGCCTGAAACAGGAGTTTACTGGGGCTTGACAGGTCTAATCATCGACAAAAATTCCCTGATTGAGGAAGCAGGACTCAACGACTCCTCAGGGAAGCTCCAATACGCTCTGAGGGGCAAAGACGGGAAGGGAGCATCCGGCCCTGTGTTTTTCGGTGACGGGTCAATTTTTCAGCACAATCCCGTGCTGCTGGAAGTAACTTTGCCCAACGGTTCCTGGCAGTTGGCAGCAATTCCGGCGGGAGGATGGACTGCGAATTCGCCGTTTCGGGGCTGGCTGCTTTTTGGAGGCGGCTTGCTGGCACTTTTGACCGGGGTCGCAGTTTTTAGCTGGGTGTACGGCCGTGCGAAACTGCGTTCCAGCGAAGTTAAGTACCGGCAATTAGTTGAGAATGCTAACAGCATGATTGTGCAGTTAGACAGTGAAGGCAAGATTACTTTTTTTAACGAGTTTGCTGAAACTTTTTTCGGGTATTCAGAAGCAGAAATCATCGGCAAAAGTGCGATCGGCACAATTATACCCAAAACAGATTTATTTGAAAGTGACCTCGCGACAAAGATTCGAGACTGTTTGGCACAGCCGGAAAAATACTTCCAAAACGAAAATGAAAGCATCCGCAGCAATGGGGAAAGGGTGTGGATAGCGTGGACAAATAAACCTTTACTCGATGCGAAGGGGAATTTTGCAGGACTGCTTTGTATCGGGACGGATATTAGCGATCGCAAACAAGCTGAAATCGCCCTCCAAGCTTCGGAATCGGAACTTCGAGCTTTGTTCGCTGCCATGAACGACGTAATTTTTGTGATTGATATTGAGGGACGTTATCTGAAAATTGCGCCCACAAATCCCGAACTTTTATACAAACCGTCGGCGGAACTTATAGACAAAACTCTGCACGATATCCTGCCACAAGAAACAGCAGATTTTTTCCTCAGTCAAATTCAACTTACCGCCGACACAAAACAGACCCATTCCATAGAATACAGCCTGCAAATAGACCACCAAGAAGTTTGGTTTGTCGCTAACATTTCTCCAATGCAGGAAAACACTTTTATTTGGATAGCCCGCGACATTACGGAGCGCAAGCAAGCTGAAAGTTGGTTGACCGGTCAAAAACAAATTTTAGAAATGATTGCTAAGGGGGCAAATCTTGGCGCTACTTTAAATAGTTTAGTTGAAATTATCGAGCAGCAATCTAGAGATGTCATGGGTTCGATATTGCTTCTCGCTCCAGACGGCCAACATTTGCTGCACGGAGCAGCGCCCAGTTTGCCCGACAGTTACAATGCTGCTATTCATGGCATAGCCATCGGCCCGGATGTCGGTTCCTGTGGCACTGCTGCCTTTAGCCGCCAACAGGTGATCGTTACAGATATTGCCAGGGATCCTTTGTGGAAAAATTTTCGAGATTTAGCCTTGAGTTTTGGACTGAGAGCTTGCTTGTCTACTCCTATTTTTTCATCTCAGGGTCAGGTTTTGGGAACTTTTGGAATGTATTATTCTCAACCACGCAAGTCCCATTTTTTTGAGCTGCAATTGATAGAGGCGATCATAAACTTAGCAGGAATTGCGATCGAACGCAAACAAGCAGAAGAAAGTCTCAAACAACTCAACCAAGAACTAGAAGATAGAGTCAAACAGAGAACTGCTCAATTGATGCAAACTGAAGAACGCTGGCAGTTAGCACTCAAAGGCAACAATGACGGCATTTGGGACTGGAACTTGCAAACAGGTGAACTTTTTGTGTCAGAGCGCTTTAAGGAAATCACTGGTTACGAAGATAGTGACATTAGCGATTACAATAACAAATGGAATAAGAGTTTACATCCCGATGATTTAGCGATTTCTCAGCAACTTCTTCAAGAACACTTGGAGAGAAAAACGCCGCATTACATCACCGAATACCGATTGTGGTGCTACAACATCGCCTACAAATGGATATTGAGTCGCGGACAAGCTTTGTGGGACGCATCTGGAAAAGCGGTCCGCATGGTTGGTTCAATTACTGACATTACGGAGCGCAAAAAAGCAGAGGAAGCACTGCAGGAAAGCGAGGCCAAATTCCAAAAGCTGTCTGCTAATTTGCCTGGAATCATTTATCAATTTTTGTTATGTCCAGATGGCTCTTTTAGTTTTCCTTACATAAGTGCTGCTTGCCGAGAACTTTTTGAGTTAGAACCAGAAGATGTTCTGAAAAATGCGGCTTTGGTCACAGATTTGATTCATCCCGAAAACCGCCAAAATTATGACGAATCTGTTGCTATTTCAGCCCTAAATCTGCAACCGTCGCAGTGGGAAGGACGGATGGTGCTACCTTCCGGCAACATTCATTGGTTTCAGATAAATTCGCGTCCTGAAGCTAAAGAAAATGGCGATATTCTTTGGGACGGCATCGCCGTTGATGTTACCGATCGCAAACAAGCTGAATTAGCTTTGCAAGAAAGCCAGCAGTTTATTCAAAAAGTAGCATCAGCTACTCCCGGTATTTTGTATCTCTACGACTTAGAAGAAGAGCGAAATATCTACACTAATACTTCAATGCTCGCGCTTCTGGGCTATACCACCGACGAAATTACAGCGATGAATTCGTCACTGATGTCTCAGTTAATACACCCCGAAGATTTGCCTAAAATTGTGAAACATCACGCCAGCTTTGCAGGAATTGAAGATGGCGAAATTAGGGAAATTGAGTACCGGGTACGGGCAGCAGATGGTCAATTTTTGTGGATGCAAAGCCGGGATACTATTTTTAGCAGGAATGTTGACGGTCAGGCTCAGGTAATAATTGGATTTTGCCAGGATATTACGACTCGCAAGCAAGCAGAGGAAGCACTGCGACAAAGCGAGGCGCGAGAAAGAGAAAAAGCTCGAGATTTAGAGTCAGCGCTGCAGGAATTGCGCTCTACTCAAACTCAGCTAATCCAAACTGAAAAAATGTCTTCTTTGGGGCAATTAGTTGCTGGAATTGCACACGAGATTAATAATCCCGTTAACTTCATTTACGCTAATATTGATTATCTAAACCAGTATACAAAACAGTTGCTTGAACTGGTGAGTCTTTACGAACATGAGTATCCCGAACATAATTCAAAAATTGTGGAGCGCATTCAAGAGATAGATTTGGATTTCATGGCTGAGGATTTAAGAAAACTTGTGGGTTCAATGCAGGTAGGAACCGAGCGCATCCGCCAAATTGTGTTGTCCCTCAGAAATTTCTCACGACTGGATGAATCCGCAATGAAGTTGGTCGATATTCACGTGGGGATTGAAAGCACTTTGTTAATTTTGCAGCACCGCTTGAAGAGTCGGGACAGCCGCCCGGAAATTGAAGTAATTAAGGAGTTTGGAAACCTGCCACTGGTGGAGTGCTATGCGAGCCAACTGAATCAGGTGTTTATGAATATTATTGCTAATGCAATTGATGCTATTGAAGAACGATATCACCAGTTATCGGTTCCACCATTAGAGACCAAGAGTGGCCGCATTACTATTTCCACTGATGTAACCACCCAGAACACTGTGAGGGTAGAAATTTCGGACAACGGTACGGGCATTCCCGATGGGATAGTTGATCGAATTTTTAACCCGTTTTTTACTACGAAAGCTGTGGGGAAAGGTACGGGGTTGGGAATGTCTATCGCGCACTCGATTGTGGTAGAAAAGCACAAGGGCAAGATTGGCTGTATTTCGTCCATAGGATGCGGAACAAATTTTAAGATTGAGATTCCGATCCACCAAGTGTATAAATAGTATGGTGCGTCACTCGATCTTAGATTTTAGATTAGAGATTGACTCCACAGTGGTAGGGGGGGTTAGCAATTCTTAATTTTCAGGCGCGGAGCGATAAGCTGACGCACCCTACAAGTTAACGACTAAAATAGACTGAAGCTGCTAAGGCAGCGGTGCTGCATCAAACCTTTAATTGTATAAAAATTGACATGATGGGATTAATCCTGGAAGCGCTGCAAGCAATGGGACACAATGTCCGTTGGATGTCTTGGAATTTGTTTTTGAGTTTAGTACCGCTGGGCCTGAGTTTTTGGCTGTTCCGCAAACCTCGATCGCGCTGGCTGCTGTGGGGTACGGGCATTCTCCTGGGCGCTACTTTTTTGCCCAGTACGCGCCATGTTTTTAACTATCTGAAGCACATTGTGCAAGATGTAGGAAAAACTTACCTTTTGGGCGCGATCGCGATTACGCTGGCACTGATGGCTTTAGACATCTGGGTACTGCGGCAGCGCGGAGTTCGCTCTCTCCGCTGGTGGGGCGGTTTTTTCTGGTTTATCGCATTTTTGCCCAATGCGCCCTACGTTTTAACTGATATCATTCACCTGATTGAGCAGATTAAAGAGGGGAACTCGGTATGGACTGTGACTCTAGCTTTGATCCCGCAGTATCTGGCGTTTATGCTGGTCGGGTTTGGGGCTTACGTGCTGTCGGTGATGAATTTGGGTTACTATTTGAAGCAACAGGGTTGGAGTAAATTTATCCTGGCAACAGAGATAACTATACACGCACTTTCGGCGATCGGAATTTATTTAGGGCGATTTATCCGCTTCAACACTTGGGATATTCTTACTAACCCGGATGCGCTAGTTAACACAGTAATGAACGATTTGATAGGTAAGCGTCCGGTTTTAGTAATGGCTGTAACTTTTGTAGTAATTGCTGTTTTGTATTGGGTAATGAAACAAGTAATTTTAGGAATTAGCCAGCGATTTTACAGCAGTAAATTGCAGTCGGCGTTGTCCGGCGAAAGCGCCACTGCTTCTGATCCCATCGATTTAAGATTTTAGATTTGAGATTAAAGGATTGACTCCACAGATGAATCTAAGAGCTTGAACTAAGATCCCAACTTTTTTCTCTCCACCAGTTAACTCGGAAAACAAGTTTCCGCCTGGGGGTGAGACAAATTTTTTCGCGAAACTCCGAAATAAATTACTGCTGCGGTTTGTCACAAGACTTGATATGTTAAAAAAGTCAAAGTAGTTTTGTAAACAGCAAAGATGAATCGATTTGACCGTCAGTTGTGGCAGAGATTTATTGCGATCGCTCAACCTTATTTTTATCCTTTAGAGCCTGGGGGTAGCAGAATCTTTTTAGGATTAGTAGCGCTGTTGTTGATATTTCTTTTCGCTGCGATGTTTGTGTTCGTCAGCGCTGTATGTTTGGGTACTCAAGTCTTATTTCCCGAGGCTTTTAACGGGGTTGCGGCTGGCTTAGCTACTTTGATCACAGGAATTATATACTCACCGAGAATTACGATCGTTGGTTTAATGTTAATTCTCCCGCTGGTTGCTTTTGTCTTTTTCAGAAGCAAGTTGATACCGCGCTGGAAGCAGTGGGTAATGTTAGCTCTGCTGCTATTTTTGTCACTGTCTGTTAGCGGAATTAACGTAGTGATTAGCTATATTAGTAATTTTTTCACGACAGCACTAGCTGAAAAAGATCAGATTACTTTTTGGCGGTTTATGTGGGTTTATGCTGGAGTTTTTATTATCGCTACCCCGATAGTTGTTATTTATGGCTATACCCAAGATAAACTGGGATTGTACTGGCGAGAGTGGATGAGTGAGAGTTTCCTGGGTAGTTATTTTCAAAACCGCGCTTATTACGAAATCAATTCTCAGAAGGAAATCGACAATCCCGACCAACGGATTGCTGAAGATATCCAATCTTTCACGAACACAAGTTTAGAGTTTTTGCTGCTGATATTGGGGGCAGTGATCGATATTATTTCTTTTACAGGTATTCTGTGGTCTATTTCCAAAGGTCTTTCGATCGGGCTAATTATTTATGCTGTCTTTGGCACGACAGTTATGGTAATTTTTGGCAAAAGGTTGATATTTTTGAACTTCAATCAGCTCTCCAAAGAGGCTGACTTTCGCTATGGATTGGTTCACATTCGGGACCATGCAGAATTAATTGCTTTTTACCGAGGAGAAGCACAGGAATCTGTTCAGGTGAAACACCGATTTTTAAAAGCAGTTCGGAATTTTCATTTACTAATTGGTTGGCAGCGGAATTTGGGATATTTTAGAGTTGGCTATAGATATGCAACTTATATTATTCCCTCTGTATTCCTGGCTTCTATCTACTTTGCCGGTGAGATCAGATACGGCGATATTACTCAAGCTGAATTTGCTTTTCGTCAGGTTTCAGAAGCGTTTTCTTTGGTTGTATATAGGATTGAAAGCTTGAGTTTATTTGCAGCGGGAATTAATCGTTTAGCCACGTTTAATGAGTTTTTAAGGGATGAAAAAAGTGCTGTTCAACTAGACTTAAGAACAATCGATACAGTTATAAGTTCGCAATTGACACTGGAACACGTTACTTTAGATACTCCCCAGCATCAAAAAACTTTAATTAGAGATTTGTCGGTAGCCGTGTCGCCCGGTGAAGGACTGTTAATTGTAGGTCAAAGCGGTGCTGGGAAAAGTTCTTTACTGCGGGCAATTGCGGGCTTGTGGCAATCGGGAACCGGCCGTTTGGCGCGGCCGGAATTGGAGGAAATGCTGTTTTTGCCGCAGCGTCCTTATATGATTTTGGGTAGTTTGCGATCGCAACTTCTCTATCCCAACAGCAGCAGCGAGGTTGATGAGGAAAAATTGCGCCGCGTTTTGGCATCAGTAAACTTAGCCGATTTGCCGGACAGATTGGGCGGTTTTGATGCGGAGTTAGATTGGGGTGAGATTTTGTCGCTGGGAGAACAGCAACGTTTAGGTTTTGCTAGATTGTTATTGACGGAACCGAGATACACTATTTTGGATGAGGCGACAAGTGCTTTGGATTTGAAGAACGAGCAACATTTATACGAGCAGTTGCAAGCCACTAAAACTACGTTTGTGAGTGTCGGCCACCGATTGAGTTTAGTGAAATATCACCAGCAGGTTTTGGAACTTATGGGCGATGGGAGTTGGCGGCTGCTTTCGGCCCAAGAATACCGCGCTAGTGCGACAAATTTTGGCTGATACAGCGCTGCTTTCCAAAATTGTAAATTTACCCGGTTTTTGGTTCGCCGTGGGTTGTGGTGCGGGTGGAGATTTATGGTTTGGTGCCATAAATTAAGCGCCGCGCCTCCACTCTACAATAGGTTTTACCGGTAGGAAATAGCAACAATTAATGCAGATTAACTCCCCGTTTCTCATACCATCTTAGATTAAAGAATTAAAGAATTGGGAATGACTGATTGTGTATTGGTTTGGAGTATGGGCCTAGAGTTGCATTTTTTTAAACTGGTATCACAATCGATAATTGGGTATAAATATCTAAAACTGCCCAAACAACAAAAAGCAAGCTGAACGTTGGTAGATTCGATTCAATTGCTCGCCCGCGAGAACTCACACAATATAATAGAAGATAGATTTTTAGTATAGACGAGATTCCTACCTTGACTACTCCGATTCCTCAAAACTTTGTGCAAACGATCGCCAAACAGCGCGGTGTCACAGATGCCGAGTTAGAAACTGTGTTTATGGCTCTCGACGGTCAATCTACAGCGACGATCGCCACAAAGCTTGGCATTAGCGACATCGCCGTTCGCAAAAGACTTGGCGAAGTTTACAAAAAGTTTCAGATCGGGGGGAACGGCCCTGGAAAGCTTTCGGAATTGAGGCATCAGTTGCTGTTTTCATACCACATCGCTCAGGGAACGAGCGATTTTAGTGGAGGTAAAGGTTCTCTATTGAAGATGGCGATTGGACACCGACAGGAAGATTGGGGTCAAGCACCGGATGTTTCGGTTTTTTACGGACGGACTGAAGAATTAACTACTTTAAAGCAGTGGATTGTATCAGATAATTGTCGCCTAATAGCGCTGCTTGGTTTGGCTGGTAGCGGCAAAACAACTCTGTCGGTGCAGTTGGCAAAACAGGTACAGAATGAGTTTGATTTTGTGATTTGGCGATCGCTGCGATCGACACCCGCACCATCCGACTTCCTAGGGAGCTTAATTCAACTTTTTTCTAACCCACAAAAACCCGATGTGCCGTTAGCGGAGCCATCGAAGAGGATCGACCTCAACAGCAAAATTTCGCGTTTGGTCGAGTATTTGCGAAAACACCGCTGTCTGGTAATTTTAGACGATTTTGAAGCGGTTCTCAGACCAGAAGAATTAGCGGGACACTACCGCGAAGGCTGCGAAGGATATCGAGATTTAATTGTGCGGCTCTGTGAGGTCAATCACAATAGCTGTTTACTGCTAGTTAGTTCGGAAGAACCTACAGAACTGGCTTTGCTGGCGGGAGAAAAAGTGCGGTCTTTAAAACCTGCTATTTCCGAGGAAATAGCGCGGGAAATTTTCCAAGAAAAAGGTTTGTCGCCTCAAGATCAAGAGTTGGAAATCTTGTTATCCCGGTACGGAGGCAATCTGTTAGCATTAAAGATTGTAGCGACAACAATTAACGAGTTTTTCGAGGGAAATGTTTTAAAGCTTTTGGAAGCAACGGCGTTATTTATTGAAGAACATATCAGCAATTTGCTGGCGCAGCAGTTCGAGAGAATGTCGAGTTCTGAACAAGAGATTGCCTACTGGATTGCTATTGCTCAAAGCCCGATTTCCCTAGCGAATTTGCGAGAGAAGCTCTTGGTCAATTCATCGCTTTCAGATTTGCTAAAAAATCTCGATTCTCTGGGTCGTCGCTCGCTGATTGACAAAATCAGTGAGGGCGGCGAAACAGTTTTTATGCTTCAGCCTTTGATAGTGCAATATGTGACCGACAGATTAGTCGAGCAGATTCGAGCGGAGGTTTTGGAAACGGTTAAGACCCAAGGAATAGAAAGAATGGGGCTGTTGAAAACTCACAAATTGAGCATCAATATTGCTAAACGGAAAGGGGATAAAGGCGAGGGAAGTCGCTCTATTTTAGCATTAGTAAAAACTCGGTTGCAAGTGTTGTTTGTGAATACGACAGGCTCTGAAGAACCGCTAAATATCTTGAATAAAGTTGCCTCTGACCTGGAGGAGAAATCCATTCTTGAGGTGGGATATGCTAGGGAGAATCTGGCGCAGATTATTTCAGAAATTCAGCGATAAGAAAAAAGCGATCGCCCTTTGACAAAAGCGATCGCCCAATTTTCAACAAAAACAGAATTCGATAAAATTATTTGACAATGCCAAAAACCGATGCAGATTCAGACCGTGTAATTTTGTCCAAAGCCGGCGATTTTTGAGCTTGGGCAATTTTGGGAACCAAAAGTTGATTCGCATAAATCCGAGGATTTTGTTGAGCGATTTGGATGTAAGATTGGCGGACTTCTGCGTTGACTGCGACAGTCTTGGCATCGTAGACTTGCATCGCCATGTTGGGATAAAAACCAATGCCGACAATCGGTATCAAAAAGCAAAATGCGATCGCCACTTCCCGAGGTTTAGCATCAATAAACGGTGCATCACCCGGCAAAACGCAACTATTACCAAAACAAACCGCTTCATCCAGATTGTTTCTCTGATTCTGCAAATTTAGATCTTCAAGGTCGCAAGCCGCTAGTGTCCCACAGTTGTAAAATAACTGTCGCAGCATCGAGAGCAAATAAATCGGCGTCAAAATCAGTCCCACTGCCGCCAGGAAAACTGTCACCGCGCGGAAAGAACCGCTGTACATATCGCTAGTTGCGACGCCCACAAACACGGACAATTCGCTAGCAAAACCGCTCATTCCGGGGAGTGCCAAGGATGCCATCGCGCCTGCGGTAAACAAGGCAAACACTTTCGGCATGACTTTCCCAATCTCGCCCATCTCGTCCATGATCATTGTATGGGTGCGATCGTAAGTAACGCCAGCCAGGAAAAACAATACTGAGGCGATTAAACCGTGGGAAATCATTTGCAACAGCGCCCCGTTGATTCCCAAATCCGTGAAGGAAGCAATACCCAACAACACGAATCCCATGTGAGAAATCGACGAATTCGCTAGGCGGCGCTTCATGTTCGATTGGCCGAAGGAATTCAGCGCGCCGTAGATAATGTTGACCACGCCGAGCACCGCCATAATCGGTGCAAAGTAAACGTGTGCTTGGGGAAGAAGTTCTAAATTCAGGCGAATCAGTCCGTATCCACCCATTTTCAGCAATACGCCTGCCAGAATCATCGACACAGGAGAAGATGCTTCACCGTGGGCATCAGGTAGCCAAGTGTGGAAGGGGAAAATCGCCAGTTTCACACCGAATGCAATCAGCAATCCCGCATAAAGCAGTAATTCTAAACCCAGTGGGTAATCCTTCAAGCCTAGTTCTACCATGTCGAAGGTGGGGGTGCCTCCGCCGTAGAATGCCATTGCTAAGGCAGCTATCAAAATAAAGATGGAAGCGCCTGCGGTGTAAATCAAGAATTTGGTAGCTGCGTAGCGGCGGTTTTGTCCGCCCCAAATCGAGATGAGGAGGTACACCGGAATTAGTTCTAGTTCCCAGACAATGAACAGTAGCATGATGTCTTGGGCGACGAACACTCCTATTTGTGCCGAGTACATCACTAGCATCAGGAAGTAGAAGAGTCGTGGCTTGCGATCGACTTCCCATGCAGCAAAAATAGATAGAGTCGTCACCAATCCCGCCAACAGTACCAGCGGAACTGACAGTCCGTCAACGGAAACAGACCAGTTGAGACCTAAAGAAGGTATCCAGGAATATTGTTCTACGATTTGGAAACTAGAGATGCTTGGATCGTAATGAGTCCAAAACACCCAGCACATTAATACAAAATCTGCAATGCCTACGCCTAGGGCATACCAGCGCACTGTTTTGCCGTCTGTATCGGGCAGAAAAGGGATGGCGAGGGAAGCTAGGAGGGGTAGGATGACAATTGCGGTCAGCCAAGGAAATTGATCCGCTATCATGATAGTGAGAAAAAATACTTAGTTGGAATTTACCAAGATTATAATACTAAATTTAATCAAAAATTAAGATTTGTAAATTAATCTTTTTTTTAGAAAGATGGGGAGTACATCAGCTACACACAATTTGCTGCAAAAGTCAAGAAGTTTTTCAATTATTTAGTCCTTAGTTGCTGCTTAGCGGTTGACAATTACCGATGACCGCTTACCCTGTTGTCATGCAGTGCCAAACTGTGGTAAACATTCAGATCGATCGAGATAAAGTCCAGAGTTGTTCGGCAAAAGCTTCAATTAAAGGGAGATACGCCAATTGCGATCGCCATTTTTCCGGTATACCAGATTCTCCGTAAAAAGCCCCCGCCAACTGTCCGTAAACCGCACCCGTGGTATCCGCATCGTCGCCCAAATTCACAGCCAACAAACAGCCTTCAGAAAAAGAAGAACTGTTGTAAAACGCCCAAAGTGCCGCCTCCAAAGACTTGACAACATAACCAGTGCCTTTGATTTCAGGAGGTTGTCGAAGTTTAAAAGAACCCGCCGCAATCTCATCAATCTCTGACACCAGCGGATGTGCTGCCCAATATCCCGAAATCGGACAATATCTTTCAGAAAGCAACACATCTTTAGCAACCCCATTCACAGCCCCCGCAATTAAAGCACCGAAATAACGGCAAGCATCCACACAGGTAGCAGCACCGTGAGTAGTTCTCGAACTTTGTCCAGATTTTTCTATGACTTCCAAAGGATTTGTAGCATAAAACAAAGGCACGGGAGCCAAACGCATAATCGAACCATTTCCAGCAGTCGAAGACTCAGTAGAACCGCAGTAAGGTTTTCTTGTATCTTCAAACTTCCAAAGTGCTTGTTGCACCGTATTGCCAATATCAAAACATTTACCAGTGCTGCTCAAATGTCCGTCTCGCCACCACCGCAAATAAGTTTCTAACTGATGGACTGGATCGAAACCTTGTTTTTCAATCAAACTTTCAGCTAAACAAAGTGCCATCGAACTATCGTCCGTCCACTCGCCCGGTTGCAGTCGAAAGGGGCCGCCGCCAACCATATCGTTAATAGGGGCAAACGTGCCTGGGCGATGGAACTCCAAAGTTGTTCCAAGAGCATCGCCAACTGCTAAACCGAGAAGACTGCCTCGATAACGTTGTATTTGTTGCATAAAGTAATATAGCAATCCTAAATGATTTTCTATATTTATAAACAATCCTAAATAATTTTCTGTGTGTAAGTATATTGACGTAT
>NZ_JAUBQX010000073.1:0-26182 GCF_036701505.1 Microcoleus sp. Pol11C2
TCGATCGGTAATGGTTTCATTATTGCTATTGATATACTTATCTTAACTGTACTCTATTAACCTGCAATCTGCTGTATCTTTTCCAACTGCAAAGGTATGGCTGTAGATAGGGGAAGGAAAATCAAGACAGACAATTCTGATGCAATTCGATTTGAGCTTTAATATTAGACAGCATTATGTAGATGCAAATGGCTGTCGCTTGCTATACTGCTGGAGGGTTGCAGCCAAATAAATCGGAGGCGGACGCAAAAACACCTTTGTTAAGAATTAAATGCCGAGATGGCGATATCGAACGATTAACCCTTGTTGCTGCAATTTTCCCAGCATTCGCGTTACTGTTACCAGAAAGAATTGGTTTAAAGCCGGAACTGCGATCGGGAGAAATTAAAAAAAGACTATTCATTACTCCAATCCTCTTCCTTCCAGGTAGATGTCGCCCCGCGTGCGGTCAACATTCAACAGTCAACAGTCAACAGTCAACACTCAACAGAACCGCGTCGTGCAAATCGCATTAGCAATATCTTGATGTGTCAAGCGGATATTCAAACGAGAGGCCACTCAAAAGTTATGAAACTGCAAAAAATTGGGTTGTCGGGACTTATCTCAATCTTAGCGGCGCTGACTGTAGGTGAGTTTCGGTTTATCCCTAACTCTCAATTTAAAATCATCAATTCTCAGGCCTTGGCTCAAACCCAAGCTCAGCGGAAAGGCGAAGCAGACCGACTGTTAAAGCAAGGGATTCAGCAGTATCAGATTAGTCAATTTCAAGCTGCATTGCAGTCTTGGCAACAGGCACTAATAATTTATCGAGAAATTAAAGACCGCGAAAGCGAGGGGAAAGCTCTGGGAAGTCTGGGAAATGCTTACGATTCCCTCGGCGACTACGCCAAAGCCATCGAGTACCAACAGCAGTCGTTGGCGATCGCCCGAGAAATAAAAGACCGCCAAAGTGAGGGGAACGCTCTGGGAAATCTGGGAAGTGCTTACTTTTCCCTCGGCGACTACGCCAAAGCCATTGAGTATGCTCAGCAGAAGTTGGCGATGGCGCGAGAAATTAAAGACCGCCAAAGCGAGGGGGCGGCTCTGCGAAATCTGGGAATTGCTTACCTTTCCCTCGGCGACTACGCCAAAGCGATCGAGTACCAACAGCAGTCGTTGGCGATCGCCCGAGAAATAAAAGACCGCCAAAGCGAGGGGAAAGCTCTGGGAAATCTGGGAAATGCTTACCATTCCCTCGGCGACTACGCCAAAGCCATCGAGTACACTCAGCAGTCGTTGGCGATCGCCCGAGAAATAAAAGACCGCCAAAGCGAGGGGAAAGCTCTGGGAAATCTGGGAAATGCTTACCATTCCCTCGGCGACTACGCCAAAGCCATCGAGTACACTCAGCAGTTGTTGGCGATCGCCCGAGAAATTAAAGACCGCCAAAGCGAGGGGAAAGCTCTGGGAAATCTGGGACTTGCTTACCATTCCCTCGGCGACTACGCTAAAGCCATCGAGTACACTCAGCAGTTGTTGGCGATCGCGCGCGAAATTAAAGACCGCGAAAGCGAGGGGAAAGCTCTGGGAAACCTGGGAAATACTTACCGTAACCTCGGCGACTACGCCAAAGCCATTGAGTACGCTCAGCAGTGGTTGGCGATCGCGCGCGAAATTAAAGACCGCGAAAGCGAGGGGAAAGCTCTGGGAAACCTGGGAAATACTTACCGTAACCTCGGCGACTACGCCAAAGCCATTGAGTACCAACAGCAGTCGTTGGCGATCGCCCGAGAAATTAAAGACCGCCAAAGCGAGGGGAAAGCTCTGGGAAATCTGGGAATTGCTTACGATTCCCTCGGCGACTACGCCAAAGCCATCGAGTACACTCAGCAGGACTTGGCGATCGCCCGAGAAATTAAAGACCGCGAAAGCGAGGGAATAGCTCTAAACAATCTAGGATTGGCTCTCTCCAAATCTGGCAATCTCCCAGCAGCAGAGAAAACCCTACTTGATAGTATTAAAGTTTCGGAATCTCTCCGTGCTGGATTAGACGATGCCAATAAAGTGTCAATCTTTGAAACTCAAACTAACCCCTATGTCAATTTACAAAAAGTCTTCATTGCTCAGAAAAAAACTAATGACGCTTTAGAAATTGCCGAACGGGGTAGAGCCAGAGCTTTTGTCGAGTTATTGGCATCTCGCCTTGCCGCATCTGCATCTGTCCAAACTACTATCAACCCGCCCACTATCCAGCAAATTCAACAAATCGCTAAAGAGCAAAACGCTACCCTTGTCGAGTATTCAAATATTTGGAATGAAGCCCTTTATATTTGGGTAATCAAGCCGACTGGTGAAATTACCTTTCGCTCAGTTGATATCAAATCTCTCGACATCAATCTACCCGAAGCCACCGAACAGACAAGAGTATCTGCTGCTACCGGGAGGAGAGGATTAAACGAGCAAGATACAACCTTAGCTGAGATGATTCGCGGCACTCGCGATGCTCTGGGTGTATCGGCGGGGGACATTGCCAACAAACAAACAGCTAATCCCCCTGCTTCTACCACTGCTGCTAATTCTCGGATAATCTACCCCAAATTACAGCAAAGTTATCAACTACTCATTCAACCCATTGCCGATCTTTTACCTACTGACCCGAATGCTCGTGTCATCTTCATTCCCCATCAATCCCTGTTTTTAGTTCCCTTGGTCGCCTTACAAGATCCGACAGGTCAATATCTGATTGAAAAACATACCATCCTCACTGCTCCCGCCATTCAAATTTTGCAGTTAACCCACCAATCACGGCAAAAAATCCGACAACTTTCTCTCCAGAATAATTTAGTTGTAGGCAATCCAATTATGCCCAAAATTGGCACCCCGCCGCGCCAATTAGAGCCCTTACCGGGCAGCGAACGGGAAGCAATTACAATTGCCCAACTTCTGAATACTAAACCGATTACAGGCTCTCAAGCCACTAAAGCATCGATTGCTCAACAGATGCTAAAAGCCCGGATTATTCATCTGGCAACTCACGGATTACTCAATGAAGTGAAGAGGGGAGATTTACCGGGAGCGATCGCCCTTGCGCCATCAGGAAATGATGACGGATTGCTGACTTCCAGTGAAATTTTGGATTTAAAATTAAATGCAGAATTAGTGGTATTAAGTGCTTGCAATACTGGTCGAGGAAAACTCACAGGTGATGGTGTGCTTGGATTATCTCGTGCTTTAATTAGTGCTGGTGTTTCCAGTATTATCGTCTCTCTGTGGTTAGTACCCGATGCTGTGACAGCGGAATTAATGGTAGAATTCTATCGCCAGTTACAGCTAAAACCGAATAAAGCTCAAGCTTTGCGGCAAGCAATGCTGATTACAATGAAGATGCACCCAACTCCGCAAGATTGGGCAGCGTTTACGCTGATTGGCGAAGCAGAATAAGATTTTTCTCTGCGCTTGCTACACTGCTTGAGGGTTGCAGCCAAACAAATCCGATGTGGAGGCAAAAACATCTTTGTTAAGTATTAAATGCCGATCGCCATCTCGACTGATTAACCCTTGCTGCTGCAATTTTCCCAGCATTCGAGTTACTGTTACCCGCGTCGTGCAAATCGCATTAGCAATATCTTGATGTGTCAAGCGGATATTCAAACGAGTTCCCTCAACCACAGGCTGACCGAAATCTTGTTGCAATAATAGCAGAAGCTGATACAAACGGTCATCTACTCGCCGCTGTCCGGCGATCGCTAAAATTGCTTCCATTTGTCGCAGTCGCCGTACCATTTGAGGCAGCAACTCGTGAGCCAATTGAGGAGAAGCTTCGATTTCCACCATAGAATACCACATCAAATAAATATCTGATGTCGCCGTAGCTCGGTAAGTTTGCAAGCTTGTCAACCACAAACCGAAGCACATCGAAGGCCCAACCCAACCCAAAAGTCCTTCTTCCCCGGTTGGATAAAGTGTACTCAGTTGTGCTAGACCTTGACAGACTCGCCAAAGACCATGCGACATCATAGGAATGGTTTCGCCCTTGGCATAAAAATGCAGGTTTCGGCTCGCTCCTGTGTTATGCTGGATTTCCGCTAAAAGTGCTTTAGATGTTAATGGCATATCCCTTATTTCCAGCTAAAAAACATTGGTCTGAAACCTACGCATCTCACTCTAGCCGGCCAAGGTAAAGGTTTGGTAATCGTCTGGTTAGCGCCAAGATAAGCTTTAGTGATTAGTCATTAGTTGTTAGTCATTAGTCATTAGTTGTTATAAAATGACTGAGAAAATGGTAAATTATGGAAAATAAATGCACTCGTTATTCCGGTCATATTAAATAAATATTTAAGTGGAAGAATCTATCAGAATATGTGTTAATAAATAGTTGGTTGATCAAGGTTTTATAGAAAACAGAGGCGAGTTCTGAAGTTCGATCGCACTTCCAGGCCCGCCGAGTCAACTGCTGCTCTCTGCTGCCACAACCTTCAAGAACTTCTAAAATAGTTCAAGAAGGTATCAAAAGAGAAAGTAAGGTTTTTCATGGCCGATCAATTAATTCGCGCTACAGCCGCAGATGGCGGAATTCGCGCCGTAGCCGTCATTTCCACCCGCCTCACCGAAGAAGCAAGACAGCGGCACAAGCTCTCCTATGTGGCTACAGCGGCCCTCGGGCGCACGATGTCGGCAGGGCTGTTACTCGCCTCCAGCATGAAGCGGCCCGAATCGAGAGTCAACATTCGCATCAAAGGAGATGGGCCGCTGGGCGGGCTTCTGATTGATGCGGGACTCGATGGAACAGTTCGAGGTTATGTGGACAATCCCGAAGTGGAATTGCCGCCCAATGCTAAAGGCAAACTTGATGTGGGCGGGGCAATAGGTGACGGTTATTTGTACGTGGTGCGGGACGTTGGATATGGCTTCCCTTATTCAAGTACGGTAGAATTGGTTTCCGGCGAAATTGGCGACGATCTGACTCATTATTTGGCAACCTCGGAGCAAACGCCTTCGGCTCTAGTTTTGGGGGTGTTTGTAGGGGCGGGCGGGGTAGAAGCCTCTGGGGGTGTGCTGTTGCAGGTTCTGCCGAAGGCGGCAACGGACGAAAAATTGGTGCAAACTTTAGAATCTAGAGTTGCTGAATTGTCGGGCTTTACGCCGCTGCTGCGATCGGGCAAAACGCTGCACCAGATTCTCCAAGAGTTACTGGGAGATATGGGCCTGGAAATTTTCCCGGAAACTCAGATGGTGCGTTTTGACTGTGGGTGTTCGTTCGATCGAGTTTTGGGAGCTTTGAAAATGTTGGGCGAAGCGGAACTCCAAGACATGATTGAAAAAGATGGGGGGGCTGAGGCTACGTGCCATTTCTGCAACGAGGTTTACAAAGCTAATAGCGACCAACTTGCCGAACTGATCGGCGATTTGCGCTCAAACTCCGGTTCTTGAGACGATAATGTGTAATTGGCTCTATTGAGTGCGAGTTAGGGATGACGGCCTTGACCAATTGCCAATTACGCATTATCAATTACCTAATCACAAAATTTTGATTTTGGCGGTTTGGCGATCGGCCCTTGCAGTCTAGGGCCGACGGGAGTATGTAAAAGTGATGAATACATTTTATAGAGCAGTTGATAGCAGCGCTCGCAGTTTTTAAATAACTAACGCTGGCTGGTTGCTGTTTGTGGTGAGGATATGAGTCAAGATCGCAAAATACCAGGCCGTTGGTCTGCATCAGAATCCTTGGAGTCAACAAAGGATACTTCGTCGCTGGTGCGCTTACCAGCAAGGAAAAACCGGGCTGAACGACTTAAAGAGCTCCGAGAGTTGGTTACTTCGGGAAAACTGCCGGGAGGGCATCTGGAACTACCGCCGAATTTGTCTGGGGAAAACTCGCAGCCGCCGGGGGCACACAATCCGTTTTGGCGGAACTGGTCGAATAAGTGGCAGTTTTGGCTGGCGCTGAGTTTGATGCTATCGGTGGGCATGGGGTTTGTGGCAATTGCGTCTTTACTCAACCTGACCTCGCAGTCCAATTGCTCAAAGATTTTTTGGCCGACAGCTTCTGCTAACGATCGCTTTTTTTGTGCTCAAGAAGCAGCAAGCAAGCGGACGGCGGATGATTTGCTCAGGGCGATCGAATTAGTGAATGCTTTGCCACAAAACCATCCGCTGCGGCCGAGAATTAACACTCAAATCGATCGGTGGTCGGAGGATATTCTTAGGCTGGGAAATGCTAGTTTCCAAGAAGGAAAGCTGGATGAGGCGATTGCGCTCGCTCGCAAGGTTCCTAAAAACGTTCCGGCTTACCCGAAGATGGAAAAGCAGATTGAAAAGTGGCAGTCGATATGGAGCGATGCAGAGAAAATTTACCGCACGGCTGAAGACCACTTGCGCCAGGAAGAGTGGACGCTGGCTTTCAGCCAAGCTACTCTGCTTTTGGATTTGGGAAATACTTTCTGGGAATCGGCTAAGTACGAGGAATTGACTAAGCTAATTCAGACGACTCGGGCGGAGGGCAATAAGTTGCTAAAAGCCCGGAATACAGCCTCCGAGGGAGGTCTCGACAATCTGGTGACGGGGATTAAGCTGGCTCAGGGAATTGGTCAAAACAGTTATTTGTATCAAGCTGCCAATAAGGCGATCGCGGAATTTAGCAAGAAAATTCTGGAGATCGCCCAAAAACGATTGCAAGCAGGGGATTGGGAGGAGGCGATGGCGATCGCTAACAAGATTCCAGAGTCTGCAAATTTAAGGGAACAAGTACAAGATTTTAATGAGTTGGCGAATGCTACTTCTCAGGCTTTGACTGGCTCTGTTGAGGGTTTCTCGAAGGCGATCGCGATTGCTCAAAAGTTGAAGTCCGGCCGCCCTTTATACAAACAAGCTCAAGATTTAGTCGGCCGCTGGCAACAAGAAATGGCTGATGTGAAAGTTTTGGATTTGGCAAGCAGGCTGGCGGCGCCTGGTGGGGTAAATGATTTGAGGGCTGCGATCGCGCAATTGCAAACAGTCCCGGAATCAAATCCCCGCGCTTCGGAAGCTCGCAGTCAAATTACCACCTTGAGCCGTCAAATTGAGCTGCTGGAAGACAGTCCGTATTTGCAAAGAGCGAACGATTTGGCGAGTATGGGCGATCCGAATGCTCTGGAAGCGGCCGTTGCTCAAGCTTCTCGGATCGGTAGAGGTAGGGCGCTTTACGTGGAAGCTCAAACCAAAATTCAAGCTTGGATCGAGAGGAGACAGCGGCTTGTTGACCAGCCGTTTTTGGATAGAGCTCAGCAGCTAGCGGCGGTGGGCAATTTGGCGGGGGCAATAGAGATGGCCCGCCGGATTCGATCGGGACGGGTGCTTTATGAGGAAGCTCGATCGAACATTCGGACTTGGGAGGCTCAATTTCAGGGTGAGCAAGATTTGCAGAACGCCCGTCAGGCTGCCAGATCGGGGACTGCGGAGGCTCTGCAAACGGCAATTGGGCTGGCCCTTCAGGTGCCGGAGTCGAGTTCCCTCCGGTGGCAGGCGAGTGAGGCGATTGATGAGTGGAGCCAGCGGATTTTGGCGCTTGGTGTGGAACAGTCGTCGTCGGATCTGGCTGGGGCGATCGCGACTTTGAAGAAAATTCCCTCGGGTACTCGGGCTTTTGAGCAAGCTCAATCGCAAATCAAAGTTTGGGACGAGTCGCTGAACCCTCCCGATGCTGAATCTCCGCCTCCCGAACCGCCGGAAACTGAGCCTCCGAGCAGATCTCCAAGTCAGTAAATTTGAGGGAGAGAAGGTGCTAATTAATATCTTTAGTTATCTGTATTAGGGAACCAAAAATGAAAACGCCCAAGCAAGTCCTCCAAGACTGGGTTTCTGCTTATAACGCTCGTGACCCTCACGCCCTGATCGAGCTTTATCACGAAGATGCAGAGAACCATCAAGTTGCCTTTGGCGATCCTCTAAACGGGCGTGAGGCATTGCTTGAGAGTTTTGTTAGCTTCTTCCAAGCCTTTCCAGACAATTACACGCACGCTGAGAATCTGTTTGAGGATGGCGAGTGGGCGATCGTCGAGTGGACTGGTGGTGGCACCTTTCTAGGTGAGTTTGGTGGCAACCTACCAACTGGCAAAAGTTTTACGCTACAAGGCTGTGGCTTCTTTCATGTTGTTGATGGCAAAATCCATTTTCAACGCGGTTACATAGACAAGCACACTTGGTTCATGCAGCTTGGGGTAGCGATATCATAAGCTTCCAGTTGTGCAACTGTACAATTATTCCGCATCAAGTCTTTGCTCACTAAAACCTGCGTTGCAGGTAGATACTACCGAAAAAAGGTGCTTTTTCCCGATGCTTGCCATCCCATTAAAAGGACTAATTCTAGATCCTAAACATCCGCCGGATTGAGGTGCATCATTGCCCAAGTGGTGTAAGTGCCGATCGGACTCCAAAGTATGTAAGGCAGCAATAACAGGGCGGCGGGCTCCGAAACTGGCAACACCGTTAAAGCTAGGATAACGCTTAAAATAGCGCCCGTTCCGCCGATTATGGTGCCGACTTTTAGGCTCCTAACTTTGCACATAACCGAGGTGTAAGACATAGTTACTATTTCTAAAAGCAGGTACAAACCCATTCTCAGCCAAGTCTCCTGAGTTCCTGGTTCTTTTTCCCACACAATCACTGCTGACCAAGCTGCACAAATAAAAATTACTGTCCAAATTAGGGGAATTGCTTTTTCAAATACTAGCCATCTCGGACGCTGCAAGCGGTTGAACCATTGGATGTCGCTGGGCGCGATTATGTTAGCAGCTAAAGCTACTACAAAGGCGACGCCTCCAATTACCATCCAGGATTTAATCATTTTTTTACCTTGAGCGAGGTTGACAGGTTTAATTCAGCAGATATTATCTCTAATTTTGGCGATTGCGCCATCTGTCCCTAGTTATATTAGGTTAGGTTGAGTTGCGAAACCCAACATTAGTTGAAAAGTAATTTAGACTTCTGGGAAACCTCAATTTATTGTCTTCAATTCCGCTTCATAATATAAAAAATATGACTCTTGCTCCCTCCCCTTGACAAGGGGAGGGTTAGGGTCGGCTTTTCAGTAAATTTGACCAGTAAATTGAACAAAAAGTCTCTTAGTCTTTCAAAAAAATCGGCGACTAGCCGAGCCGATGATGCTGTTCTAATTCTAAACTAGAGTCATTCTCTTTTTTGGGAATCAGAAGGGTATTTTCGCTGCTCGGTTGCAACACGGCTTTAATCACTTGGAGAAAACGGTTAGGCTTTTTAGTTTGACCGTTGAGAGTGCGGCGGTCTTTGACTTTTTGAGAAAGGTGTCGCATCACAGATAAATCGAGTTCATCTATGAAATGGTCTGCTATACGTTCTCCCATTAAATCAATAGCTTCAGCATACTGATCTGTCAGCGTTTCTATGGCATCGTATGCTTCGTCAGCAACTTGACTTGCTACTGTTTTATTTTGGTCGCCTGATGTCTGGGAATGGCTGCGGCGCCGATCTAAAAGACTTTGGTAGTCAGCAATGCTCATTCCCAAATTGTAAAGATGGTGGTGAGCGTGATCCATCAAATCTACTTCACTCGGATAGAAGAAACCGCGAGTGCTGTTGATGCCGTGCAGTTTTGCCCAACGCCGCAGATTTGTCTCATCTTGCAGTTCATATCGCTCTAACATTTGAGCTGTGTTCAGCTCTACTTCTGGCGTAACTTTGAAATCGCTCATCGGTAAATCCTCGCTGGTGAGTAAATAAATAAAATTGAAACTTAGAATCTGTGATTTGCGTACAGTCTGAAAATGATGATCAATCCTTTGACGGCATCCACGGAAGTCTTGCGGGCATTTGCTAGGCGTCGATCGTGCGATCGTTGGATCGAGTCAGAGGATTTCAGGGTACTTTTGAGCTTTGTCTCGATCGCATCCGGGAGCAAGCACACAGGGTTAATAATATAGCTGATTTAAGGTTTCAACAACCGTTAAAAATAGTAAAGTTTGATTTTTAGGGTTGAATTATTAGTAATGTTGAGCTATAATATTCTCAATAACCGTGCAATTAGTAATTTTAGTAGTTGCAAACGAGATTCTTAGTATGCCTGTATACGATTATTTGTGTCCCGAAAACAACCAGCAGTTAGAAGTTTGGCACAGCATGAACCTGGAAGTTTCCACTTGGGGTCAACTGTGCGAGTTGGCTAAGTGCGAACCAGGCGAGACTCCCGCAGATGCTCCGGTACGCCGGCTGCTGAGCGCTCCGAGGTTGATGAAGCCGACATCCGACACCGATTATAAAAATTCGGGTTTCAGCAAGTACGTGAAGCGGGATGAAGGGGTTTATGAAAATGTCACGGCTAAGGATGGTGAAAGCCGTATTGTCAATCGAGATGGTAAGCCGATTAAAGACTGAGAATCCACAATAATCAAGTTTTCAGTTGAGTGAATTACAGATATTGGGTAGGGACACGGCACTGCTGTGTCCTGTCTTTTATCCGATTGACAACTCCTATATTATTCCGATTATATTATGCGGATGCCCACGGAAACAAAACGCTCCACCGGACATAATATTATTAGCCAAACCAATCTTTGATTTTTTGTTTGGCTTGTTCTTTAGTATCAGCATTAATGTATACTGACACAGTAGCTATTGCCGCCAGCAATACTCCCAAATCGTCGGTAAATCCGATGCCGACTAATATATCGGGAATGGCATCAACAGGAGATATAAAATAGGTCAAAGCTCCAAGTACAACTCCTTTTGCCCAAGTAGGCACATTTGGGTTCTGAGCCGTATAGTAGAGAATCAAAGCTTTTTCAACTACTTCTCTTCCTGCGGTTAAAGCAAAGTTTTTAAGTTTAGTCCAAAAAGTTTCATCTGAATAGTAGATTTTGGGGTTGCTGAGGTTTGTTGTGGTTTCTTTCCGGTCGATCAAATCGATAGGAATGCCCTTAATTTTAAGCTGGGAAACAGCCGAATTGAAGGAGGCTGACGCCTGATTTTTATTAGGGGCGGCATCCCGTAGTTGTTTCATATCTGCGAGGAATTCCTGCATGGCTTGGATTTGCAAGTCGGAAACCGCGAGCAGTTTTTTTGCTGATTGGATCGCCTCGGTTTCTCCGGGATGCAGCGTCTTATTTGCCCCAGCAATGTTTATTAAAAAATACATGACTCCCAAACGCAGCGGTTCTTCGGACTTGCTGAGTGTTTGCAAACAGTCGCTGAGTGATGGGGGACTGGCTGTGTAGGATTGGATTTGAGTCTTTGCAGAGTCAGAAAATTTGTCTAAATTTAGGGTTTTAAACAACAAATCTAGTTCGTCAATATCAAAGGAACCATCGGCGGCTGCGATCGCAAACAAAGAACCATAAAAAGCTAAAAGTTCGCTTTCTGAGGATGTGGCAAAAATATCTCTATCGGACACGATGCTACTCCGATTGATAACGACGCTTTGCATTTTACCACAAAACTCAGCGCGCCATGATTTCAGAAACCGGCAATAATTTGAGAGAACATGACACAAGGGAGAATTTCTTATGAAAGTTGCGATCGTCGGCTGTGGCTATGTGGGTACTGCGACAGCCAAACATTTACGCGGCAAATCAGATTGTACCGTGACGGCGACAACTACGACGGCGACCCGAGTAGTTGAATTGCAGGGTGTCGCGCAGCGGGTAGCCGTACTCAAAGGAAATGACAAAGATGCGATCGCGTCTGTACTGCAAGAACAAGATGCTGTTATGCTGTGCGTCGGTGCTCGAAATCCTCAGGCTTATCGGGAGAGTTATTTAGATACTGCGACAAATTTAGTATCGGTTCTCCAGCAGATAGCGACAGTAAAGCAGGTTATTTATACGGGTACTTATTCTGTGTATGGCGATCGCCAAGGTGAATTTGTAAATGAAGAATCACGCGTCGCACCGGCTAATCCAAACGGTGAAATTCTCGCAGAAACAGAACGGGTTTTATTAGCAGCATCGAGTCCCAATCTTCAAGTCTGCATTCTCCGTTTGGGAGGAATTTATGGGCCTGGGCGAGAATTAGTTAAAATCTTTGGAGGCTGGGCTGGGAGCACTCGTCCCGGTAGGGGGGAAGATGCTACTAATTGGGTGCATCGGGATGATATTGTTGGGGGGTTAACATTTGCTTTGGAAAATCGATTGCAGGGAATTTATAATTTAGTCGGGGATGTGTCGCTATCCAGTGGTGAATTGCTCGATCGCATTTTTGAAACTCACAATCTGCCTCCAGTTTCTTGGGATGGAAGTCCTAGCGTCCGGCCTTATAATGCTAGGGTGTCGAATCAAAAGATTAAGGCGGCTGGTTATCAATTTATACATCCTGAAATTAGGGAGTATTAATGGAGGAGTGAATGGCGTCATTGAGGGCGATCGCTCTTTTGTGATGTTCGTAATTAACAAGGCGATCGCTCTTTGATTTATATCAAGTCTGCTCCATCACTCACAATAATAGTGTGGGATATCTATCGGCGCAGACTTTTAATCGCATTCGTCCTCAGTACAAACTTAATTAATTATAATTATTGACGCGGACTTGATATTATTGACAGATAA
The DNA here is from genome assembly GCF_036701505.1 of Microcoleus sp. Pol11C2. Lineage (NCBI taxonomy): Bacteria > Bacillati > Cyanobacteriota > Cyanophyceae > Oscillatoriales > Microcoleaceae > Microcoleus > Microcoleus sp. Pol11C2. The sequence goes on from NZ_JAUBQX010000073.1 coordinate 12,528, forward strand.
AGGCCAAGAAATAAAGGGTGATCCCGAACTAATTGTAGATGCACTCTAGGGAAAATTATCGGCTGGTATCATTTACAACCGCTGAAACAAATCCATCCGATAGCGTTTGTGATGGCGCGCTAAATCTAGCATCAAAAAACGTTTGCGTGGGTCACCAAGATGCTTCAAAAAATGTGCAGAATCGTGGAGGAAGGTATCGTGAACAATCTCGCCATTCAAGATAAAACTTTCCACTGGATACCGAAAGTGCACCATCAAAAGATAACCGCCAGGAAGTAATTGGTTAATGATTTTTTCCTTGGTTGCCTGGAGGTCATCTTTGCTCAAATAATAGCCCACTTCTGAGAATAAAATGAAATCGAAATTCTCAGTTGGAAACTGTTGGGGTATTTGCATCTGCTGAAAGCGAACCTGTGGAAGATCGTGGCAGCGTTTGCGCGCTTCTTGTAATCCTACTTCTGAATAATCTACAGAAAGCAATCTGTCACATTTTTTGGCAAGTTTCTGGGTGAGCACGCCGATAGCACATCCGATTTCAAAAGCATTTTTGAATCGGACTTTGGGCAAGGATCTGATCGTTGTTCTGAATTTACTGGTTTCATAAAAGCTAGACGTGTATCGCCAAGGATCTGAATTTTGGCGGTAGGTTTCATCAAAGAAGCTAGATTGTACTGATTCCGGTTCTGAAGGTTTCATTGTTAACCTCTGTAAGTTACATAATATCTAACTAAATATACTACCCAAAAAAATAGATTCAGGACTTACTAAATAATTTAACTTTTACACTATATGTAGGGTTGATATCGTCAGTGTTCACCCTAGATATAGAGTCTGTACGTAATTGCTGATATCGCATCCTTCACTTTCTTCTCACTGATGAATGACAGGTGGGACGCCTGTCCCACAATACATCTAATGAATAAAGGGCGAGCGCACTTCACTTAGGTTGTGGTAAATATTTTTTTATTACAGCATTACTAATGTTTTCTCTTCTTCCCAAGACAGCAAAATATTGTTTTATTACAGCATTACTAATGCTTTCTCTTCTTCCCAAGACAGTGAAATATCGAGTTTTCCTGATGCTGTAAATGTTTTATCTGCCAACAGTGGCGTCTCTAAATTTACACACATTCTGGCGGAATAATTACCTTCTTGTCCGCCGACAACTAGCTTTTATATTGCATCGAGTTTCGATGGATATACTACATTAGGGAACCTAACGTTATCAAAAGTTACGTTAACAATATATTTGCCGGATTCACCTCCACCAATGCTCATATAACACTCGTCATCTGCACCCAAGGTAACTAAATTTTTAGTTGTCACATTTAACTCGCGGATACCTTGTTATATTTGACTCCAAGTAGGACTTTCTCTTAAATCACCTTCATCCTGGTTGCCAACCCAATTTTCGGCTGATAGGTTTAACACAAACATTATCACCTGATTATATTTGGGGTGGCTCGCTCTCTTCTTCATCCGCGTTCATCCATGTTCATCTGCGGTCAAAAAAAGGGCGATCGCTAAATTAAATAATTATCTCTATAGCGCTCCTGTGCCATTTGTCGTGCTTCAAATTCATTCCATTGCTGGATAGGTCGTAAAGTTTCTACAGTTGTCAATTCATCGGGAATTGGTGTACCTATTATTTGATTAATTACTTCTGCTATTACCCGACAACAACTTTGTGGCCAACAGACTACTTGCTCCTCAGCAAATCTAATGACTATCCATCCTTTTTCTAAAAAAAGTTGATGGCGCTGATTTTCTTGGACAAGCACTTCGTAATTTTTAGGCTCACCGGTTTCATAGTGATAAGGTTTATCAATAGTTATATCAATACGTAAATTTGTTAATTTATCAAAATAAGAAATTTCTATACAGTAAGGTTGATAGGAGTGGGATTTTTGGATAATTAAATTGTTATAAATTTTATCTTGAAATAATTGCTGTAAATTTTTATAAAATTTACTTTCAAGCCACGGAGACTGTGTACTGACAATTCTACCTTCAGGAGGGACGGTTTTTATGATAATATCTTTAATTATCTGATAGCGATACTGTTTTATTTTTTCAGGTTTTTGGGATTCTGCTATCTGCCGTTTATGCTGAATCTCACGCTTTTGCCATTCTCCTAACAAATCTTTATAATCGCGCAGTTGTTGCTTGTATTGATTAAGTTTTCCTAAGTAATACATTTGTTGTTGCCAGAAGTTCAAGCCCGTCACCAAAATTCCACCTACAGAAATATAGAAAGTGACGATAATACTTCTACTGGCAATCAGAGAAATAGTTGCAAAAGGAATAATTAATGGAAGAGCTTTATATAAAAACAAAAGTACATCAATGGGTTGAGGCTTATAAGTGGGAGGTAAAGGTTTTGGTTCACTAAATTTCCATGTGAATGGAACTACATCCAGAGCTTGAATAACAGGGTCAGGCATGAGGATAATAGGATATTGATTCATGTTTTTTTTGTTGGTATTATTAAACTATAATATTCAACTATTTTCACGAAATATTCCGATCGAGCAAAGCAAACAATGTTCTAACAAGGTGGGCAGTTGCCCACCTCAGCAACTTATCCCATAATCCCACCAAAAAAGTCGATCGTCTCTTTCAACGCTTTCACAAACACATCAATCTCCTCGCGAGTATTGTAAAAATACAAACTCGCTCTAGCAGTAGATGAAACGTTCAAATAGCGGTGCAAAGCTTGCGTACAGTGATGTCCCGAACGAATCGCGACTCCCTCCTGATCTAACATAGTAGACAAGTCTTGAGGGTGAATTTCTCCGGCTGTAAATGCCGCCAAAGCTGCCCTACCTTCGCCGTTGCTGTCTGGTTGTGGTCCGTAAATTTTGATTTCGGGAATTTGCCGCAATTGTTGGAACATATAAGCAGTCAATTCTGCTTCGCAAGCGTGAATCTTATCCATGCCAATGTTACTAAGATAATCGATTGCTGCACCCAGGGCGATCGCCTCGCCGATTGCAGGCGTCCCCGCCTCAAATTTGTGCGGCAAATCGGCATAGGTGGAATAATCGAGAAACACGTCAGCAATCATCTCGCCGCCGCCGAAGAACGGAGGCATTTCTCTCAGCAAGTCCAGCTTACCGTACAGAAAACCGATGCCCGTCGGAGCGCACATTTTGTGACCGGAAGCAACCAGCCAATCGCAATCTATTGCTTGCACGTCTACTATCATGTGCGGCACGCTTTGGCAAGCATCAATTAAAACTCTTGCACCGAAACTGTGGGCAATTTTGCAGATTTCTTTGACAGGACTAATGCAGCCTAAAGTATTAGAAACGTGAACCGTTGACACCAATTTAGTTTTATGGGAAATCAGCGTTTTAAACTGTTCCAAATCAAACTCGTTAGTTTCCGTTAATTCGACAAACTTCAGTACCGCACCGGTTCTTTGAGCAATCATTTGCCAGGGAACGAGATTGCTGTGGTGTTCCATTACCGACAGGATAATTTCATCTCCAGCTTGCAGATTGCTCAAACCCCAAGAATAAGCAACCAAATTAATCGCTTCGGTGGCGTTGCGAGTATAGACAATTTCTTGCCGCGACGCTGCATTTACAAACGCGGCAACTTTGTCTCTAGCACCTTCGTAAGCATCAGTCGCTTTGGCGCTGAGAGTGTGAGCGCCGCGGTGCACGTTTGCATTGTATTGTCCGTAGTAATCACGCCAAGCGTTGAGCACAGCTAGGGGTTTTTGAGAAGTCGCTGCATTGTCTAAATAAACTAGCGGTTTACCGTTGACTTTTTCATTCAAAATTGGGAAGTCGCCGCGAACTTTTGATGCAAGTGTTTTTTCTTGAATAAGTGTCATATTTTTTGAAGTTAGTGATTTGTCGTTGGGTGGGGGCGGGTTTACGAGATTGTTGGTTTTAGGCAATTATTATTCGTGAAACCCGCCCCTACAGGCTGTTATAAATGGTGCAAGATGTTGTAGGGACACAGCAGTGCTGTGTCCTCTGTATCCTCATCTTTATGAGTTATCCTTGGATAGCGACGCAGGTAGAAAGCATTTTCGCCACGCCCAGAATCGGTAATTGATTGAGCATTTCCGCCGCAAAAGCATCGATTAGCAAATAGCGACTTCTTTCTAAATCCAAACCGCGACTTTGCAAGTAGAAAAGTTCATCATCTTCTAACTGGCTGACAGTTGCACCGTGGGAACATTTAACGTTGTCGGCGACAATTTCCAACTGCGGTTTGGTATCTACGCGAGCTCTCGGCGACAGCAACAAATTCCGGCTCAATTGTCCGGCGTCTGTCAATTGTGCGGCTTTGCGAACGAAAACTTTGCCGTTAAATACAGCGCGAGCTTTGTTGCCGACAATGCACTTGTGCAATTGGCGACTTGTACCGTGTGGGTGATTGAAATCGATTAAACTGTGAGTGTCCGTTAACTGTTCCCCAAAGGCTACGCTTAAGCCGTTTAGAGTTGTTTCAGTGGCTTCGCCGCGCTGAAGAACTTCTAAATTGTGCCGCGATATTTTGCCTCCCAAGCTGATAGCATGGCAAGTGTAACGGCTATTACGAGATTGCTCGATCGCACTTTTGCCGATATGAACAACTTCCCCACCTTCCCGCTGCAGCCGAACGTGATTCACAGTAGCGTTTTCGCCGACAACAACATCCGTTACAGCATTAGTAAACGCTGGTACATTACCGATAGTTGCGTAATCCTCAACCAGGGTCACGTTGCTTCCAGGCTCAGCTATAATTAAGCAGTGCGGCTGGCACATCGTGGGAGATGCACCAGGCGCGCTCAGGAACAGCAAGTGAATCGGAAGGTCGATCGACATATTGGCCGGCACGAACACCACCGCAGAATCAGCCAAACCCGCAGTATTCAGCGCCGTAAACACTTCGGTTTGCTGTCTGTGCTTGCTCAAAACATCGCTGATGCGCCCTTGATATTTTTCGGGTACATTGGATAGATTACCTGCGTAAAAGTCCGGCAAATTCGGCAAATTCAGCGTTGATAAATGCGGCGCATAAAAACCATTGACAAAGACCAATCTTAATGGTAAATCTGCCTTGTCTTTCACAGGCATCGTAATATCAGACAGCTTAATTTCTGACTGATTGCTCTCGGGTATATGAAAAGGAATTTGCAACACCGATGACAAATCAGTAAAGCGCCATTCTTCATCCCTCACTGTCGGAAAATGAGAAGAAAGCACGTATTGAGTTGCAATATCGCGCAAATCATCCAACCCGTAAACAGAACTTTTGAGATTAGCAGCGCCTAACTTTTCGCACTGATTCACCAAATCAGTCAAAAACATTTCCCTACTAGCAACTTGCGTATTCATCATCGCGCGCCTACTCCTGCTGCTTCCTCTTCCACAACCCAGTCATAACCGCGCTCTTCCAATTCCAGCGCCAACTCTTTCGGGCCAGTCAAGATAATTCTGCCGGCTTCCATGACGTGAATAAAATCAGGAATAATGTAATTCAGCAACCGCTGATAGTGAGTAATCACCAACATCGAATTTTCAGCAGTTGACAACTGATTCACACCGCCGGCGACAATCTTGAGAGCATCGATATCCAAACCCGAATCAGTCTCGTCCAAAATAGCTAATTTCGGTTCCAACAGCGCCATTTGCAAAATTTCATTCCGCTTTTTCTCGCCGCCGGAAAAACCCTCATTTACGCTGCGGCCTAAAAAAGAATCATTCATCTTGACAATATCCAGCTTGTCCTCGATTAAATCTTGGAAATCAAAAGCATCCAATTCTTCCAAGCCGCGATGTTTGCGGTGAGAATTGTAAGCCACGCGCAAAAAATCCAGATTGCTAACGCCGGGAATTTCCAAAGGATATTGAAAAGCCAGAAATACGCCAGCCAGAGAACGTTCTTCCGGCGCTAGTTCCAGCAAATTTTGACCTAGAAAAGTAACTTCTCCGCCCGTTACCGTATAAGCAGGATGGCCAGCTAATATCTTGGATAAAGTGCTTTTTCCCGAACCGTTCGGGCCCATAATCGCGTGAATTTCACCCGATTTAATTTCCAGATTCAAACCCTTAAGGATTTGGGTATCTTCCACATTCGCCGTTAAATCGCGGACGGATAGCACCACTTGACTATTTTCTACAATCATCTATTTTTGTCCTTTTCCTCAATGCACTTTACAGTTTTTTCTTCTCGTTCCTAGGCTCTGTCCCTTGGTGACCAATTAACGTTAAACCGATAGTTCGCCAGGGAATGAATTCCCTGTCTCAAAGCTAAAGTCCTCTGAAGAGGACTGAGAAGAAAATTTTTAAACTCATTAGTCCTGTTTAGAGGAGTTTAGCTATTAGTCAAGGAATTCATTCCCTGGCGGACGGGGAGCTTAAGTTGTCACCGATGGACTCGGCCTGGAAGGGTTTCTTGGCCGCGAAAATTATCCGACACTTCCTTCCAGTTTCAGACTCAACAGCTTATCAGCTTCCGCCGCAAATTCCATCGGTAACTGATTGAAAACATCTTTACAGAAACCGCTAATCATCATCGAAATAGCATTTTCTGCGGAAATTCCCCGCTGTGCGAAGAAGAACAATTGCTCTTCTCCAATCTTAGAAGTAGAAGCTTCGTGTTCCACTTTAGCAGTGTGGTTTTGCACTTGAATATAAGGGAAAGTATTCGCTTGAGCGTTATCCCCAATCAACATGGAATCGCACTGAGAGTAATTGCGAGAGCCTTTAGCATTAGGCCCCATTTTCACCAAGCCGCGATAGCTGTTGGATGAATTACCCGCCGAAATTCCCTTAGAAATAATCGTGCTGCGAGTGTTTTTACCAACGTGGATCATTTTGGTGCCGGTGTCAGCTTGCTGCTTGTTATTTGTCAGCGCTACCGAGTAGAATTCCCCTACCGAGTTGTCGCCGACTAACACGCAACTGGGGTATTTCCAAGTAATTGCGGAACCGGTTTCTACTTGTGTCCAAGAAATCTTAGAATTAACTCCCTGACACAAACCCCGTTTCGTCACGAAGTTGTAAATGCCGCCTTTGCCGTTGGCGTCGCCGGCGTACCAATTTTGCACTGTGGAGTATTTGATGTCGGCATTGTCCATTGTTACCAATTCCACGACGGCGGCGTGCAGTTGATTGGTGTCAAACATCGGCGCGGTGCAGCCTTCTAGGTAAGACACAGAACTGTTTTCTTCTGCAACAATTAGGGTGCGCTCGAACTGGCCGGAATCTCCGTTGTTGATGCGGAAATAGGTGGACAATTCCATCGGACATTTGACGCCTTTTGGAATGTAAACAAAGGAACCGTCGCTGAATACGGCTGAGTTGAGGGCTGCGAAAAAGTTGTCGCCGACTGGTACAACGCTGCCGAGATATTTTTCTATTAGTTCGGGATAATCTTTGACGGCTTCTGAGATGGAACAGAATATAACGCCGTCTTTGGCTAGTTTTTCTCTAAAGGTTGTGGCAATTGAAACGCTGTCAAAAACGGCGTCAACGGCGACATTTCCGAGCCGTTTTTGTTCGGAGAGGGGAATGCCGAGTTTCTCGAAGGTTTCTAGGAGTGTCGGGTCTACTTCATCCAAACTGTTGAGCTTTTTGGGCTTTTGTTTGGGCGCGGAATAGTAGATAATTTGTTGGTAGTCGATCGCGGGATAGTTGACGTGGGGCCAGGTGGGCTCGGTCATTTTCAACCACTGCCGGTATGCTTTGAGGCGGAATTGCAGCATGAATTCCGGTTCGTTTTTCTTGGCGGAAATCAGGCGGACTACATCTTCGCTCAAGCCGCGGGGGATGGTGTCTGACTCGATGTCGGTGACAAAACCGTACTTGTAGGGCTGGTTGACTAGGGTTGTGACTGTAGAGCTCATTAATTTTGCGCTTTCGAGTGTTCTGGATAAGTCTCTCAAAGATGACAGACGCTGAACTGTCGGGGGCCCGGCCAGTTCTGGGGGCTGCTCTGGTAAGTAAAACAACTGATTTGTTGCTTTAGTATATTTTAAGCTACATTAACAACAGTGATATTGTCAAAGTCAAATTAATAATTTTTTGTGAAGATGATGGAGACTACTCAGCAGACTTCCACGAAACAAGACATCCTGGAATATTTGCTCAAGGAGGGGCAGGGGACGGCTCTTGAGTTGGCGGAGTCTTTGGATATCAGCCCGCAGGCGATTCGCCGTCATTTGAAGGATTTGGAAGCGGAGGGGCTGATTCAGTATCAGTCGGTTCAGGCTGGGATGGGGCGGCCGCAGCACATTTATGAGCTTACCAGTCTGGGGCGCGATCGCTTCCCGAATCGTTACGGCGATTTTGCAGTCTCTTTCTTGGATACCTTGGCGGAAACCGTCGGCCGCGAGCAAGTGATTACTATCCTGCGAAAACAGTGGCAGCGCAAGGCTACGGACTATCGGCGGCTAGTGGGTGCGGGTTCGCTGCAAGAACGGGTGACTAAGTTGGTGGAACTCCGCAGGGCTGAAGGTTATATGGCTGAGTGTTATCCTGTAGAATCTGTAGAGGTTGGGATCTGCGATCGCGCTGGTTTGGACGATCGATTTGTGTTGATGGAACACAACTGCGCGATTTCTAATGTTGCTGAAACTTTTCCGAGTGTCTGCGGTAATGAGTTGGAAATGTTTGCAGCGGTTTTGCCGGATTGTATTGTGGAGCGGACTCACTCGATTATTAATGGGGAACACCGCTGCGGTTATTTGATTGCAAGGAAGAAGGAAGAAGGAAGAAGGAAGAAGGAAGAAGGATGAGAATTTCAAATTCCCAATTACCCATCCTAAATTCCAATTACCAATTACTAATTACCACTTACTAATTACCAATTACCAATTTTTAATATATGGAACCGCTAGCAGATTTTTTAAAGCCGGAAGAGTGTGCGGAAGTTGATATGGCGCTGCTGTCGTCGAAGGAGAAGTTTTCGGCGCGGGTGGCAATTTATGCTTTGAGGGTGCTCAAGCAAATTGCTGGGGAGACTGGGAAGCCGGTGGCTGAGGTGACTAATGGACAGGTGATGGATTGGATTAAGAATGATGAGAGTATTAAAGGGTCGATCGAACTTGATGCTAGTTTTGAAAACTTTTTTACAAATTTGGTGGTGGCGTCTTTGCGGCCTTTGAGGCAGATTGCGACAGAAGCCGAGAACCCGATCGAACAATTAACAGTTAAGCAGGTTGTGGCGTGGTTTGTGAAGGACGGGAAAATTCGCAGAGAACAGGGAAGCGAGGCGGCGTTTTTGGATTTGTGAGTTAAAGGTCGAGCGGCCGCACCCCCAAACTCGGCCTTAAACCCCGATAATTCCATCGGTTTCGGGCGCTCGAAAAAAAGTTTTGACTTTGGGGTTGACAGACTAGGGAAAAATTGATAAGGTAATTAAGTCGAGCGAAAGAGATGCAGCGCATCAAACTGAACGCAGACACAGGATTAAAAGTTTTCAAAGCTTTCCTGGTGCTTATGATGTAATGGAACCACTCCGATCCATCCCGAACTCGGTTGTTAAACGTTGCTATGGCGAAGATACTCGGCGGGTCACTGCCCGGTAAAATAGCTCAGTGCCAGGTTAATAATAAATTAAAGCTCTTTTCCCGCAACAACGGAAAAGGGCTTTAGTTTTTTGGGGAGTTATTACTCATCGAAACAAAAGCTCGTCTAGGGCCCTTTGTAGAAATCTCAATATTCGTGGCCAGGAACAGATTTAGGGGCGATCGAACTTGATGGGAGTTTTGAAAACTTTTTTACGAATAGGGTAATTGCGTCTTTGCGGCATGAGAGGCAAGTTGCGACAGAAGCCGAAAGCGCGATCGAACAATTAACAGTTAAGCAGGTCGTGGCGTGGTTTGAGAAGGACGGGAAAATTCCCACAGAACAGGGAACCGAGGCGGCTTTTTTGGATTTGTGAGTTAAAGGTCGATCGGCCTCACTGGCAAATAATACGTCAAACTCGGCTATTGGGGGCTGTTTCGGGCGCTCGAAAAAAAGTTTTGACTTTGGGGTTGACAGACTAGGGAAAACTTGATACAGTAATTAAGTCGAGCGAAAGAGATGCAGCGCATCACAATTAACGCAGACACAGGATAAAAAGTTTTCAAAGCTTTCCTGGTGCTTATGATGTAATGGAACCACTCCGATCCATCCCGAACTCGGTTGTTAAACGTTGCTATGGCGAAGATACTCGGCGGGTCACTGCCCGGTAAAATAGCTCAGTGCCAGGTTAATAATAAATTAAAGCTCTTTTCCCGCAACAACGGAAAAGGGCTTTAGTTTTTTGGTGAATTATTACTCATCTAAACAACAGCTCGTCTAGGGCCCTTTGTAGAAATCTCAATATTCGGGGCCAGGAACAGATTTGTGGTCGATCGAACTTGATGGGAGTTTTGAAAACTTTTTTACGAATAGGGTAATTGCGTCTTTGCGACATGAGAGGCAAATTGCGACAGAAGCCGAAAGGGCGATCGAACAATTAACAGTTAAGCAGGTCGTGGCGTGGTTTGTGAAGGATGGGAAAATTCGCACAGAACAGGGAACCGATGCGGCTTTTTTGAATTTGTGAGTTAAAGGTCGATCGACCGCGCACCCAAACCCGGCCTCAAACCTAGATAATTCAGGCGGTTTCGGGCGATCGAAAAAAAGTTTTGATAAAGGGGTTGACAGACAGGGGAAAACTTGATAAGGTAATTAAGTCAAGCGAAAGAGATGCAGCGCATCAAGCTTAACGCAGACACAGGATTAAAAGTTTTCAAAGCTTTCCTGGTGCTTATGATGTAATGGAACCACTCCGATCCATCCCGAACTCGGTTGTTAAACGTTGCTATGGCGAAGATACTCGGCGGGTCACTGCCCGGTAAAATAGCTCAGTGCCAGGTTAATAATAAATTAAAGCTCTTTTCCCGCAACAACGGAAAAGGGCTTTAGTTTTTGGGGATTTACAGATGTTTATAATATGACAAGTGCGTAAGTCCAGAACAAAATCTGGTGTAGTTTGGAAAACAAGGGTGAAATGCGTGTTATCAGCCGAAAAATCCTGCGAGATTTCTGTGAAAGCCATGCCGATTCCTGCGATGCACTTTATGACTGGTATAGAGTGTCAAGTAAAGCCCAATGGCAGAACCTAATTGATGTTCAGCAGATTTATCCAAAAGCTGAGTCAGTCGGAAATTTTACCGTATTTAATATTAAGGGAAATCGATATCGGCTGATTGTTGATTTGGTTTACGTTTCTCAAAGAATCTACATCAAATATGTTCTGACTCACGCTGAGTATGATAAGGATGAGTGGAAAAATGATCCGTACTTTTGATGCAAAATCTTATACAGATTTACTTGTTCGCTATCAACCCAAACCGATCGCAAATGAAGCAGAAAACGAGGCCGCGATCGCTCTCGCTTGCGAACTGGAACACCGCCCTATGCGATCGCTGGAGGAAGAGCTATTTCTGGAGCTTTTGATAACGCTGATTGAAAAATTTGAGTCGGAAAATTATCCGATTCCTGCTGGAAATGCTGCTTCTATGTTGCAACATTTAATGGATGCGAGAAATTTGGACAAATCAGATTTGATTCCAGTTTTGGGAACGGAAACAGAGGTTGATAAAGTTTTTGTTAGCGGCAGGGCGATCGAAATAGATGAAGCTAGAAAATTAGCCGATTTTTTCCACATCGATATTAGTTTGTTTCTCTAATCGCGATCAGCTACTTGTTGAGTAGGAGTTGCTGATATTAGCTCTCCGGCTGATTAGTCATTAGTTTTAAGCGATCGACCTCCTCGAACCTTTTTTCCCAAGCTTTGGCAATATCGTCTGGGAGTTTGGGTTCAGCTATTCTATTTTGGTGCTTGTGCATCACAAAGTCGATAAAGTCGCTGACTTCTGGCAAAAATGATTCTGGAAGTTGCTGCAATAAGGGCGATCGCAATATCACGAATAGCCATAGTAATTGCCCATTGCAGTCGTTTTTATTTTAATACAATCCTAACAAGCGATCGCCCTTAATTTTAGCAGTCAATAGTGGGCGATCGCATCTTTCCTCGTTTTCTAACGGCAAAGGTGAGCCGCGGCTAGTAACCTTTGCTCGCTCGAAATCTTACTTGGGAACACAGGACCAACTATGCTTGCATTTGGGACAGCTTAAATTCAGTTGTCCTAAATTACTTGGAGCGCGTAGCTTTTGAGAACAATTTGGACAAGCAATAACTACTTTTATAGGTTGAGTTATTGGGCTATCTGAAAAAAGTTGCTTTAAAAGTTCATAGACTTCACTAAGGGAAATATGACCATTTTCTAACGATTGCACCAATTGATGAGCATCGTCAGGACTAATTAAATTATTGGTGACTGCTTCTTTCAGCACCAAATAAAATCTTGTCTTATCCTGCTCATCAAAGTTAGACCGTTTCTCTTTAGCTTCAACTTCTCTTAACTGTTCTTCATACTCATTCAATAACTGCTTGCGTTTACCTTCATGAAAGCCACCATCTTTGATGAATCTCGATACACCATATACAGTGGCTCCGCCAACTACAGCAGCACCCGCAACGAGGGCAGCAGGAGCAGCTACAAGCATACCAAGACCTGTTACGGCTGTGAAAATGGGTATGGAAGCGGTGGTTGACCCTAAAATTGCTGCTGCTGCTCCAGCTCCACCAGCGCCTAATGCAGTCACTCCAGCATCAGCAATAAGTCCCACTCCATCACTCGGATTATTCTTTAGTTCTTCAATTAGTTTGATCAGTTGTTCTTTCGTCAATTCTTGCTTGTTAGACATTATTAAATCTCAGTAATTTCAGGTTGGAGATTAAGCAGTAATAAGGTTACGAAATACAGTATTGAATACGTCGGCAAACAGAGAAAAGAAATGTTGAACAATTTCACCAACATCTTCACCCACGTTTGGAAATTGTTTGTCTAGTCTATGCCCAACCACTGCACCCATTACAGTAACAGTTATTCCCAATGCTGCTGCCACCGGAACTAAAACTTGCCCTAAAAATGGTATTGAAGTTATTAAACCTGCAATAGCAGCCCCAATTACAGCACCTATCCCAGCACCGACTACTAAAAATGGATGAGCCTTAACGAACTCAATAATTTTTAGCAGCACAATTTTTCCAACAGCAAAAACTTTACCTCCAACCTTTTTTGTAAAGGTAATTAGCTCATGCAATCGACTGATAAATTCTTTGGGAAGCCCAAGCTCTTGAATTTGCGCGTATACTTCACTACTTTTTATTGACTCAGCTTCTGCATTCCAAAGTGCAAGTTTTAAATTTGCTTGTCCTGGAGATAAATTTTGATTGTTCATCTGTAACTCCTGATAGTGGCTGCTACATAACTTGTCCTACCTAATTGTAATAAAATTTCAGGATAAAGCCTCAGCGAAATTACGTAAACTTATACACGCTACAAATTTACGAGTGCGAGCACACCGCTCCGACTCGCAACTTCATAATAAAGCACTTCTGTCTGAAGAGGCTCAGGGAGTTCTGCTAATTTTTCTAAAATTACTGGCTGTATCATGTTTCTACTCGCGATCACCCTATCTATTCCATTAAAACACCAACACCCAATGTCAGCAACAGAAGACTTCATCATCTATAGCGAGCGCACATCATTCATAAATCGATCGAGGGTTCGATCGAGCAGTAGTTTCATGAGAATTTTGGCTCAA